>JAIDSW010000222.1 GCA_029061025.1 Duncaniella sp.
TTCAACAAATTAGACAGAGGCGGACTGTAACCGCGGATAGCTCTTGTGGCTAGTTAATCACTTAGGTCACCGCCTCTGTCTTTTATTAACAATTCAGAGACCAAATGTTAACTCTGAATTTCGATGCAAAGGTAAAAGTTAATCCGATGCCTACCCCTCCGGGGTGATTACCGAGAGCGGCGGATGGTGCGCGACGACGGCGGGTGATGGTGCGCGGCAACGGCGGGTGATGGTGCGCGGCAACGGCGTTGGATGGTGCGCGGCAACGGCGATGAATGGTGTGCGGATTATGAAATTACTATTTTGCTCTGCCGGACGCACCCCAGTGTGCGTCCCTACAGGATTGATTATGAAGCGGGTAGATAAAATAACGCCCGCGCTTTGGGGGCGCGGGCGATAAATTATTATGATCAGATTAATCGTTAATCATTAATCAAAGAACGACTTTCTTGACATCGTTGCCCTGGCGGCGGATGAATACGCCGTTTTCGGGATTAACGACACGGATACCCTGGAGGTTGAAGTATTCAACGGCACCGTTGGCGGCGTCAACTGCGACGTTTTCGATACCGGTGGTCGAACCGTTTTCGTCAACGTTGAGTTCGTTTACAGCAGAGGGAGCTTTGCCGGGAGCCTTGGCGTAGTACTTCACCTGCATGGGTTCGCCCTGATAGGTGAGGGGGTGAGTGGTGTGGTTGTAGGTCCAGGCCTTGTCAACGTCAGCAGCCTTGCGGGGAGCGTTGGCGGGAGTGGTTTCCTCGGTGAATACGTTGGTGTGGTCGGGGTTCTCACCACCATGACGGTAGTAAACGTGAGCACCTTCTTCAAGACCGGTAAACTTAATCTGTTCTCCAACCTTAAGCTCAGCATCAACGTGAGCTACAGCGGTAGTGGCTTCCTGTGCAGTGTATTCGATGGGGAAGAGTACAACATTACCATCTTCAAGGCTTACAGCTACTTTTATGTCATAATAACCTGCTTCGACAGAAGGAAGATTAAGGCGATTTACGAAGTTGTATTCGTTGCCGGAAGCAACGCCGATAAATTCAGTGTCACCAGAAGGAGTGGCCTCGCTAAGTACAACATCTTTGAGAATAAGTACCTCATTTACACGGGCGCTGGTGATGACTTCGTCAGTTACTTCTTTAAGTTCTACGATATTCTTGTCTTCAATTTCATCATGTTTGATGTTATTGAACTCAGGAACACCATACTGATCAGTATAGATACCGCTCCATCCGGCGGGAAGAACATCACCATCATTGTGATCATGGCCTACATAGAACAGAGCCCATGCTGTACCATCGGTAACATAGTTATAATTGCCGTTGTCAGATACGATAGTAACAGGGAAGTTGCCTACATAAACCTCACCGGCATTAACGTAGCCGTTGTCAGGGTTCTGGGCATCTTTGAGTACATCAGCAAGAGTAGCATATTTTACAAAAACTGTAAACTTTTCAGAACCTGCAATCCATTCGCCTTCTACAGCATCCCAAGCAGCGATAACTTTTACAGAACCGGGTTTAAGAGCGGTAATGGTATTTGTAGCTTTGTCGATAGAGATTTTGTCTCCTTCGAAAGTATAGCGGATTTCGGGGTGAGTTTCGCCTAAATCAAGCTTAAGATCTTCTCCAATATTAAGCATGAAATCGTTAAATGCTGAAGGCTCGAAGATTTCACCGAGTAAGTCGCTTGCCTTTGCGTAAGTAACTTTTATGTTAGAGAAACGAACTTGTGAACCTGAATGTGTATATCTAACAATATTGGTGTCCTTTCCGGCAAACCAAGTAGTTTTGCTTGAATTATAGTCACCGCTCGAGAAAGTACCGCTAACAGAACCTTGAGTTACAGAAAATTCAACCGATAAGAGGAAATATCCATTAGGCACTGAAATAGTCATGGTATTACCAGTGTAAATTCGAGCTGCTGTTCCTGAAGTGTAGTATGCAGGATCAGTAGAGCCGTTGCCGGTGGAGAACTCAAAGTCAACTCTGCCTACTTCATATTCAGTAAGAACCGTTGAATTATCAAGTTCGAGATTTGGGAAATTGAGGGATTCGGAATATTCCTGTACTTTAACTTCTACAACGAAAGATGCCTTAGCTGAAGTGTAGTTGTCGGTTTTTTCTGCCGATACTGTAAAGGTTACCTTACCGCGGGTAAGTGCGTTAATTTCGATTACATCATCCTTGATAGTTGCAGTAGCAATGCTTTCATCTGATGAAGTAACAGTAAGCTGACCGTCGCCGTCGTAAAGATACTCTACATTGAGAGTTTCACCGATCATAACAGTGTATTCAGCGGGGTCAATGACAATGTTTGCTTCGGTAACACCATCAGCGCTTACTGATACTTTGAAAGAAGCAGTACCAGCATTCCAAGTTCCTTGCTCGTTCCAGTTTACAGTAATTGTTGCTTCACCGGCGTTGATGCCTTTAATTTCGTTGGTAGCGATATCATAGACGGCAATATTATCGTCAGTTGATGTGGCGGAAGTAAAGGTTGGAGCGTCATCAGCTAAAACAAAATTCTTGGTAGTCCCTTTTACCAATTCATATGACTCATCAAAAGGATTAGGGAAGTCTATTGTGGTTTGTGTGGTAAACGTAAGTGAATTCACAGCAAGGAATCCGTTATTTCCTGCACTTGCGCAATCAATTACTACCTTGTAATATTGGTTAAAGCCAACTACGTCAGCCGGTATATCAAAAGTCCAGTCTCCACCAGTGTTAAAACCGGTGAAAGCAACTTTGGTAGTTGCACTTTCAGGAAAAGTACTACTCTTAGAAATAGAAAGGCTAACACTGTTTATTTTACCGATATCAGTTGTTTTGATATATTCAGTGTTGACAACTAATTTGGTTACAGCTACTGATAGTGCGCTATTGTTACTGATAGAAGCTGTAGAAGCATAGTTTTTTCTTCCACAACGAATGTTGGTCCATCCGTTACTATTGTTGTTGAAACTTACGGCCTGCCATGTAGTTCCTAAGAATTCTCCATCAGATTCCGAGCTACTTGTATAGGAGGTATTTTTAGGCCAAAAGCTCGAAGTTGTTAATGTCTCCACGGATTCCGCCGCAAACGCAGAGGTCGTGGCGAAGACCGCTAATAAAGAAAGTAAAAATTTTTTCATATTGATATTTGATTGGTTAATAATTATTGTCTTGAAGTTGTGTAAGGTTGTGTAAGGTTGTCATGGCAGGGAGAGGGTAAAATACAATAAGGTATAGTGCCGCGGGCGGTGAATCCTGTGGATAAGCCGCTGATATTATAGCAATTACGACCAATTCGGTCGAGAGGCGATATGACCTTCATACCAACACGTATTTCACACTGCGTTTCTTTGCCGCAAAGATATAATATTTTTTTGAAAATCCGTGCGTTAAATCTGTTAAATTTGTTATATGGGCGATGCCCACGGTGATTGTTATTAATAATTATGCGTGTTTTGAATTGTAGGGGCGCTACACAGGAGCGCCCGGCGATGGATGGTGTGCGACCACGGCGATGGATTGGAGTGCAGATATGAAGTTACCATTTTGCACGGCCGGGCGCTCCTGTAGGGACGCACACTGGGGTGCGTCCGGCGTTGGATGGTGCGCGGCAACGGCGTTGGATGGTGCGCGGCAACGGCTTTGGATGGTGCGCGGCAACGGCGTTGGATGGTGCGCGGCAACGGCGATGAATGGTGCGCGGCAACGGCTTTGGATTGTGCGCAACCACGGCGAGGAATGATGTGCAAATATGAAATTACCATATTGCTCTGCCGGACGCACCCCAGTGTGCGTCCCTACAGGATATGGATTAATGGAAACAGTCTTCGGCCCAATTGGCTACATTGTTTTCGATGTATCGAACAATGTTATTACCATCGGCTGATCCGCGTATAATATGGTCGTGATATCTCGTCTGCCAGCCAAAGTTTATGCCGAGCTTATGAGCATATTTTGTCACCAGTTGTTTATAACCTCCTATGGTCACGGAGAGCGGAGAGCGTTGAGTGGGTGTTGGTGCGGAATCTTTTTGCCCGTAAGATCCATCTTCATGTAGATGGGATGAAATGTATATTATTGCATGGACGTGGTTGGGCATAACGACGCATTGCAGTGTGCGAGAATATTTAAAATGTTTTTCGATTGAGCAAAGCATATCGAGAGCATATCTACCTATTTCCGAAAGCGACATCTCTCCATTGCGTATTTCTCCGAAATAGTGCCTTTTCCCGGAGGTGCAGATAGTTATGAAGTAGCACCCCTCGTCATAATCGTGAAAATCGGCGCGGGGTGATTTTCGAATCGGGAAATCAAATTCGGGAAATTTCATATGTCTTATATAGGGATTAGCGATGTACAAAGATAACGATTTATTATTTTAAACCTCATTTTTATTAAGAAATTACCATTTTTGCATGGCGGTGGGATGATGCGCGGCAACGGCGATGGATGGTGTGTGCTGATTATGAAATTACCATTTTGCACGGCCGGGCGCTCCTGTGTAGCGCCCCTACAATCAGCGATGAGGTGTGGCATGGTTTTTGCCGAAATTGTTGTATATTTGTGGTGCGGTTGTCGCGCACCATTCAATGTTGACGCGATTAATCGCGTCCCAACGATGATTATGGATACAATTAATAATATAGATATAGAGGTGCGCGGGTATCTTAATGCGCGGCGGGTGTATGAGGCCGCGGAGATGCTGCGCAATGCGGCGCTTGCCGCGGGCGCCCACCGTGCGCTCGACGCTGTAGCGCGCGCTGAGGAAAATTACAGTTTGCTGTCGCGGTATGCGCTCGACGGCGTGGATGATCAGCAGCGGCGCCGGTTGCTCGACGATATTATGGCGCAGCTTTATGCTACGGCGTTGGAAATCAAGCGCGAGAAGTTGCTGCCTACGGAGTCGACGCTGTATTTCTCGACGGTGCGCACTCTTGAGCGGCGGCGCGAAGCCGAGTCGCTCGCTGGGCTGATGGCCGAGTATCGCCGCGTGACGGGTGACATTTCACTTGCCACGCTTGCGGGCGATGTGCCTCGTGAGCTGGTGAGCCGTCGCGAGGCGCTGGAGAGCGCTCTGTTTATGCATGTGTGGACTGCCTATCCGCTTCGCGCCGAGGCTGCGGGGCTGATACGCGAAGCGATCACCGATGCCACGCTGCCGGTGTATTTCAAGGAGATGCTTACCGGGGCGGTGTTCATGGGACTCGACTCGTGGCCCGACGAGGCGCGCGTGGTTCTGCTGGCCGATATTTATGCCGATGCCGGCAACGAGCGGGTGGAGATGAGGGCGCTGACGTCGCTGCTGCTTGGGCTGTGGATTCATGGCGACGCGCTCTATTCGAGCCGCACGGCCCATCGCCTGGCGGCGCTGCGCGACACGCGCCCCGACATGGACGCCGACCTGCGCGACGCTCTGATGCAGATAATACGCACCCGCGACACTGACCGCGTGACTCGCAAGATCACCGACGAGGTGATACCCGAGATGATGAAGCTGCGCCCCGACATAGAGAAAAACATGCGCTCCAATCCCGAGGGGATGATTGACCCCGAGGCCAATCCCGAGTGGGAGGAGATGCTCGAAAAGAGCGGCGTGGCCTCGCGGCTGCGCGAGCTACAGGAGATGCAGGAGGAGGGCGCCGACGTGATGATGAGCACCTTCGGCAACCTGAAGACATTCCCGTGGTTTAACGATATATCCCACTGGTTTACGCCGTTTCATGCCGATGCGAGCCTCTTTGCCGGCGATCAGATGGCGGCAGCCATCGAGGCGACACCGCTTTTCTGCGACAACGACAAGTATTCCTTCATGCTCTCGATAGGCCATATCCCCGCCGCCCAGCGACAGATGCTCGAGGGGCAGATAGGGGCATTCTCGACCCAGATGGGGATGATGGCTGCGGGCGAGGCCGGCACCGCGCGCGACCGCCGCAGCACGATAGCCCGCAACTACACGCGCGACCTCTACCGATTCTTCAAGCTGTTTCGTCGCAAGGGCGAATTTACCGATCCGTTCCGCAGTCCGGTCAATCCGCTGCGCGTGCCGCTGATTGGCGACGCGCTCGTCAACCCCGACCTGCTCAACCTCATAGGCGAATTTTATTTCCGCAACCGCTACTGGATCGAAGCCGCCGACATGCTCGGCAATCTTGCCTCGCTCACCGCTCCCACCATACAGCTGCTGCAAAAGACCGGCTACTCGCATCAGCAGCTCAAGCAATATGACAAGGCTCTCGAAGCCTACCGTCGCGCCGAAATGCTCGGCGACACGTCGCGGTGGACCATGCGGCGCCTTGCGGCCACGCTGCGGTCGGCCGGGCGATATGAAGAGGCGCTCGACTATCTGAAGCGCATCGAGGCCGACGAGCCCGACGATCTGAAACTCGCCCTCACCATAGGCCGCACTCTCATGAAGCTGCGCCGCTATGACGAAGCGCTGAAATATTTCTATAAGGTGGACTATCTCACTCCCGGCAACGCCGACAGGCAGATAGCGTGGGCGACGTTCATGACCGGGAATTATGAGAAGGCAGCTGCGGTGACGGCCAAGATTCTCGCTGCCGGTGAGGGGCTTACGGTCAACGACCGCCTCAACGCGGGGCACCTTGCCCTCGTGACGGGCGACCGTCGCGCGGCCGCCGGCCATTATGCCGAAGCCATCGCGATGCTCGACTTTGATTTCGACCGGTTTATGATACAGTTTGCCGCCGACCGCGATGTGCTCCGCGACAAAGGGGTTGACCCCGATATCGAGGGAATCGTGCTCGACGAAGCCCGCCGGCTTACCCACGACAGGGGCAGCCGCTTGTAGGTAGGGACGCGATTAATCGCGTCCGCGTCGAAAACATAAGGTGGTTTTTGCGTCGCGTCGAAAACATGAAGTGGTTTTTGCGTCGCGTCGGAAACATAAGGTAGTTTTTGCATCGCACCATTAACGGTGGACGCGATAAATCGCGTCCCTACAGAAGAAATAATATTAATACATATATAAATGAAATTTTTATTAACCGCAATCAGTCTGTTTATTGCAATCATGACACAAGCTCACACCAATCCGTTTTCAGGAGAATACACGGGCACGCCCCACGGTACCGTGCCTTTTGACCGCATAACCAACGCCGACTATGAGCCGGCCATCGATGCCGGTATCGCCGCCGCGCTGGCCGACATCGATGCCATTACCGCCAACAATGACGAGCCGACGTTTGAAAACACCATCGTGGCGCTCGAACATTCGGGCAAGCAGCTCGACAGGGTGCTCAACGTGTTTTACCCGCTGCTCTCGGCCAATAGCGATGACGAGATGATGGAAATATCGATGCGCGTGAGCCCCAAGCTGAGCGACTATTCCACCTCGGTGTCGCTCAACGAGGCGCTATGGAAGCGCATCAAGGCCGTGTGGGACAAGCGCGAGAGCCTTAACCTCGACCCCGAGGACATGATGCTGCTCACCACCACCTATGAGTCGTTTGCCCGCAACGGCGCTCTGCTTCAGGGCGAAGACCGCGAGACGTATCGCCGCCTGTCGTCGCGCCTGAGCGAGCTGACCACCAAGTTTGGCCAGAATGTGCTCAAAGAGCTGAATACCTACGAGATATGGCTCACGGCCGACGACCTCGCCGGACTCCCCGAGAGCTCGGTGGAAGCCGCAGCCCTGGCCGCACGGCAGAAAGGGCGCGATGGTGAATATCTGTTTACCCTCGACCAGCCCGTCTACTCGGCATTTCTGAAATACTCGTCGCGCCCCGACCTGCGCGAGCGCATGTGGCGACTCTACAACGCCCGCAACACCCAGGGGGAATACTCCAACGTGGAAGTACTCAAGGAGATAGCCGCCACCCGTCTGGCTATCGCCCGTCTGCTCGGCTTTGACACCTATGCCGACTACTCGCTGCAGCGCACCATGGCCGGCTCGAAAGACAAGGTGATGGATCTGCTCACCTCGCTGCGCGATGCCTACCGTCCGGCCCTCACCCGCGAGCTTGAGGAGCTCACCGCTTTTGCCTCGAAAACCGAGGGACACCCGGTGACCGTGAATCCGTGGGACTACACCTATTATGCCAACAAGCTCAAGAATCAGAAATATGCCTACGACGAGGAGCAGCTGCGCCCGTATTTCGAGCTGTCAAATGTGGTGGAAGGCGTTTTCGGCCTCGCTACCAAGCTCTACGGCCTTACCTTTAAGGAAAACAAGGATATACCCGTGTATCATCCCGATGTGAAAGCCTATGAGGTGATAGACCGCGACGGGTCATATCTGGGCGTGATCTACACTGACTTCTTCCCGCGCGAGAGCAAGCGTCCCGGCGCGTGGATGACCGATTTCAAGGCGCAATACATAGACGAGAACGGCAAAAACTCACGCCCCCACGTGTCGATAGTGATGAATTTCACCAAGCCCACCGAGTCGAAGCCCTCGCTGCTCACCCCCTATGAGGTGGAGACATTCCTGCACGAGTTTGGCCACTCGCTTCACGGCCTGCTTGCGTCGACCAAATATGCCTCGCTGTCAGGTACTAACGTTTACCGCGACTTCGTGGAGCTCCCCTCGCAGTTCAATGAGAACTACCTGACCCAACGCGCTTTTCTCGACGGCTTCGCCCGCCATTATCTCACCGGTGAGCCTATCCCCGCCGAGGAAGTGGAAAAGATAATCGCGTCGGCACAGTTTGGCGCCGCCTACGCCTGTATGCGCCAGCTCAACTTCGGCCTGACCGATATGGCATGGCACATGATAGAGCAGCCCGTGGAGGATGCCGAGGCATTTGAGAAGCAGGCCGGAGAGTCGGTAAAGATATTCGAGCCGGTCGACGGCATGATGATGTCGCCCCAGTTCTCCCACATCTTCTCGGGCGGTTACGCAGCCGGCTACTACAGCTACAAGTGGGCCGAGGTGCTCGACGCCGACGCTTTTGCCTACTTTGAGGAAAACGGTATTTTCGACCCGGAGACCGCCGAGAAGTTCCGCACCAACGTGCTCATGAAAGGCGGCACCGAGAATCCCGCCGAGCTCTACCGCCGCTTCCGCGGTCAGGATCCCACTATCGACGCCCTGCTTATCCGCGACGGCATCAAGAAGCCTGAGAGCAAAAAGCTGCCGATACCGATTAAGATTAATGATTAAGAATTAATGATTATAAGAAATCCCGATTAATCTCGAGAAAACGAGATTAATCGGGATTAATTTTTTTGAGGAATCAGGATTAATCGGGAGGAATCGGGATTAATCGTTAATCCTTAATCATTTAAGTGTTCCGGCGTTGGCCTGCTCGATCATCTCCTTGGAGGCGGTGATGTAGATTTCCACGCGACGGTTCTGGGCGCGACCTTCGGGCGTGGCGTTGGAGGCGATGTAATCCTGCATCGGGAGACCTTCGGCCGACAGACGGTTGGCGGCAACGCCGCTGTTGAGCAGATAATTGCGTACGGCGTCGGCACGTCCGGTGGCTACGCGCTCGTTCACTGCCAGTGTGCCGGTATCGTCAGTGTAACCCTTGATCTGCACGTCGGTGCCGGGGTTTTCGTTGAGGTTGGCGGCAAATGAGGTAAGATCCTGCTTGGCGTGAGCGCTGAGCGAAGTGCCATTGGTGGGGAAGAGTATACCGCCGTCAAATGTCACCTTGATGGCCTGGAGGCCGTTGGAGTCGGTGACTTGCTCAACCTTGGCCTGCTCGGCCAGCTGAGCCTTGAGTTCCTTTTCCTGCTTATCCATCTTGTTGCCGATGAGGGCACCTGCGCCGCTACCTACGGCAGCACCTATCGCGGCGCCTATGGCAGCACCTTTACCGCCGCCTATGAGGGCGCCGAGACCTGCGCCGAGCGCAGTGCCGCCGCCACCGCCTATGAGGGCGCCTTTGCCTGTATTGGTCATTGACGAGCAGCCGGTGGTGAGTAATACTAATGCTGCGAGACCTGAGATTCCGAAGAGCTTGATACGTTTCATTTCAATAGTGGGTTTATATTGTTAATATTTTTAATTGTCAGTAAAGCTGATACATTTAATATTACACGTGCCGCACTCAAAAAGTTTAGGAATATTGCAGAAATTTTTGTAAATTTGCACCTTAATAAGAGCGCCCCCGCTCGAAAAGAGATAAGAAAATAATAATAACAATCTAAATATCAGTAAAATGAATATTTCCCGTCAGGACATGAGCCCGGTAGACCTGCGTCTTACCGTGGACATCGATGAAAACGACTACAAAGATGAAGTGACCAAAAAAATAAAAGAGATAGGCCGCACTCACCAGCTGCCCGGTTTCCGCAAGGGTCACGTGCCTTTCGGCGAACTCAAGCGCCGCTTCGGCAAGCAGGTTGCCACCGACGTGCTCAACGACGTGGTCTACCGCGCAATCATCGACTATATAAAGGAAAACAACCTCCGCGTGATTGGTCATCCTCTGCCCGTAGAGGTTAAGGAAGTGGCTCTCGAAGGCAACCAGCAGTTTGCCTACGATGTTGCACTCCTTCCCACCCTCGACATCAAGCTCGACAAGGATTTCCACTTCCCCTTCTACGACATCACCGTATCCGACGAGATGGTCGACGAGCAGGACAAGGCTTTCCGCAAGCGTTTCGGCAAGCAGCAGCCCGGCGAGAAGATGGAGGAGGACGCTGTGGTGAAAGGCTCGATCATGCAGCTTAACGCCGATGGCGAAATCAACACCAACGAGGGCGCTATCCAGATGACCAACGGCATCGTGTTCCCCCTCTATTTCAAGGACAAGGAGCAGACTGCCAAGTTTGCCGACTGCAAGCCCGGCGACAAGGTGGTGTTCAATCCCTGGGAAGCCACCGGCGGCGACGCTGCCGAAATCGCCTCGATGCTCGGCATCGACAAGGCTATCGCAGCCGATATGAAGGATAACTTCGAGATGAATGTATCGGAAATCATCGTAAATATCCCCGCTGAGCTCGGCGAAGAGTTCTACAAGCAGGTATTCGGTGAGGACAAGGTGCACAACGAAGAGGAATATCGCGCCGAAGTGAAGAAGATGATCGAAGGTGAGCTCTCATCCAACAGCCACATCTACTTCCGCAATAAGTTTGAAGAAGAACTCATGGCTAAGTATGCCGACATGGAACTCCCCAAGGAGACCATCAAGAAGATCTTCTTTGCCGACGCCGAGGATCCCGAAGCAGCTTTCGAGGCCAACCGTAAGTTTATCGAGCATGATGTAATCGAGTCAAACCTCGTTGACGCCTTCGGTATCAAGGTTGACGAAGCCGAGATGCTTGATCTGGCCAAGTTCATGACCGCCCGCCAGTTTGCGCAGTACGGTCTGCAGGGCCTCGACGACGAGATCCTTACCAAGTATGCCAAGGAGCAGCTTGAAAACAAAGAGACCCACAACCGCATCTTCGATCAGGTGCTCAACTCCAAGCTCTACACCGCCATCGAAAATGCCATCACGCTCGACCATGAGGCCAAGACCCTCGACGAGTTCAAGGCAATGGTGCAGCCCGCCGAGTGATAATCAGCAATAATCCATCAGAAGGGAGAACCGGCGCAGCAACCTGCCCGCTTCTCCCTTTTTAAATAGAATGGAGGGTCAGGATGCCGAAAAGCGCCCAATTGAGGAGTGAGCCGGATAAAGAAAAGCGTCCGCAGGACGCTGAATTACTCGTAACCGCCGCCACCGTAGCTCAGCGGAGGTGTCGGCGGAAAAGAACGTAAAGCAACAAGGCGCCCGCAGGCCGCCGATTGATAAGCAAAATTGCAGCACAAAAATATGAGTCATATTCAGTTGACATACCACATAATATTCTCACCTTGGCAACGCGAATGCGTGATAGATGAGGCGCATGAGCGCGAGCTGTATATGTTCATATACAATTTTGCTACGAACCGCGGGGTCAAAGTGTGGCGCATAGGAGGAATGCCTGATCATATCCATATATTATGCGATGTTCCGGCTAAAACGGCAATAGCTGATTTCGTAAGATTGCTGAAATGTGAATCGAGTAAATTCATGACCGCCAACCGAAATTTTCCGCTGTGGAAAAAGTGGGCCGAGGGTTATGCTTGTGTCTCTGTGGAGAGTTCCCGTCGTGACATACGCATCAGCTATATCAAGAATCAGAAGGAGCATCACAGGCATAAGTCATTTGCTGAAGAATATGATGATTTTTTGACTGAATATGGGTTTGATGTTGAGAGTTGAATGTTGTTATGACCATTGCAGCGGCTACTACATTCGGCGGCCTTCGGACGCCAAAGATATTTGACTTCGCTTCCGCCGGCGCCTCCGCGGGGCTGCGGCGACGGCGGTTACGAGTAATTCAGCGCCCGATGGGCGCTCATAATTTTCATCAGTGATATAAGATATAGTGATATAAGATATAAAGTGTTAATTATACAATAATTCAATGCTTGAACTTACCAACGCGATGCGCAAGATGGTGGCGGCGCTCGATGATGCGCGGCACCGCAGGCAACACGGCCTCTTTAAGGCCGAAGGTATGAAGATAGTGGAGGATACGCTACCGTGGATGAGCGTGCGCTATCTCATGGTGGCCCGTCAGGCTGTCGATGAGGCTGCGCGCCGTTTTCCGCATGTGGCCGACAGGATCGTGCCGTGCTCCCGCGCCGATCTCGAGCGCATGACGTCGCTCACCACGCCACGCGATATTATTGCGGTGTATGAACTGCCCGACGTGGCGGCTTCGCCCGCGCCTCCGGCCCCGGGCGAACTGATACTCGCTCTCGATGACCTGCGCGATCCCGGCAACATGGGGACGATACTGCGCATGGCGGCGTGGATGGGCATAAAGCGGGTGTGGTGCTCGCGTGAGTGCGTAGACGTGTTCAACCCCAAGGTTGTGCAGGGTACGATGGGCGCGATAGCGCGCGTCAAGGTGAGCTACTGCGACTTACCCGAAGTGCTTGCCGGGGTAAGGGATACGGAGATCTACGGCACGTTTCTCGACGGCGAGAATCTTTACACCCTTCCGGCCGCGAAAGGCGGGGTGATTGTGATAGGTAACGAGGGGCACGGGATAAGTGATGCAGTGGGGGCAGCCGTCACGCGCCGCATCACCATCCCGGCATTCACAGCCGAGGGGCAGGGCGAATCGCTCAATGCAGCAGTGGCCGCGGCTATCACTGTGGCGGAATTCCGAAGAAAAGAATATTATGGCAAAGACTAAGACATCAGCATGGTTTTGCACGGCCTGCGGCAACGAGACTCCCAAGTGGGAGGGCCGGTGCCCGGCCTGCGGCGAATGGAACACGATAGTTGAGGAAAAAATCCCCGCGACCCGCTCGGGAAAATCGGCCGGAGTGCGCGGCGGGAAAGCGGCACCCCAGTCGAGACCCACGCCGGTGTCGAGCATAGTGGCCGCCGAGGAGTCGCGCATCAAGATGCCGAGTGTGGAGCTCAACCGGGTGCTCGGCGGAGGTCTTGTCGAAGGCTCGATGGTGCTTATAGGCGGCGAGCCGGGTATAGGCAAGTCAACGCTTGTGTTGCAAAACATTCTCTCGATAAAGTCGCGCCGCATCCTTTATATCTCGGGCGAGGAAAGCGCGCGGCAGATCAAGATGCGCGCTGACCGCATAGGCCGCCCGAGCGACAATGTGTTTATAGCCTGCGAGACATCGCTCGACAATATTTTCCACCATATCGCCGAGGTCGACCCCGGTATACTCATAATCGACTCAATCCAGACCATAGCGAGCGACGACATCGAATCGTCGGCCGGCAGCGTGTCGCAGGTGCGCGAGTGTGCGTCGCAGCTGCTCCGATATGCCAAGGAGTCAGGGGTACCCGTGATTCTCATAGGCCACATTAATAAAGAAGGCTCGCTCGCCGGCCCGAAAGTGCTGGAGCATATAGTCGACGCCGTGTTGCAGTTTGAGGGCGACAGCCGCCACCTCTACCGCATACTCCGCTCCATCAAAAACCGCTTCGGCTCCACCTCGGAGCTGGGTATATATGAGATGTGCCGCCGCGGACTTCGCGAGGTCACCAATCCGTCGGAGATGCTGTTTACGGCAAGTGATACGGAGCTCTCGGGCGTGGCTGTGGGCGTGACTATGGAGGGCATACGGCCATTCCTGATCGAAGTGCAGGCGCTGGTGAGCACCGCCGCCTACGGCACTCCTCAGCGGTCGGTGACCGGTTTTGACGCCAAGCGCATGAATATGCTGCTCGCCGTGATGGAGAAGCGTGTGGGATTCAAACTCGCGCAGAAGGATGTGTTTCTCAACATAGCCGGCGGACTGAAAGTCAACGATCCCGCGCTCGACCTTGCGGTGATAAGTTCGATCCTGTCGAGCAACGTCGACATCCCCGTGCCCCCCAAGACTGCCATGTGCGGCGAGGTGGGATTGTCGGGCGAGATACGTCCCGTCACCCGCATAGAGCAACGTATCAGCGAAGCTCACAAGCTCGGCATGACCACGCTCTACATTCCGCGCAACAATCTCAAAGGTATCGACACGGAGGCTTATGACATGAAGATCGTGGAAGTGGGTAAGGTCGACGAACTGTTCCGCAATCTGTTTGCCTGAACAAATGAGGCTACCGGCGCGTTGATATTTCATTAACAAATATCCTCACGCTTATGAAAAAGATTCTCTCTTTCAGCCTTGCGGCGATGGTGATGCTGGTGCTCAACAGTTGCTCGCCTTTCGCCCTGGTGAGCAGTCAGACCTACAATGACGCTGACCTTGCTCAGTACAAGACATTCCGCATCGTGACCCCCGACGCGCAGAATCTGCCGCCCACGATGACCATGGTGACCTACTATAATATCGCCGCTGCTATACGCGAGCAGATGGCCGAGCGCGGCTATACGGAAGATCCGTCGTCGCCCCTGCTCATCAATATCGGCCTGACAGTGAGCCAGCAGATAGCCACAGCGCCCGCCATACCGCCGGGCACTCCTTATCCCTATGCCGGCCCCTATTATCAGGGCTATGGCCCGTGGTTCATGTATCCCCGCGGTTATTACTGGCCCGGATATGACTATAATTATTATGCCAATGCGCAGGTTATCACCGGAATATATAAGGAAGGCGTGCTGACGATGGATATGGTCAACACCGATACCAAGACGGCTCTGTTCTCGGCCTCGGTTGCCACGATACTCGAAAACGGCGACTCGCAGTTCCGCAATCTCAAGGGCATTGCCGAGGCGGTGCAGACGCTTTTCTCCAAGTTCCCCGTCCCGGTGCAGCCGCAATACAGTAATATGAGATGAAATCCGTAAAGATACTTTTGTCGCTCGTCCTGCTGTTGCCTCTACAGGCAGCGGCGGGACTTTGGACATCTGACGCCGCCGATACCGACTCCACCTATTTCCGTCGCACCGTGGTGCAACCCGACGATTATTCGGGCAAAGTGGTGTCGACGATAATACGCAAAGGCGTGCCCGACCCGTCGAAGCCGGGAGTGCTCTATGTGCATGGCTTCAACGACTATTTTTTCAACACCGAGATGGGCGACGAATTTGCCCGGCGCGGTTATAACTTCTATGCAGTCGACCTGCGTAAATACGGGCGCTCGATTCTTCCGGGACAGAAGCGCTACGAAGCCCTGAGTCTTGAGGAATATTTTCCCGATATAGACTCGGCGCTCGTGGATATGGAACGCGCCGGAATTGACCGCATAGTGCTGATGGGACACTCCACGGGCGGCCTTATCACGGCTCTCTACATGTCGCGCAGCCGCAGCGAGGCCAAGAACGCCGTCGACGCTCTGATACTCAACAGTCCTTTCCTCGACTGGAATCAGGGCTGGAAAGAGAAAATCATCGGCGCGGTGTCGTGGGTGGGAAAACTGTTTCCGAATCTCAAAATACCGCAAGGCGAGTCAACGGCCTATGCCGAAAGCCTGCTTGCCGGGCATCACGGCCGCTGGAATTACGACACGAATAAAAAGCTCTCGCAGTCGCCGCCCGTCACTGCCGGATGGGTACGCGCCATAACTCAGGCGCAGAAAGCGCTTCGCGACGGGAAGGCGGATATTAAAGTGCCGATACTGCTGATGTATTCCGGCGCGAGTGTCGACGGCAGCGACTGGACCGAGGAGCACAACCGTGCCGACGGGGTGCTCGACGTGAACGACATAAAGAAATACGGTCTCGAACTCGGCCCGCACGTGAAATGTGTTATGGTGATGGGCGGACTACACGACCTCACCCTCTCGGCGCGCGGAATCGTCATTCCCCTCTACCGCGAAATCTTCAAGTGGCTCTCCACCATCCCCGCCCTCGACGAGCCAGCCAAGCTACAAATGGCGGCTTGATTCATTATGGAGCGGGGGTCGCTGACCCCCGCCGCAGCGACAACATGAATTGGTGATAAGTTACCTTTTTGCATTGCAGGCGGGGGTCGGCGACCCCCGCTCCATAGATAAAAAAATATCGGCGTGCAGGGCACTTGCCCGGCAAGCCGATTGGGTGAAATATGCGTGTGTGTTTTATTTGCGGGTTAAAGTAAGGGTTTCGCCCTCATCATTATACGCGATGAGTTTATTACCCTGACGCTTAACAAACATCTCTACGGTTTCATAGACTCCGGGTTCGTCGTCAAACATGAGTCTCATTCTTATGTAGCAACCATCTTCGGGGTCGCCGAGAACTACGTAAGTACCCTTCGCTTTGACTACTCCTTCATAAGGATCTTCGCAGCGGTGAGTGGTTGAGCAAGTGCCATCGGCTTTGAATTCAAGGGTCTCGGTAACGTTGCCGCAACCTTCTGAATCATCGTAATACTTTGCTACCCAAGTGCCCACGACAGAAGATTCATCGCCGGGTTCATCATCATCGTCGTCGCCACAGGAGGTAAGGCCGAAGCAAGCCACGATTCCCATCATGAGGAATGCAAGAAATTTGAGTTTTTTCATTTTACTTTGAGTTTTTAGTTGGTTAATGATAAGGATAATTAAGTGCACGGATAAAGCGAGCGTTGCCGACCTCATGATTAGAAGCCGGCAACGCTCGCGCTATTGCTGTGTTCCCTTCTTGCTTCGAATCATACGGGTGGCTATACTGCCGAGCATGAAGTTGCTCTGACAGTATCGCTGCCTGAATAATTCTGCAAGACGGGATGCAGGTTATGTCGATGTTTTTGCCCTGAGGCATGGAAGAAGGGCCGTCCCATTCCTTTCAGCGTCTCTGCGCCGAATTGCCAAGGAAATGTAATCTTCCGCGAGGTGTAAGCCTCGTTTGCGGGTGCAAAATTATGCAATATTTTTATTTCACGCAAGCAAGTGGAGCGTTTTAACACTCGCAAGATCTCAATATAGCAGAAAAAGCCCCGGTCGTCGTATACGGTCACCGGGGCTTTTCTGTTTTATTGAAGTTGGTGTTGTTTATCCTACAGGCTTGATTTTGGGGGCGCGCTCAGCGGCTGTCTCCACAAATTCGATCATGGGGGCTTCGGTGCCTACCACGTCGCCGAGTTTCACGAATACACGCTTCACGTGTCCGTCGTGTTCGGCCACCACGTCATTTTCCATCTTCATTGCCTCGTAGACAAGGAGGATCTCGCCTTTCTTCACGGCCTGACCGTTCTTGACATTGAGCGCCACGATGCGGCCACCCATCGGAGCGGTGACTACGTCGCCGGTGATAGGCTCGGCCATGAGCAGTTCTTCCTCAGTGGGCTCGGGCTTGGGTTTGGCGGCTTCTTCGATCTGATGCTCGGCCTCGCGCTTCTTGCGGAGGAATCCGTTGGCAACGGAGGGAAGGAGTTCGAGTAGCAGCATCTCCTCGACGTTGGCAGCCAGCTGACGGTCGCCGAGCTCGGCAAGCACGGGATTCTCGGGCTTACGGTAAGATGACACGTCGTAGGGACGCTCTTCGGCCGAACCGGTGATCTTGGCTCGGAACTCGGGATCGATGGCCACGGGAGTGTGACCGTATTCACCCTTTATGAGCGATATGAACTGGTTGGAGGGATTGGAGTAGTCGGGGTTGCCTTTCTTGCGGTCGAGGGCGAGCGATACGGCCTGGCTGCCTACGATCTGACTCGTGGGGGTAACCAGAGGTACGAGACCGGCATCGCGGCGCACCTTGGGGATGAGCTTCATGGCATCCTCAAGCAGGTCTTCGCTGCCGAGCGAGCGGAGCTGAGCCACCATGTTGGAGTACATGCCGCCGGGTACTTCGGCTTCCTTCACCAGAAGGTTGGGCTTCGGGAAATTGAAGTAAGCCTCGATCTTGTGGCATGCTTCGAGCAGACCTTCCTCGTCGCCGGCCTTGGCCATGACGATAGCCTGGTCGAAGAGGGCGAGGATGTCGGCGGGGAGCTCGTCTTTGAGGGGATTGTAGGGGCGGGGAAAGTTGTCTTTGTTGAGGTCAAATGCGGCGAGCTCCTTGCGGGCTTCAAAGAGGTGATGCTGAATTTCCATCACGGCCTCCATGTTGCACTCTACCTCGATACCGAGGCGCTGGCAGAATGTCCACACGAGTTCGATGGCGGGTGCAGCCGAGCCGCCGCCAAACCACCATATGTTGGTGTCGAGAATATCTACGCCGTTGATTATCGCCATGAGCGCCGATGCCAGACCGTAGCCGGGGGTGCAATGGGTGTGGAAATCGACAGGCACGGTGAGCTCGCTCTTCATGGCCGAGATGATCGAGGCGGCGCGGAGCGGGTTGACAAGTCCGGCCATATCCTTGAGGGTGATGATCTTGGCACCGAGGCTTTCCATCTCCTTGGCTTTGTCGACGAAATAGCGGTCGGTAAATATCTTTTCAGGTTCTTTTGCAAAAAGACCTTTGAGCTTCGACATCAGGCCGCCCTCGGGCTTCTCGGGCTTGGGATCGACGGTGTAGCACACGGCGCCGTCGGCTATGCCGCCGAGCTCGTTGATGAGCTTGATCGATTCCTTTACATTGTCGATATCGTTGAGCGCATCGAAGATACGCATCACGTTGAGGCCGTTTTTGATAGCTTCTTCATAGAATCCTTTCAACACGGTGTCGGGGTAAGGCACGTAGCCGAAGAGGTTGCGGCCTCGCGACAGCGCCGAAAGGAGCGATTTTCCTTTCATGGCTTTCGACACGATGCGCAGGCGATCCCAGGGCGATTCGTTGAGGTAGCGCATCACCGAGTCGGGCACGGCACCGCCCCATACTTCCATTATATAAAAACCGGCATTCTCGTAGTAGGGCAACAGTCGGTCGATGGTTGCCTGATTCATGCGGGTTGCAAACAGCGACTGCTGACCGTCACGCAGCGTCAGGTCGCGGATTTTAAGCTTACGTTGTTCCATATTAGCTGAGATTTTAACTGCAAAAATAACACAAAATCGTTATTCCGCAACACTTTTCCGGTAAAATCATATCTTACATTCTACAATATTCAATAAAAAATGCGATGTGAGCCTCCTTTATGCGGTCGTCGGATATTTGTCACTTACAAATATTTATGTATCTTTGCGCGGAAAATCATCATAACATAGTATAATCATGTCAATCTTCAGCTTCTTTTCCCGTCAGCCCCGTAAGGTAACGTTGCCATTTACCACCGACATGCACTGTCATCTCGTGCCGGGCGTGGACGACGGCTCGCCCGATGCCGCGACATCGGTGAAGCTGATAGAGCAGATGCACGGCTGGGGCATCGACCGCATCATAGCCACGCCGCACCTCACGGAAGGAACATTTGAAAACACTCCCGCCACGCTTGATCCGGCGCTCGACGAGCTACGCGCCGCTCTCGCTGCAAGCGGCTCACCGGTGGAGGTGACGCGATCGAGCGAAAACCGTCTCGACGACTTCTTTGCCGCCCAGCTCAAGGCCGGGAATGTCACCCCGCTTCCGGGCAATGTGCTGCTCGTGGAGCTGCCCTGGTATCAGGAGCCGTTTAATCTCGATGCGCTCCTGTTTGAGCTGAAGTGTGAAGGTTACAACGTGGTGATTGCTCACCCCGAGCGGTATGCCTACTACCGTCATCACCCGGAACGCTATGAAAGCCTGCATGCTCAGGACAACCGCTTTCAGATCAATCTCCTCAGTCTTGCCGGTTATTATGGTAAAAGCGAGAAGAATGTGGCGCTTCACCTTGTAGAGCGCGGGCTGGTTGACTATATAGGCACCGACATCCACAATCAGCGCCATGTGACGGCCATAGACGAGTGGCTGCGCACCCGCGAGGCGCAGAAGGTGCTCGACTCCGTGGCACCCCGCCTGCTCAACGACTCGCTGCGCTGACGGCGGCATCGGCATTATTGTGAACCAATCCCAAATGCCATGTGTTAATTAAATAAAAAATTAATCACATGGCATCAGAATCTTCCTCAACGCAGGCTCAGTCAACTCTGTCGCCGGCGCCGAAAAGTTATGCGCTCTTTGTGGTATTCATCGCCATTATCGGAGCTTTTTCGTCGCTGGTCAACGATATGTATCTTCCTACGATTCCTTCGATGATGAAGGAGTTTCACACCACGCCGTCGATGACCCAGATGGGTATTTCGATGGCTATGATAGGCATGGGGCTTGGCTCCGTATTGTGGGGCTCGGCCAGCGACCGCTACGGGCGTAAGCCGATATTGATAATATCGCTCATAATATTTGTGGTCGCCACGGCTGTATCACTGTTTTCCGAGAGCATCACGTTTTTCATCATCTGCCGTCTGTTTCAGGGCCTCGGAGCCGGAGGCGCCATGGTGCTCTCAACTTCTATCCCCGCCGACGTGTATATGGGACGTCAGCTCGCCAAGCTCATGGCGATCGTAGGTGCAATCAACGGTATAGCTCCGGCGCTCGGCCCTGTGTTGGGCGGCTTTATGGCCGATTGGGTAGGCTGGCGCGGTATATTCGTGGTGCTCCTCGTGATAGGCATAGGCATGACATTCTGGACCACACGCTATAATGAGACCCTCCCGCCTCAGCGACGCCTTCAGGCGCGCAGCCTGAGCGACTACGCAAAAGCTTATCGCTCACTGCTCGGCAACGGCCGCTTTATGATCTACGTCACCATCAAGGCGGTGGCTATAGGTCTGCTCTACGCTTATATAGCGTCGGCGCCGTTTATTATTCAGACACACTACGGGTACAGCGCCATAACTTTCGGACTCATATTCGGCGGGAATGCCCTGGCGATGAGCGCTGGCTCAACACTGGCATTGAAATTCAAGGTCATGAAGCAGGGAATGGTAGTGGGGTGCGTAGGTATGTTTGTGTTTGCCGTAGCCGAGGCTCTGGTGATGTGGCATGAGGCACCGTTTTGGCTCTACGAACTGTTTGCCGCGCCCATGCTGCTCTTTTCGGGTATGATATTCTCGAGCGCCAACACGCTGTCGATGGAAGTAGGTCGTCAGGAAGCAGGCACGGCATCGGCGATATTGAGCGTGGTTAAATACGTATTTGCAGCCGTAGTGTCGCCGCTCGTAGGTCTGGGAAATATGTTCCACTCCGCAGCCATCGCATTCGTGGCCGTCACCGCCGTAGCCCTCTTGCTCGCGTGGAAAGCCTATCGCCTCCCGGCTCTGGCCGATATGGAGCGCAAGGATTGACCGCGTTAAGATATATAATAAAGTTAATTAAAGTTAAATCCACTTGAGGCGTTTTTATATCTCACTGAGATGTATTAATTTTGCAAACCTTATAGCCACTATAAGAAACTACATGGGGTTGACCGGTTTTGACAGCGTGTAGAGGTGGTGAGTAAGCATGCAGAGCAATGATGGCTACGCTCTTTAATCAGGGACATCAAAAATTCAAATGGCGAAAATAACTACGCTCTCGCTGCCTAATTGAAGCACAGTAAATTAGCTTTATCTCTGCAACAGTTGCAGAGACGAGACATCACCCGATTGTCCATTTCCCGAGACGGATCGACAAGGTGGTGCAGGTAAATCGGGAATCGGGCGCCGAAAGCCTCGCGAAGCGCCCTAAAAACTTAGAGGATAAGGTAACGATTGGCTGTCTTTGGCCTGTCGGTACACGAAAACCAAACAAAGAATAAGCATGTAGAAAGCTCATTAGTTCCGCGTCTGGACGAGGGTTCGAATCCCTCCAGCTCCACAATAAAAGCTCGCCTGCGGCGGGCTTTTGTTGTAAGGAGCGCCGAGGGATGAGAACCCGACCGGAGGGTTCGTCATCGCGTAGCGCTTGCGAAGCAAGAAATCGCGTAGCGCTTGCGAAGCAAGAATCCCTCCAGCTCCACAACGAAAGCTCGCCTGCGGCGGGCTTTTGTTGTAAGGAGCGCCGGGGGATATAAGTTCATGCAGTCCTTTTTTTTGTTATAATATACCTAAAAGGGTATAATTTATAATATTTCCATAATTTTATACCCTATATGGTGTAGTATGAAATATTTTTACTATTTTTGCACCCAAAAGGGTATATTATGACTGAATTAAGCAAGTATGTTAAGGAGAAACGTAAGGAATTTGGGCTTACGCAGGTTGATCTGTCTCAGAAATCAGGAGTAGGATTACGCTTTTTGCGTGAGCTGGAACAGGGCAAGGAAACTCTCAGGCTTGATAAGGTAAATCAGGTTTTGGCATTATTTGGCTCTGAAATGGTACCCGGAAAAAAGATTGAATCATGAAACGCGCAAAGGTATTTATCAATTCCACGTTGGCCGGAATCCTGACAGAAAACGATATGGGCTATGAATTCCGCTATGATCCTGATTTTCTAAAATCAGATAAGGCAGAAGCCGTAAGTCTTACCCTCCCACTTACAGAAAAGCCTTATAGAGATAAAGTATTGTTCCCATTTTTTGACGGATTGATTCCGGAAGGATGGTTACTTGACATCGCTGAACAAAGCTGGAAGATATCTGCCCGTGACAGGTTTTCGTTGTTACTTGCCTGCTGTAAGGACTGCATTGGAAACATAAGTATCATACCTGAAAAAGAAATGGAGGTGGGTGATGAATAAATGTCTTTATTGCTATAAGCCACTTGCCGAAGGAGAGAGGGACTATCATAAAAGTTGTGCTCGAAAGATATTTGAATCAACTTCTATTCCGGAACTCCCTTATACTCGTGGCAATATAAAGGAATTGGCCAAGCAGATAGTGACGGCAAGTACGACTGTGACAGGAGTGCAAGCTAAACTATCACTTGATATATCGCGAGGTTCTAAAGGCGAGCCACAAAGATTCACGATAGTCGGTCTTTGGGGAAGGTTTATTCTTAAACCCCAGACTGACCGCTTTGCAAATCTTCCCGAAAATGAGGATCTCGTAATGCACTTGGCGGAGGCAGCCGGAATAAAAACAGTGCCACATTCTCTGATTCGCTTTGCTGACGGAGAACTATGTTATATCACCCGACGCATCGACCGCACCAAAAAAGGTGAAAAGATAGCGATGGAGGATATGTGCCAGTTGTCGGAACGGTTGACCGAAGATAAATACAAAGGATCATACGAGCGGATAGCTAGACTTATACGCCAACATTCGTCAGCGCCGCTATTGGATGTTGTCAATTTTTGGGAGGTGGTATTCTTCTCATGGATCATCGGTAACGCAGACATGCACCTGAAGAATTTCTCCCTATTCAAGCCAATGTCTAATTATATGCTCACTCCTGCATATGACTTGTTGTCAACGACCATAGTAATGCCGGAGGATGATGAAGAACTTGCCTTGACATTGAACGGGAAGAAGAAAAAGATAAAACGCGAGGACTTTGAAAAGGCAATGCGTGACAGCGGTATGGATGAGAAAGCTATTGCAAATGTTTTCAAGAAGTTCTCAAAAGCACTGCCCAAATGGGCGGAAATGATAAACGAATCCTTTCTTCCGATTGAAAAGCGCGAAGATCTTCATGCTTTAATAAGCCGGATGGCAACCCGCGCAAGACTTATTAACTCTTGAAATCAAAATAGTTAAAATGAACCCTCGGACTTGTGGGGATGGTGCAAATTCTTATAACAAGAGCAGCGGAAAGGGCTATTCTTGTGAGAATGTTTCTATGATATATTCTTTGGTTAGATCCGACGCGCGACGACCAAACCATATATGGCGTAAATTGTCACACTCCAGTACTAAGGCTCTACGCTGCATTTCCGCAACAAAATCATCAGTAAATATTTCGGTGAGAGGTTTGGCTTTTGGTTCATCAGCTACCGGTGTTAAAAACAGATAACCGTCAAAATTATCGGCATACGATCCGGAAGCTGTCTTATATTTGATTTCATAAATACCATCGAATGGTTCGGCGCCGAATGGTGAATCAGCCAGCTTGAATCCGATCGGTTTATTGCCGTTCAATTCAAACGCTTTGTCAAATATCCCTCCTCGTATTGCTGTTTTATTACCACCATGATTGTCGCCGGGCATCACATGTTGAAAAACAGTGAAGACTTTATCGCTGCCCAGTGCGTTGGCAATCTGTGCCCCGGCTGTTAATTCATTTTCCTTTCCAAATGCTGCCGAGGCTATGCCGGATTGGTTAGATTTATAAGCATGGGCGCAACCTACAAGAAACAGGTTGCTCCTTTTGTCGGTTGAATTTTGTATGGTATTGATTACGACATTAGCCATGTGGGTGTTTCGGTCCTCTAATTCCCGTGCCTCTTCTTTGGTCGAAATTTTGGAGTATGGCGGTTGATAGTCAGCCAATATCACTTTAATCTTTTTCGCGTCAGGTAACGAATGGTTTAATTCCCAAAGCTGACAAAGAAACTCATATTCTCCTCGATCCCACCAACCGTTTAATTGTTCGTCTTGGAAAATTTGAAATATGAGATTGGAATTGATGGTGTCATTATTAAGAAACGTATCCATTGTGGATTGATGCCACGATGGGAGTTCCATAAAGATACAACCGACCGCATCTGAAAAATCAGGCAATTCGATAAGGCGCTTCAACATATCCCAGGAAACTTTCCTTCGGTGATATTCGCCGCTGATTACTATTTTGTTCGTTTTCAGCATCTCCAAAAGAAACATTTCAGGCGAAAGTTCAACTTCTGATATATAAGCAAGAAAGGGTGTTACGTCGCCAGGCAAGTCATTGATGACAGCTATGCGGGGCAGATCATACAGTGCTTCGGGGAGCTGTATAAATAGTGCGTCCTCGGCTTTATTTAAATCATCAGCAACTCCTTGACCGCGATTGACCCATTTACCGTTTTCCAACCAGCAGTTATTCAACATGACGATATCCTCACCTTCGTTATGAGTGATAATTGAAGCGACCGAATCACGATAGGTTACGATATAATCGATATGTTCGTTGAGAACATAGTTTCTAAAATCATCAGTAATTATCTCGTCAGGTACATTGGCGCTATAGTCAAACATTGAAGATGAGATATTTTGCCAATTCCTAAACTTGCCTGAAAGACGTACTTGTGCTCTTGAAAGATAATAGTTAAGTGGTGAGGAAAGATCGATTGAGTCAAGCCGGAAATCACTAACCTGTTTTTCAATCTTTTCTACTTTGAAGTCAGATAGAGATTGAGCATCTCCACCGGCGGCGGTTATAATTATTAGAAGCGAAAATAAGTAGCGTAAAATCATAAAAAATGTATTAGCTGATGTTTTGCAAAACTACGTATTTTCAATATAATACCAAAATAATAACCCGCCCTCTTATCTGGGATAAGCCGCAGGCGGGCTTTTGTTGTAAGGAGCGCCGAGGGATGAGAACCCGACCGGAGGGGTTGTCACCGCGTAACGCTTTATTGTCAGAATTCACTTGCGGGTGAAAGTGGGATATAGTAGATTGTTTAAGTTTATAAAAAAATACAATGAGCCCGGAGGGGAGGCCTCGGGCTCATTGTTATAGGAAAAAGGGGGGATTATTCTTCGACGGCGGCGAATTGCATGAGGTAGCTTTTGATGAAGCCGTCGATGTCGCCGTCCATCACGGCGTTGACGTCGGAGGTCTGGTGACCGGTGCGGTGGTCCTTGACGCGGCGGTCGTCGAACACATAAGAGCGTATCTGTGAGCCCCATTCGATTTTCATCTTGCCGGCTTCGACCTTTGCCTGCTCCTGCATGCGGTGCTCAAGCTCTTTGTTGTAGAGGATGGAGCGGAGTTGGCGCAGGGCGTTTTCCTTATTCTTGGGCTGGTCGCGGGTCTCGGTGTTTTCGATGAGGATTTCTTCCTGCTCGCCGGTGTAGGGGTCAGTGAACTGGTAGCGGAGTCGCACGCCGGATTCGACTTTGTTGACGTTCTGACCGCCGGCGCCGCCTGAGCGGAAGGTGTCCCACGACATCAGTGCGGGTTCCACCTTGACTTCGATGGTGTCGTCGACGAGCGGGGTTACGAATACGGAGGCAAATGAGGTCATGCGTTTGCCCTGGGCGTTGTAGGGCGACACGCGCACGAGGCGGTGCACACCGTTTTCGCTCTTGAGGTAGCCGTAGGCGAAGTCGCCTTCGATGTTGATGGTGCATGACTTTATGCCGGCTTCATCGCCGTCGAGAAGGTTGGCGATCGAGGTCTTGTAGCCGTTTTTCTCGGCCCAGCGGAGATACATGCGCATGAGCATCGAGGCCCAGTCCTGACTCTCGGTACCGCCGGCGCCGGAGTTGATCTTGAGCACGGCGCTCATCTTGTCTTCCTCGCGACGGAGCATGTTGCGGAGCTCGAGGGCTTCGATCTTGGCTATGGTGTCGGCATATATGCGGTCAAGTTCTTCTTCTTCCACAAGGCCTTCTTTGAGGAAGTCCCACGCAAGCTGGAGTTCCTCGGTAATCTTGTCGATTTCCTCATAGCCTTCGATCCACGCCTGAAGGTCTTTGATTTTTTTCATCTGCACCTGTGCTTCCTTGGGGTGTTCCCAGAAGTCGGGCACGTGGGTGCGGAGTTCTTCTTCTTCTACCTGTATTTTCTTGCTGTCGATGTCAAAGATACCTCCTCAGCGCCAGCTTGCGCTCAAAAGTCTCTTTTAATTGTTCCTGGGTAATCATGTTTTTTTTAAAAATTGAGAATTTTGAATTTAAAATTTAGAATTATTTATGCTTCCCGGTTTGCTCTGCCGGACGCACCCGAGTGTGCGTCCCTACAGGATTAATCATTAATCGTTAATCGTTAATCATTAATCATTAATCAATTAGGGTAAATCCCGTCGCGGCTGAGGTGCCGCGGCGGGATTGAAGCAAGCTGTAAAAAAGGATTAGAATTTCTTTTCGGGGTGCTCGTACATGAGGGTTTTCGAGGGCTGGTCGCATACCTCGGCGGGTCCGAAATACTGGATGGGGCCGGGGTAGGTGTAGCAGGTCTCGAGAGCCCATTTGTCACGCTTGGAGGCAAACTTGAGGAAGGGTGCTCCGTCGAGTTTCACGAGTGCTTTCTGTATCACGGGTTTCATCTCGCCGTGGCGGCGCTCCATGTTCATCATCATGGTGACGGGGATACCGCCTGCCACCCACTGCACTGAGGGCTTCGTGAGGTTGCGAAGCGATGACATGTAGCCTGTAACGCCGGCTTCGATGAGGCAAGCTGCGTTGTAGCCGAGGGCGTAGCAGTAGTCGGCATCGAAGTTGGAGGGGTCGGCGCATCGGCCTTCGTAGCCGAAGAAGTGGTGCTGAGCCGAGAATTTACCGTTATATTTACCTTCCTTGCGAAGCTCGGCAAGACGCTTGCCTACCATCTCGGAGAGAAGTTTTTCGGTCTCGATGAGCGATACCTGTACGTTGCCGTGGGGGTCGCGGTCGAGGGTGAGCTGACGGGCCACGCCTTCGGGGAGCGACTCATAGGTAGCGGCATTCTCGGGAGTGAGCTTGGAGATAACCCATGCGCGCTGCTCGGCGGGAGTGGCGAGGGCGGCAAATTCGTCAGCATTGGCGGCGAGGAGGTCGTTGAGCTGGGCGATGAGCGATTTCACTGCGGGAATGAACTCGATGAGGCCTTCGGGCACGAGCACCACGCCATAGTTGTCGCCGCGGGCTGCGCGGGCTGCGACTACGTCGGCTATATCGTTGACTACTTCCTGAAGGGTCATGTTCTTAGCCTCGACTTCCTCGGAGATGATGCAGATGTTGGGCTGGGTCTGGAGGGCGCATTCGAGGGCGATATGAGAAGCGGAGCGTCCCATGAGCTTGATGAAGTGCCAGTATTTCTTGGCCGAGTTGCAGTCACGCTGGATATTGCCGATAACCTCGGAGTATACCTTGGTGGCGGTGTCGAAGCCGAATGAAGTCTCGATCACTTCATTTTTCAGGTCGCCGTCGATGGTCTTGGGGCAACCGATCACCTGCACGCCTGCGCCGATATTCTTGTAATATTCGGCCAGCACGGCAGCGTTGGTATTGGAGTCGTCGCCGCCTATGATCACGAGCGCCTTGATGTCGAGTTCCTTGAGGATTTCGAGGCCTTTGTCAAACTGCTCCTTGGTCTCGAGCTTTGTGCGACCCGAGCCGATGATGTCGAAACCGCCGGTGTTGCGGTACTCGTCGATAATCTCGGGAGTGAGTTCCATATAATTATGGTCAACCAGTCCGCCGGGACCCATGAGGAAGCCATAGAGGCGGCTGTTTTTGTTGATTTTCTTGATACCATCGAAGAGACCCGATATTACGTTGTGACCGCCGGGAGCCTGACCTCCTGAGAGGATCACGCCTACGTTGATGGGTTTGCCGGGCGTGGGCGAGGGGTTTTTCTCGAAGCGAAGTTCGGGAAGACCGTAGGTATTCGGGAAAAGCTGACGGATAGCTTCCTGATCAGCGACAGACTGAGTGGGCTCGCCTTCCACTGCCTTGACCGCGCCGGTAAGCACAACGGGCAATTTGGGACGATAAGCAGCGCGAGCTGTCTGCAGGGCACTTTTTTTCATGACGGTAATATTTTTAGGGTTGTATTAATTATCGCAAAGATAGTAATTATTTCGCAAAAGGAGCTGTCTTTTTCCACTCTTTTACATCCTCGAGGAGAGCCTTGACGGCGGCTTCAAGCTGCATGTCCTGACCCTTTACCACGGTGGCGGGGTCGTTGGCTACCTTGATGTCGGGCTCAAGCTGGTGGTTTTCAAGATAGTATCCTTCCTCGGTGCGGTAGCCTACCACGGGTATTCCGAAGTATATGTCGGGATCCTGAAGCGTCACCCAGTTGACCGAGGTCATGGTGCCGGGGACCGGCATACCCACGAGCTTGCCCATGCCTTTCTTCTTATATACCCAGGGGGTGCCGTGGGCGTTGGAGTAGTTGGCTTCGCCCTGCACCATAATCGACGGTTTGAGCCAGCGGCGCGATGGCATGTCGCCGTAATAGTCGCCCTTCACCTCCTGACGCAGATACTGGTCAGCGCTGAAAAGCACCTCGATATCCTCGTGGAGACGTCCGCCGCCATTCCAGCGGGTGTCGATCACTATGCCGTCGCGCTCGTTCCAGCGGCCAAGCACGTCGGCGTAGATAGTGCGGAAAGGACCGTCGGCCATTGAGCGGATGTGGACGTAACCGAGCTTACCGCCCGAGAGCGAGTCAACGATGTGCTCGTTGCGCTTCACCCAGCGCTGATATAGCAGTTCAGCCATGCGCCCGGCCGAAACCGGCTTCACAGTCTCCTCGATTTTCTCGCCCGAGGGAGTGGTGAAGGCCACGAGAGTCTTTTTGCCTATGGTCTTGTTGAGCAGCAGTTCGTCGGGGGTGGTGGCGGTGACGGGATTGCCGTTGATGGCGGTGATCACCGAGCCGGGCACCATAGCGGTAGCCGAGCGGTCAAAGGGGCTGCCGGTCACGATCTCGGCCACTTTAAGACCGTCGCCGGTATAAGTGAGGTCATAGAGCACGCCGAGCGAGGCTGTGGGAGCCTTGGAAGCCGACGATGAAGCACTTGATCCGGTGTGGGATACGTTGAGCTCACCCAGCAGCTCCGAGAGCATTTCGGCAAAGTCGTGATTGTTGTTGATATGCGGCAGAAATTTGCGGTAATCCTTGGCGAGCGACTTCCAGTTGACGCCGTGCATCTTCGGATCGTAGAATCGGGCATTTTCCTCCCTCACCACGAAATCATACATGTATTCGCGCTCCTCCTCGGGCGAGAATGTCATTTCCCCGCGATAGGAGATATTGCTCATCGACTCGCTGGCGAGATTCATTTTCTTCATCATGCGCGGACCCAGAAGGTAGAGAGCATTACCCTTGGCATCAGGCTGCAGTGACAGCGAGCCGGCGTCGAGGCGCTTCACCTGCTCCACATCGCCCTCGCGCAAGTCCACGCTCCACAGGTCGTTGCCCTGATCTATGGAGGTGAGGAAATAAAGCTTGTCGCCATTGTCGGTGACATAGAAATCGGCCACGTCAGACGAGAACGGAGTGACACGCACCACCCGGTCGCGCAGCCCGTCGAAATCGATCACGATCGGCTCCACACCATCCTCTGCGTCATCAGCTTTGTCAGCGCCGTCGGACTTGTCCGACGACTTCTCTGCCTTGTCTTCTTTCTCTGTTTTCTTGGATTTTTTTGAAGATTTTGATTTCTTGTCCTTATCCTTCTTGGCTTCCTTCAGGAGCTCGTAATCTTCCTTCGACAGGAGATATTCGTCATAAGCCTCCTTGGAAGTAAAAGCCAGCATCACGTCGCTGAGCGAGCCCCACGATGCCTGATTGCGCATGCCGTATTGATCTGACATAAATACGATGGCCTTGCCATCCATCACCCAGCGGGGTGCGTAGCACATGTAGGCATTGTCGGTGATATTGGTGATCTCGCCCGTGGAGGCATTGATGATGGCGATGTCGTAGTAGGGGTCGCGGTGGTGCATGTCGACGGTGGCCGTGAGCCAGCGGCTGTCGGGCGACCAGTCGAGCATTATGCCGCCGTCGCGTGACTTGTAGGTCGAGCCGTCGGTGAGCAGTTTCAGTTTGCCGTTCTCGGCATTGAGCACGGCGATCTTGTTGCGGTCGGCAATTACGGCCAACTGCTTGCCGTCGGGCGCCATGACGGGATTCATCAGGTCAGTGTCGTCCTTTGTCACACGCTCCTCCTTGATGAGAGTGGCGTTGGGAAAGTTGGGGTCGTCGTCGCGCACTATCGATGCCTTGTAGATGGTGTTGTAGCCGTCGCGGTCAGAGGCGTAGTAGAGCGTGCGGTTGTCAGAGCCCCATGTAGGGGAAAACTCGCCCTGCGGTGTCGAGGTCACCTGCTTGGTGGTGGTGTAATCGAGCGAGGTTACGAATATGTTGCCGCGATATACGAAAGCTATCTGCTTGCCGTCGGGCGACACGGCTGCGTCCTCGGCACCCGACGTGAAGCTGAGGGTGCGCGACAGGGGTGTATCGTCGTTGGCGGGTATTGTAATGTTGACTTTCGTGGCTTTGGAACCGGGGCGCATGGTGTAAATCTCGCCGTCGTAGGTCAAAGCCATAGTGCCGTCCTTTGCTCCCGACAGGAAGCGTACGGGATGTGTAGCGAACGAAGTGAGCTTCTTTACCGATGCGGGAGAGCTCACGGGTGCAGAATATACATTGAAAGTGCCGCCGTCGCGCTCGCTCAGGAAATAGAGCGTAGTGCCGTCGGGCGATACCACCGGGTCACGGTCCTCACCGGCATGATCGGTGAGATTGGTGTGGCGGCCGGTGCCGGCGTCATATTTCCACAGATCGCGGGTGACCGACGAGGTGTGGTGCTTGCGCCACTCGTTTTCCATACCTTTCTGATCCTGATATACGAAGCTCTTTCCGTCGGGAAGATAAGATATGCGCTGTGCGGGCGTGGAGAGAATCTGGCGGGGCTTGCCTCCGGCGATGTCGACTGCATATAGCTCCGTGAGTCGTCCCGAGGGGAACATCACGCTGGCAGGCGCATCCTGAATGGCAGCGGAATACACCACCGACTTTCCGTCGGGGGTAAAAGCCTCGGGTGTCTCGGCTGCGGAGTGGTAGGTGAGACGG
>JAIDSW010000223.1 GCA_029061025.1 Duncaniella sp.
CTTTACGACAAGCGCCATCTTTTCACACTTTCCGGTGAAAATGAGATTTATACCGCAGGGCATTCACCCGCCCCTGTCGTGCGGTATCGCGGATGGAATATCAGGCTGATAATCTGCTTCGATCTTCGTTTCCCGGTGTGGATTCGCTCCACTCCGCGCAGCGAGTTCGATCTACTTATCTGCCCTGCCATGTGGGGCGGCTCGCGCAGCCGGCAGTTCAAGACTCTCCTTGCAGCGCGCGCCATAGAAAATCAGGCCTACGCCATAAGCTGCAACCGCCTCGGAAAAGATGATTATGGAGTGTATCCCGCCGGCATGTCAGTGTGCTATGACAATCTGGGCAATGAAATCCACGAGACCCGACGCAACGGCCTCGTATATGCTCTGCTCGATCTCGACTCATTACGCCGCTCCCGCGAGAAATTTCCCGTGGCTGACGCGGCCGACGAATTTACAATCAACTATTGATATTGAAACCTCCATGAAAGAATTTTCTCCCAAAGCATGGCTTCTCCCCCAGCCCGTGCTCATAATCGGAACATATAACCCCGACGGTACACCCAACGCCATGAACGCCGCGTGGGGCGGACAATGGGACATGAAAGAAGTGATGATCTCCCTTGGCTCGCACGTCACTACCGAAAACCTCAACCGCTGCCCTGAATTTACTCTATCGTTTGCCACTGTTGAGACCATGGAGGCTGCCGATTATGTGGGCATCGTCAGCGGCAAGACACATCCCGATAAAATCGCCCGCGCAGGATGGAAATCTTCAAAAGCACCGCATGTCGATGCACCGGTGTTCGATTGCTTTCCCATGACACTTGAATGTCGGGTTAAAGAAAAGCTGTTTGAATCCCCCACCGGCTTCTACCTTGTGGCAGAAATTGTAAATATCCTTGCCGACGAGCGCTATCTGGCCGAAGATGGCAAACCTGATGTGGAAAAAATGAAACTCATCACCTTCGACCCCATCCACAACGGCTACATCGCCCTCGGCACCCGCTGCGGCTCAGCATTTTCCTCCGGCAAAGCCCTGAAATAAGGAAATATGTATTTGAAATAGAGGTTGTGTCAAAAATCAAATAGCGCCCGTGGGCGCTGAATTATTCGCAACCGGCGCCGCCGTAGCTCAGCGAAGGCGACCCGGGCTACGAGTAGCCCGGCGGCCTGCGGACGCCGATACACATTTTGAAATATCAAATTTTGACACAGCCTCCTACAAGTCACTCAAACATTA
>JAIDSW010000224.1 GCA_029061025.1 Duncaniella sp.
CTATCGAATCGGAGGGATATTTCTTCCGCCAGTTTCCGCTCGTGGTGAGCGGTCAGGTGGTGGAAAACAAGCCCAAAGGGAGGTCGCTCCGCAAGGCTCTTGCTGAAATCGACGGAAAAGTGAGCGTGGTGCTGAGTCTCGACCGACTGACATTTCACGACTTCTCGCAGGCGCTCGCCGATGCCGGAGTGCGCAACGCCGTGTATCTCGTGGGCAGCACCGCCGCGGGCTTCTATACCGATGAGGCCGGCACGCGCTATACCTTCGGGACACCTGCCGACACCGACTGGGAATACCTGAATTACATCGTCTGGAAATAGATCAAAGCGGGCGCCGAGTCATTTCATACATCACCGAAGGGAGTTCATACATCGCAGGGGTTTAACCCTTGACAAGGCGGGGCTTTTATGCGAAATTTGCATAAAAGAAATATTACCCCGACGATGAAATACATTCTCCTTTTCTCCCTCTCGCTGCTGTCGCTCTGCGCCTGTAGCCGGGCTGCGGCCTCGACCGATGCGCCGGAGGCTGCCACGGATACGGTGGAAACAAATCTCCATGCCGAGAAGCGCGCCGTGTATTACTGGAAGACGGTGCTTAATCTCGACAGCGCGGAGCGCGCTTTTCTACGCCGCCACGACATAGGCCGCATGTATGTGCGCCTCTTTGATGTGGTGAAGGGAGAATCTCCGCGCCTCGACGAGAAAGCTGTGCCCAATGCCTCGCTGCGGGTAGATTACCCTACCTACGACATGCTGGTGGATTCTTTTCCCAAGATGGAGACCGTGCCGGTGGTCTACATCACGCTCGACGCCCTCAAAGCCATGAAAGGCAACGAGGGGACACTTGCCCGCAATATCGTCAGTCGCGCCCGCAACATGTGCACGTTCAACGGACTGCACACCGTCAGTGAGCTGCAGCTCGACTGCGACTGGACTCCCTCTACCGAGCAATCGTTTTTCACCCTCTGCGATTCCGCACGCGCCGCCCTGAAGCAGCTGTCGCTGCAGTGGAAACTCAGCTCCACTATCCGCCTGCATCAGCTTGCGCGCAAGGTGCCACCGGTTGACCGCGGAGTACTCATGGTGTACAATACCGGCAGTTTCAATGACCCCGACGTGACCAATTCCATCATCGATCCGCGCGATGTGGAGCCGTATATGAAATATCTGCCCGATTATAAACTGCATCTCGACGTGGCATATCCCACCTACTCGTGGCAGCTGCTGTTTCACGACCGGAAATTTCAGGGGCTGGTGAGCGGACTCGAGGTCACCGACTCATCGCGCTTCGCGCCGCGAGGCAAGAATCTTTACGTGGCGCTGCGCGATATGCCCTATAATGACTACAGCATGATACGCCGCGGCGATATGGTGCGTCAGGAGTCATCGGATTACGCCGACATCTCCCGAGTGCGCGACATGATAGAGCGCCGCATCACCACGCGCCCTCACTCTACAATCCTTTATCATCTCGATATAAACAACCTTTCCAAGTACAGCCACGATGAAATCGATCACCTTCTTGCTTCCGGCCGTTAGCCTGCTGGCGGGTACCGCCACCGCTTTTGGATGCGGTCCTTGTCCGCCCACCATCCCGTCACCTCTTTTTTTCTGTATAGAGAGTATCCCGACGGTAAATTCCTATGACCGGGCAGAAAATCTGCGCGAGTGGCAACGGCTCACTTCCGAGCGCATACCGCTTGCCGATATCGAGCAGGCTGTATATAAAGACTCCCGGGAGAAGTTTTTGGATTATTATTTCAAAGACATTCCTACCGACAATAAGTTTTATTGCTACCTCATTAATTCAGGCGATGAAGATATTGTTAGTATGCTCAGGACAGCAAAAGAACTGGAGGAACGCCGCGCGGCGGCCTCGTCGCCGTGGTATTATCCCAACCAGCGCAACGCTACTCCCGAGGGGGCAGATTATAGAGATATTATCGAGGAATGTAGAAGAAGCTCCGCCTCGAAATCGAGATTGCGTGACCGCTACGGGCTGCAGGTGGTGAGGGCTCTTTTTGCTTCGCGCTGCTACCACGATTGCGTGGAGTATTATGACTCGGTTTTCGCTCCGATGCCCGATGATAACCTCATGAAGCGTATGGCCTCAAGATACGTAGCGGGCTGCTGGAGCCACATGGGCAATGTGGAGCGTGCCGATACCATGTTTGCGCTCGGTGGCGATGTGCTTTCGCTATCGATGGACGACCGCGTGGCATTTATGGCGGAGATTAATCCTGATGCTCCGCAGCTCATCGACTACGTGCGCTACATGGCTTCTGATTCCGCCACGATGATGTCGATAGTGCCGGTGGCGCGTCGCCTTGCTGCCGACCCCAAAGTGAAAAACCGTGGCGACTGGGAATACCTGTTAGCATATTTTGGCGACAGATACGCCGATGATCCCCGCGCGGCTTCACGCTATGTCAGGAGCGCTCTTTCCCATAATTTTTCCAATTCTGATCTGAGAGACCTTGCCCGCGCCTACCGCATGAAGCTCGACGCCAAGCGTGGCGACCGCTCGCGGCTGCTCGCCGACCTGAAATGGATCGAGGATAAATGTGACCTACTCAACCCCGATGCCGATGAGTGGGTGAGGATTTTGGAGAATATCGTGTATGTTGACCTCGTGCCGCAGTTGTGGAAGAAGCGTGATTACGCAACGGCGATTATGCTCTGCGCGTATGCCGATTATACCGGTGTTACCGACCGGCACATCTGGGTCTGGGATTCGGATAACTGCTCAGAAATTGTTACTCCTGAAGAAATGCGCTCCGACGAGAAATTTTTCAATTGGACTGATTACCGCACCCTGTCGTTTCAGATGATGGGAAGCCTCACGTCGGGCGAGCTAATCAAAGCATATTCGCGCATGAAATCATCCACTCCGCTGTATAACCTCCTGCGCCGCAAGATGCGCGCCGACAGCGATTTCTACCACGAGCTGATAGGCACCCTCGCCCTGCGCGAGGAAAACTATTCGCGCGCTGTAACTTATTTCTCAAAAGTCAGTCCCACCTATTTCCGCACCATGAACATCTATAAAGGGGGCTACCTCGCCCGCGATCCGTTTGCCGTATATCCCGGGCGATGGGAGGTATGCGGCTACAGTGACTGGAAATGGGACTCGGAGTCAAGTCGCGAGCGTCATCCGCTACCGTCGGCCGACAATGCCAAGCTTAATTTCGCGCGCCGCATGCTTGCCTACAGCCGCGAGATGAAGTCGGCTCCGACGGCCGACCGCCGCGCCATGGCGCGCCTTATGTATGCAATCGGACGCCGTAATTCGATGGAAGAGTGCTGGGCGCTGACACAATATTGGCGTGGTAGCTATATAGGATTGTTTCAGCCGTGTTTCGATGTTTGGGGAGATAAAGAAAGATTCTATGAACGTAACTACGGATTCCTCTATGACTACGACGATACGGTAGGGCATAAGTATACCGAAGGAGTATATGATAAGGAGATACGCGAAGCTATGAGCATGTTTGTCACCGACGATGCCCGCGCCGAGGCAGAATACGTGTTGGGCAACGTCCGCACCGTCATCTACCGTTACGGCTCGACCCCTGCCGCCGCCCGCATCCGCGCCTCCTGCGACAACTGGAAAGATTGGGTGTAGCTACGTGATTGTCAAGCCGGTAGGGACGCGAATTTTCGCGTCCGCCAAGAAAACATGAGGCGAATCATGTATTGCGGGATATTACATGAGGCGAATCATGCACTGCGGGATATTACATTTTATCAATCCATGTTTTCGCTGTGGACGCGAATAATCGCGTCCCTACCTGTTGATATTCAAATAATTAATTGTATTGGGGATAATAAAATAGTAAGCATCCGAAAACAGCCGTCTTGATGGGATAAAAAAAATCGCAGGGAGTTATCCTTGCGATTTTTTGTAGCAAT
>JAIDSW010000225.1 GCA_029061025.1 Duncaniella sp.
ATCCTGGAGACTCCAAATCCCGCTATATGGCCGGAAGAGATCAAGCTGCTTTACGGCCTTATCGACCAGACTCCGCAAAAATAAGATTAACCCAATAACACTTTAACCTCTTAACCCTTTAATCCAAATGTCAGTACAAAAACCCGACCTTGGCTTCATGAAACTATGGAACCTTAGTTTCGGATTCTTTGGAGTCCAGATAGCCTATGCTCTTCAGAGCGCCAACATCTCGCGAATATTCGCCACCCTCGGTGCGGACCCGCACTCCCTCAGCTATTTCTGGATTCTTCCTCCACTGATGGGACTTATAGTCCAGCCTATCGTAGGAACCGCGAGCGATAAGACTTGGAACCGCTTCGGTCGTCGCCTGCCCTATCTCATCTTCGGTGCACTTATCGCCATTATAGTAATGTGTCTGCTTCCCAATGCAGGTAGCTTCGGACTGACTGTATCATCGGCCATCATCATAGGCTTGATCGCACTGATGCTCCTTGACACGTCGATCAACATGGCCATGCAGCCTTTCAAGATGCTCGTGGGTGACATGGTGAACGAAAAGCAGAAAGGACTTGCCTATTCGATACAGAGCTTCCTGTGCAATGCAGGTTCAATCGTGGGTTATGTATTCCCCTTCATACTCACATGGATAGGTTTTAAAAACACGGCGGCAGCCGGTGTGATACCTCCCACGGTAGTATATTCTTTCTACATAGGCGCGGCCATATTGCTGCTCTGCGTAGTATACTCGCTCGCAAAAATCAAGGAGTGGCCTCCCCACCTCTACAACGAATACAACGGCGGCGCGGTAGAAAAGGATGCTCCCAAGGAAAAGACAAATCTTTTCAAACTGCTCGCCAAAGCTCCCACGACATTCTGGACAGTGGGCATCGTGCAGTTCTTCTGCTGGTTTGCGTTCCTTTTCATGTGGACGTATACCAACGGTACTATCGCCATCAACTCATTTGACACTCCCGCCATCACGAAGGTAAAGGGTGTGACCGTCGACGGCAAGGAATATAAGGCCAAGTATATCATGGACGAGAATAATAATCTGCTCGTCAGTGACGGTAAGCTCATGATAGCCGGTATAGCCGACATCAACGGCAACTATTATCCTGCCGATCTGGTGGAACTTGTAAGAGTCGGAGTTGCCAACGATACAATAGCAATCGACGGCATGATCAGCAGCAAAAACGGTATTCCCGTGGCCGACATCTTTCATGATTATGATACCGACGGTGCTGCCATAATGATCAATCACAA
>JAIDSW010000226.1 GCA_029061025.1 Duncaniella sp.
GACAGCGTGGATGAAGTTGAAGGCGCTCTTGAGGTTGACATTTATTACGGCATCCCACTGAGCTTCGCTCATGCGCCTCATCAGGCCGGCTTTGGGGATACCGGCGCTGATGACGAGGAGGTCGATTGAACCGTCGTCGTTCTTAACGTCGTTGACTACGGTTTCAGTCTGTGCGAAATCTGCTGCATTGGAAGCATAGCCTTTGGCTTTCACGCCGAGAGCTTCGAGCTCTTTTTCGGTGGCTTCCATATTTTCGTCGCGGTTGAGGTCAGTGAATGCGATATTAGCTCCTTCCGAAGCGAATTTCAAGGCGATTGCCTTGCCGATGCCGCGTGATGCTCCGGTGATGAGCGCGGTCTTACCTTCGAGTAATTTCATTGTTTCTTTAGAAATTGTAATGATGTATACTTTTTAAGAAACGTTGAAATATTTTTAATATTGTGTGTACATGAAAAATTTTTACAGATATTTTTCATCCGTCACCTGAAGGCGGTCGTCGAGAATGAAAAGACGCGGTCGCCCGGTGGGAATTTCCTCGTTCATAATCTGCTCCGGGGTGAGGTGGAGCAGCATCATCACCAGGGCTCGGAGGGAATTGCCGTGCGCAGCCACGATAACGGTGTCGTAAAGCCGCAACGCGGGAGCGATCTTTTCTTCCCAACACGGATACACACGCTTTATGGCGTCGCGAAGCGACTCGGTGAGCGGCAGTTCGTCGGGCGACAGGGTTGAGTAGCGGTCGTCATTACCCGGATAACGCGGGTCATCGACCGTGAGGGCCGGCGGCTCAACGTCGTAGCTGCGACGCCACAGTCTCACCTGTTCATCACTATATTGCTTGGCCGTCTCGGCTTTGTTGAGTCCTTGCAGTGCGCCATAGTGACGCTCGTTGAGGTGCCAGTCTTTTTCCACCGGTATCCACAATCTATCCATCTCACTCAAGGCGAGGTGTAGCGTGTCGATGGCGCGGCTGAGATATGAAGTGAATCCATATTGAGGTTTCAATCCGGCGTCCTTAATCATTTGCCCGGCCTTGCGGGCTTCTTCGCGGCCTGCCGGAGTGAGGGCTACGTCGGTCCAGCCTGTAAAACGGTTTTCGAGATTCCATTGACTCTGCCCGTGACGGAGGAGTATCAGCTGTTTCATGCTTCAGAGAGTATTTTTGTTATTAAATATCAACGTATGTGAGGGGTGGTTTGTTGATTTTCATTACTTTTGCAGTGTAAACTAATTGCTGAAACTTACTTAATAATACACCGTGACATGATAACATGGCTTAAATTGATGAAAATACGCATCGCTCGTCCGTGGAACAAATTTCGCAGGCGCCGGAGGTTGCGTAACAGGAGCGTGAGTATTATCAGCAACAACTGCTGGGGCGGATTCATGATGAAGGAGTGCAACATTCCATTCAATACGCCATTCGTCGGGCTGTTCATGTTTGACGAGGATTATATCAGCATGCTTGAGCACCCTGAAGTGCTTAAAAGTGAGTTGCGTTTTATCAGTCGCCGGGAGTCACGTCACAAAATCACTGAGCCGAAAGATTACCCGATAGCGGTGATAGGCGACGGTCTCGAGATTCATTTTCTCCATTACAATTCAGAGGAAGAGGCCCGCATGAAATGGAATCGCAGGGTGGGAAGAATTGATTTCGATAATCTGATAGTAAAATTCGGTGATGAGGATGGCCCTCGTCGCGATCTTCTGGAGCGCTTTGACAAGTTACCATATAAATGTAAGGTGGCATTTACCGGAAAGGATTATCCGGGTATCAGTTCGGCGGTTACCGTGCCTTATTATAAAGAGGAAGGAATGGTGGCCAGAGATCTTTACAAAGTCAGCAATGAAGTGTGGGATTTCGTAGATCATGCCAACGGCCTTTGCCCGAAATAAATAAACCGGACTGATTCGGCATCTACCGTATCAGTCCGGATAAACATTTCAGAATTATCTGTGATATGTAAGAGTGGGGGTTACTGACCGAGGTAAGTCTTGAGCAGACGGCTCTTCTGACCTTTGAGGCGACGGATAGCTTTTTCCTTGATCTGACGCACGCGCTCGCGGGTGAGATCGAATTTTGCGCCTATTTCTTCGAGGGTCATTTCCTGGCAGCCTATGCCGAAGAACATTTTGAGAATATCGCGCTCGCGCTCGTGGAGCTGCTTGAGCGCACGGTCAACTTCCTTGGCAAGCGATTCCTGCGTGAGGGTGGCATCGGCCATGGGGGAGTCATCGTTGGTGAGCACGTCGAGAAGTGAGTTTTCTTCGCCTTCCACGAAAGGAGCGTCCACCGAGACGTGTCGGCCGGATACCTTGAGAGTATCGGCAATCTTGTCAACGGGCACTTCAAGGCGCTCGGCAAGCTCCTCGGGCGACGGACGACGCTCGTTTTCCTGCTCAAACTTCGAGAGGGCCTTGCTGATTTTATTGAGTGAACCTACCTGATTGAGGGGCAGACGCACGATGCGGCTCTGCTCGGCAAGTGCCTGAAGAATCGACTGGCGAATCCACCACACGGCGTAGGAGATGAATTTGAAGC
>JAIDSW010000227.1 GCA_029061025.1 Duncaniella sp.
GAGCTGCTCGACATCTCAATCGACGATATTGTAGCCCGCTACATGGCCTCGCGTGGAGATGACTCTAAAAAATTCACAGTCTGATAAATGAAATGGTAAAAATTACGGCGCATTTATGAAAAAATTCGTAAATTTGCGCCGTAATTTTACATCAACTTCTTATCCAAGAATTTTTACCATGGACGTTACCTCACGATTTTTAGAATATGTGAAGTTTGACACCCAGAGCGACGAGCTTACCAATCTTACCCCGTCGACTCCCGGTCAGATGATTTTTGCACAATACCTTGAGAAGAAACTGCGCGAGATGGGTCTCAGCGACATCACTCTCGATGACAACGGCTATCTCATGGCTACACTTCCCGCCAATGTTGACTACGACGTGCCCACAGTAGGATTCATTGCCCATCTCGACACGTCGCCTGACATGAGCGGGCATAATGTAAAGCCCCGCATCGTGGAGAATTACGACGGAAACGATATTGTGCTCAACAAGAAAGAAAATATCGTATTGTCACCCGCTCAGTTTCCCGAACTGCTCAACTACAAGGGTGAGAATCTTATAGTGACCGACGGTACCACACTGCTCGGCGCCGACGACAAGGCCGGCGTGGCTGAAATCATTACGGCCGTAGATTATCTCCAGCATCATCCCGAGATAAAGCACGGCCGCATACGCATAGCATTCAATCCTGATGAGGAAATAGGTCAGGGCGCTCACAAATTTGATGTGAAACTCTTTGACGCCGACTGGGCCTACACCATGGACGGCGGCGAGATAGGCGAACTTGAATACGAGAATTTCAACGCAGCAGTAGCTAAAGTTACTTTCCGCGGCCGCAACGTGCATCCCGGTTATGCCAAGCACAAGATGATCAACTCCATGCGCATCGCCAATCAGTTTATCATCATGCTTCCCCGCTGGGAGACTCCCGAGCATACCGAGGGTTACGAAGGCTTCTATCATCTCATATCAATGGAAGGTGATGTGGAAAAGACCGTATTGACCTATATCATACGCGACCACGACCGCGACCGCTTCGAGCGCCGCAAGAAGGAGCTTGAGCACCTGTGCCGCAAGATCAACAATGAGTTCCCCGACTGCGCCACTATCGAGATCAAAGACCAGTATTACAACATGCGCGAGAAAATCGAGCCTGTGATGCACATTGTCGATACCGCTATCAAGGCTATGGAAGATGCCGGTGTAACTCCCAAGGTACAACCCATTCGCGGTGGCACTGATGGCGCTCAGCTCTCATTCAAGGGGCTGCCTTGTCCCAACATCTTTGCCGGCGGCCTGAATTTCCACGGTCGCTACGAGTTCGTACCCATCCCTTCGATGGAAAAAGCCGTGAAAGTGATAGTGGAAATAGCCCGTCTCGTTGCAGAGCGTGGATAATACCCTCGTCATAGTTACAGGTCCTACCGCAAGCGGTAAGACTGACCTTGCCATAAACATTGCCCGCGAGATCGGCTGCGACATAATGTCGGCCGACTCGCGGCAAATATATATGGGGCTTCCCATAGGCACGGCCGCACCTTCAGCGGAGCAGCTCGCTCAGGTGCGCCATCATTTCGTGGGTATATTGCCTTTGGATGCCTACTACAGCGCCGCTCAGTATGAGGAAGATGTGATGAAGTTGCTTCCCGAGATGTGGCGTAAAAATAATATTGCCGTGATGTGCGGCGGCTCGATGATGTATATTGACGCCGTGACAAAGGGTATCGATGAGCTACCCACAATTTCAGCCCGGGTGAGGGAAGAGGTCAAGGCTTTATATGAGCGCGGTGGCAATGAGGCGCTGATAGAAAAGCTGCGGCTCGTTGACCCCAAGTATCTTGAAAGAGCTGACCTTAACAACAGCAAGCGCCTGATTCATGCTATAGAAATCACTCTTGAAGCCGGTGCTCCCTGCTCGTCGCTTCTCACGGGAAAGAGCAAGACACGGGATTTCAATATCGTAAAAATAGCCATTGACTATCCGCGCGAGCAACTCTTCGATCGCATAAACCGCCGCACTGATGCCATGATCGCTGCCGGGCTTGAAGATGAGGCACGCTCGGTGTATCATCTCCGTCATCTCAATTCGCTTAACACGGTGGGATATAAGGAGATGTTTGCTATGATGGATGGAGTTATGGATCGCGATACGGCGATAGCGCGCATTGCAAAAAATACGCGCGTATATGCTAAAAAGCAGTTGCTCTGGCTATCGAAAGATCGCTCGGTGATACGGCTTTCGCCTGAAGGTGATCTTACGGCAAAGGCACTTGAAGCCGTCTATGCCTCAATAAGTTCGCGGTAAAGACGGTCAAAAGTATCGTCGAGATTTTCACATTTCCCGGGGTGGGGGCGCGACGTCTGAATTGACGCGCTTCTTACCGCTGTGAGCCAGCGGAATCGCTCGTGGGCTTCGAGTGAGCCTATGGCGTCACCCTTTCCTGCCGCTACGGTGGTGAACGATGAAAGCTGATGAAGCAGAATATCATCCTCGGTATCGGGGGCGAACGATTTTACCCTGCTAAGATCGGTCACCACTCTCACCTTTATCCAGCGGCGGCGCTTGCACATCATCACAAGTCCCACATTGATGAACTCCTCGCGCTCCACACGCGGTACATACCTCACCACGGCATATTCATATAAGTGCTTTTCGGGCTTCGATTGCATGGTCGGTAAAGATTTCGGAGTTACTTAATCGGGTTTTGAGAAATGTGCGGTATACGCGGCGCTGCTCCTCGGGCGATATTTCGGCTGAAGCCTGGAGCAACCATTCCTCGGGAATGGCTTCGACTATTGCATCGATTATCCCGGGAGTTATGCGCGAGTGCATCACGGCGTCGGCCTCGTTCATGCGGGATGCTCGCGGAAGCAGAGCATGGTCCTTGATATACGGGAACGGACTCAGCGCGGTTTTCTCCCATCCGTCCCACGAGTGATGGAAATAAAGCGTGGCGCCATGATCTATAAGCCACAGATCGCCGTTCCACAGCAGCATATTGGTGTTGCGTGCCGTGCGGTCAACGTTGGTCAGCAGACTGTCGAGCCACACTATCTGCGATGCCGTGACGGGATCGATGGTATTGACGGCGACGTCCCATGTAAGGGCTCCCGACAGATAGTGGAGTCCGAGATTCAGACCGCGGCTTGCTTGCAGGAGTTCCTGAATCTCCTCGTCGCCTTCGGTGCGCCCGAAGTCTTCATCGACGTCGAGAAACACGAGCTCGGGCACTCGCAATCCCGCTGCCCGAGCAAGCTCGCCACCGATAAATTCCGCGATAAGCGACTTGGCTCCGTGACCGCCACCACGGAACTTCAATACATACTTAAATCCGTCGTCGGCCTCGGCGAGAGCCGGCAGTGACCCGCCCTCACGCAACGGAGTGATGTAACGGCTCACTTCCTGACGACGCAGTTCTATCTTATTCATGATACAAAAGTAATAAAAAAACGGCGTCCCGATGCTGCGGGATGCCGTTTTTATAACGAGGAAAAGAGAGTTAAAGTTTATACACTTCCGATCCGGCGAGCAGGAAGCAGCCTGTACCGTAGTCGTCGAAGTCAGGCTTGGAATCGTAGGCTACGGGCTGGCCGTCTTTGGGTTCCTTACCTGTTCCCTGCACGTAGCCGAGATAACCGTTGGGATGCACGGCGTCCTTGACCATAGCGTTCCAGGCTTTGGTGATCACGGGCATATATTTTTCGCGGTCGAGAATACCGTTGTTGACACCCCATGCCATACCGTAGACAAACAGTGCGGTACCGGTAAGTTCCTTACCACCGAAATTTGAATCATCGTGGAGACTTACGTTCCAGAAACCGTCCTCGCGCTGACATTTTACGAGAGCTTCGCACATTGCTTTAAGGTCATTGATATAGTCTTTGCGGTGAGGATCGTCGGCGGGAAGTTCTTGAAGAACTTTCACAAGAGCGGCCACTACCCAGCCGTTTCCGCGGCTCCAGTAGCAGTTTTTGCCGTTGGGTTCCTTATATGGAGGAACGAAATCGGCGTCACGCCACCACAATCCGTCTTTGGGGTTGTAAAGACCGCCTGCAAGAGTATTGCGCGACCATTCATACATATCCCAAGCCTTGTCGAAATAGCGCTGATCGCCTGTATCTTTACCCAGTTTTGCGAGCACGGGCATGCCCATCTGTATTGCGTCGATCCAGGTCCAGTCATCCACCTGAGGAGTGTTGATGAGCATGTTGGCGTTGGCCTTGGTTTTTGTGAGCATCTTGGGCTCGGGAGTGAGGCGGTAAAGGTCGATGTAGGTCTGTCCGCAAGCATAGTTGTCGGCATTGCGGGTGGCGGTATCGTCGCGACGCATGCCCCAGTTGAATTTTTCGCCCCAGTCGTAGGCGTAGTCATAATAGCGGTTGTCGGGGTAGATTGAGTGGAGCGCCATCAGGCCTTCAAAATACACGGCACGTGTCCAGATGTTACCCTCATATACTTTCTTACGCGAATAGTAGGGGATACCCAGACCCGGGTCGGGATGATTTTTCAGATACAGGTCATTGACCTTCACGAGAGTGTTAAGGATTTCTTTGCGCGGCTGAAGTTCTTCAGCTGCAAAAGAAGCCTGTCCGGCCATGATAAGAGCCGAGGCAAGAATGATGAATTTTTTCATTGTATATGATTTAATGTTATTGATTTTTTTACGGGTGTAAGGGTTACTTCAGAGTTGAGTC
>JAIDSW010000228.1 GCA_029061025.1 Duncaniella sp.
CTATATATGACATAAATGGAAAATGTATATGGACAATTAAGCCATCGTCTTCATATCTTTCTTTATCAATTAAAGATATAAATATAAATTTTAAAGGCATATATATCATAAACGTAACAACCGACCACGATACTGTAATAAAAAAGATATATATCAATTAAATAGTAAGATTAATCATTCTATTACGCTTAAAAACTTTTCACCAAATAATAATAATTCAATGCGATATACATTATTAATTTCATTTTTCATCTTATCAACTGTTTGCCTTAAAAGTGAAGTACCCGAACCCATAGTAAGCGATCCCGACGGAACAATAGGAGGTCATGACTATGTGGATCTTGGACTTCCAAGTGGAACACTGTGGGCTACTACAAATGTCGGAGGAAGCTCTTACATTCAAACCGGCTATTATTTTGCTTGGGGAGAACTAACCAATCGTTATGTTTTCACGCGGGACGATTATGAGTACTATGTAGGGCAAGGGTCCACACCCTATGATTGCTGGGATATTCTCGAAGACATAGGGGACAATATCTGCGGAACCGAATACGATGCCGCGACCCATTATTGGGGCTATGGATGGCGAATGCCTACAGTCAGTGAAATTCGCGAACTGCTCGAATACTGCGAATATAACTGGGCAGGAATACAATCCTGCTTCTCCTATGGCATGAATTTATTCGGGCCTAATGGTAAAAGCATTTTCCTTGAAGTCCCGGGCTTCGGTTTTTATATGGGAGAAAGCAGCAATCATGAAGAATATTTTCTTGCGCAATACTGGAGCGGGGAATCAGCCACTGCATATATCGATTCTATAGATTATCTGATTAAACCCGGGCCTAATGCCTACGTAATTGAAGGTACCGATGAGAAATTTCATATCATCGACAATTTTCCCAAATATCAAGGAGGTCTGATCCGACCCGTAATCAACCCCGATTACAATGGCTTTAAGCCTATAAGACAAGATGAACCGGTGAACCTGTCTTACCGTAATGGCACAATAGTTATTGATGGTATGAAATCCCTATACAATGTAAGAATCTTTACTTCGTCAGGAACTTTAATTTTTGAAGAAAGCGTTTTTACCGGTGAAGAAAAACTGCTGCCACTCAAACCGGGATTTTATATCGCCCAAATGTCAGATAACAATATAGCGGTGTCAAATCAAAAAATTATTATCCGATAATGCATTTTTAATATGAAATTAAGATCCATTATTTCCATAATATCTGTAGTTACAGCAATAACCGCGTATGCTGAAAATGAATATTACTACTACAATGGTGATAAAATATCATTAATACACGACCAATCTTTTGTGGTTAATATAACACAGATTAATAACACTTCCATTCATCAAGATTCTGAGACATACAAAATATCTGATGCCCGCAGTAATATTCAGATATACAAAACGCCCTTAGACACTCCAGGAATCGACAACAACTCCCATTTTTACAACTGCTATAAGGCGCTGAATAATCAGGAGCTTATCCCTAACGGTTACATATACGTAAAGCTTAAAGAGAACTCGGATTTCCACTTACTGTCATCTTTTGCCGACATATACAATTATTACATTGTCGAGCAAAACGAGTTTATGCCCCTGTGGTATACTCTTCAAATGAATCCGGAGTCAGGACTTAGCTCCGTTACTATAGCCAATCAACTGTTCGAGACAGGATTGTTTTCATCATGTTTTCCAAGCTTTTCTTATGATGCTCGCGAGATTTCTTATGACCCCGATGTCTACTCTCAATGGAATCTGCACAACCCATCTTACGAAGGTGTTGACCTCAATGTCAGCAACGCGTGGTGTTACTCTACGGGACGAGGCATAAAAGTAGCGGTTATCGACGAAGGCATCGATTTAGCTCATGTAGATCTGATTGATAATATCGATAAAATAAGCTATGATACTGAAAAGAAAACTAACAAAAGTCGATTATACGGCTCACACGGTACACATTGTGCAGGGATTATTGGTGCAACGAAAAATAATGGAATACATATTTCCGGGGTTGCTCCGGACGTAACTCTGATTTCTGTCAGCACAAACCTTGTACGTGTCCCTCTCTTAGAGTCAAATTTGGCAGATGGTATAAACTGGGCTTGGAAAAATGGAGCGGATATTCTTTCATGTTCGTGGTATTGCAAACCGAATGATTTAATCAGAGATGCGATTCTTAATGCGGTAACTAAAGGGAGAGACGGTAAGGGATGTATATTTGTCAAGTCGGCAGGTAATACAATAACTTCAAATCACGCCATTTCCTATCCAGGTGATCTTTGTGAAGATGTCATAGCTGTCAGCAATATTAAAAGTAACGGTGTGATATCTGAAGATTCATGTTATGGGCCTAATATATTAGTTGCTGCACCCGGAACCAATATTCTATCTACACTACCCGATAATGAAATCGGCCTAAACAGCGGCACCTCTATGGCATGTCCTCACGTAGCTGGAGTTGCCGCGCTTATACTTGAAATTAATCCATCTCTTTCAGCCGAGAAAGTGCGTGCTATCCTTGCCCGCAGCGCCAAGAAAATTGGTAATGTTTCATATGATGTTGAGAAAAAATATGGAAGTTGGAATGAACAATATGGTTATGGCATGGTAGATGCATATTCTGCTGTCATTTCCACGCCACGATTCATATATTAGTTTTTCACCATTCTTTATAATGGTATCATAAATTTGTCCGGGGTTTCACGAAACGTTAATCCATGTTAAGTCATCTTTGTTAGCATCCGAAAAATTCGTATCTTTGCATATCAGACTATCAGAGACACAAATGGCAGACGATATTACCGAACTCATCACCGACGATGACGCCGCCGTTCTCGACGTGAACGGCTCCGAAAACTACACTGAAGACGATATAAAGACCCTCTCGTGGAACGAACATATCCGCGAGCGTCCCGGCATGTATATCGGCAACCTCGGCGACGGTTCCTACGGCGACGACGGCATATATGTGCTCGTCAAAGAAGTGCTCGACAATTCGGTCGACGAGTACATGATGGGATTCGGAAAGACCATTACCATCGAGGTCGACGACACCACCGTGACCGTGCGCGACAATGGCCGAGGTATCCCTCTGGGCAAACTGGTCGACGCGACATCGCGCATGAACACCGGAGGTAAATACGACGGCAAGGCATTCAAGAAATCCGTAGGTCTCAACGGCGTGGGTATCAAGGCTGTCAACGCCCTGTCATCGCGCATGGAGGTCACCTCGTTTCGCGACGGCAAGATGAAAACCGTGGTATATTCCGGCGGAAATATCCTCGACGAGACACCCATCGAGGACTCCGACGAGCCTTCGGGTACCATGGTGAAATTCACCCCCGATGCCTCGATATTCCGCAACTATCGGTTCCGCATGGAGTTCATCATCCCGCTGGTGAAGAAATATACCTACCTCAACTCAGGCATGGCAATCATGCTCAACGGCCAGCGCTACATATCGCGCAACGGTCTGCTCGACCTGCTCCGCGACTCCTTAACAATGGATCCGCTCTACGAGCCTATCCATCTCACCGGTGAGGACATCGAGGTGGCTTTCACC
>JAIDSW010000229.1 GCA_029061025.1 Duncaniella sp.
GGGGAAGTCTGATTTGTCTGACGAGTCGGACGAGTCGGACCTGTCTGACTGGTCCGACTGGTCCGACTGGTCCGACATGTCTTAGTAATCAATCACCCTCATCTCTAAAACAAAGCGGCCGCCTCGCTTGGGGCGAGGCGGCCTGTAATGAGAAATGTGAAGTCTTTAATTACTTCTGGATGTATTTCTTGCCACCCTTGATAACGAGACCCTTGTAGTTCTCGTTAACGCGCTGGCCAAGTACATTATAAACGGGAGCGTTTACATCAGCAGCGTTGTCAACGATGATGTTGTCGAGACCTGCATCACCGGCCTTCTCACCCTCGATGCGTACGCACATAAGGTTGAGCTGAGAATTGTTAGCACCTACACGGAAAGATACTGACTTACCGGTAGCGTCGAAAGTGATGGGATCGAGCTTGTAGTAACGCTTGCTTACAGGATTTTCCTTTGAAAGAACGATAGTCTCACCGGCTACACCATCCACAACGGGTGTAACAGCTACTTCGAGAAGGTTATCGGGGTTGGCGGTACCTCCGAGGTTAGAACCGGCCCAAACGGTTACGGTAACATTGCCGGTTACTGCGGGATACTGGAAATAAGTGTCGCCACGCGAAACAATACCCTGAGTACCGAGGCGAGTGAACTGCACACCATTTTTGCAGGCTACCCAATCAGCTTCAACAGCTGCATTGTAATCCTTATCTTCCCATGCGTCTAACGAACCCCAACCGGGCATGAAGATAGTACGGGTAACGCCCTTCTCGCCCCAAGAGAGGAAAGGATACTCGAGAGCTTCGGCGGTAACATCTTCAGGCTCATATACATCAGTCTTGGTTACAACAGCATCGGGAGTGAGCTTGTAGATCACACCATCAAACATAGATATACCGAGACCAAGATCAAGCACACCTTTTTCTTCACCGTCGGGTGTATTAAGAACGGGAAGACCAACAGTATTGGGCATAGCGATACCATACTTGTCGACTAAGTCGTAGTTGCCACCACCGCCATATACCTCAGAATTTTCATCCATAATGTTAACGATGAAAGGGAAAGCAGCATTGTCAGTAGAATCGAAAGTGTAGTTAAACACTTCAGCGTTTGCTGCGCAAGCAGTAGCAATTGCAGCTGCAAAGAGTAAAGATTTTTTCATAAGAAAAAGTTATTAAAAATTTAGGGTTAAAAATTAGAATGATTTCTTAAAGAAGTCATGACATCACTTTACGAGACTATCGCAAAGCGATGTCATGAGATAATTAATTAGTTGGGCAGACCGCTATATCCGGGATAACCGGGAAGCTGGGTCAGTCGAGGATTGTCGACCAGAGGATGACCGGCTGATTTGTTGGCAAACGGGCTGAGCTCGGTCTGGTTATGCTTGTAACCGAAGTAGAGTCCGAAAGGACCTTCGATCCAATCAGGGAACTTGTCTTTATTTTCGGCATAACCGGTAGGCTTCTGAGCAATAGTATTACCAAGGAGCATCTGGTTGTTTTCACCACCGGCTTTGAAACCGCCGGCGATACGTCCGTTCTTGTTATAGGTGTTATCCCAAGAGAGGAACATATTGGTAGCGCACCAGTCAGCAGATCCGTCCTTACCGTGAGCAGTAGCGATAGCTTTAAGATCATTCATGAAGTTTTCGCGGTTTGCACCGGTAGTAGGAATTGTTCTGTCGACCTTAGCGATTTCAGCTGCGTCGGTAAGATCAATGTACTCAAGAGTGAGGAACTTAGTGCGATACTTGTTCTCATCCTTGGTAAACTTGTAAAGACGGAATTTGGGAATTCCAGCGTATGCACCCTCACGCTTCGAGAGATCTTTAAGATCCTGCTGAGCTTTGTGAACTTCACGATCGAGAAGATTCATGCGCACGAGGTCAGTGCGGAGCAGGAACTCATCGCTAAGCTCCCACTTGCGCTCCTGAAGGATAGCATCCTGGAACTCGTCCTGACTTGAGGGGATAGCCATGTGGCCGATACCTGCACGGTCACGCACCTGCTGGAGAGCAGTGCGGGCTTCCTGAGTAGGACCGTTGTTAAGCCAGTTCTGAGTCTCGGCATACATGAGAAGCACGTCGGCATAACGCACCATAGGAATATTTACGTTACGCTTGGCAGCGGCATTAGGCTCAACCTGCCACTGGATACGATATTTACCGGGAGCGATTGAAGAGAAAGTAGCACCTGCATCAGCTACATCAGGCTTATCGGCATTCAGCGAAAGCGAGCGCACGGTATAGTTGCAGCAAGTAACATCGCGACGGGTGTCGGCAGGATCAAACGACAGATAGTAGGTAGGCAGCTTGGCCTGCAGTGAACGGCGGGCACCGTAGATGGAATACTGGCTGCCTCCGGTTGTTCCTACATACACACCAAGAGTGGTATTACCAACGTTTTCACCAAGACGGGCGATTGACCACATCATTTCGGGAGCTACAGTGCCGAGGTCACGGCCGGTAAAACTATAAAACAGTTTCATGAAGCCTGACATATCATTGTCACCCTGAATCAGATAGTTCTCACCCTGAGTGATTACCGACTTGAGAGCATTATCGGCTATAATATAGATCTCACGGATACGAGCCTGATCTTCACGGGTACCCATGTGAAGGGTGGCGGGATCGTTGGTCTCGAGATTCCAACGAAGCGAATAACCTGCAGCGTGGAGACAGATTCGGGCAAGAAGTCCGCAGGCGCTGTTGCGGTTGATGCGCTCGGTGTAGCCGCACTCGCTGTACCAGGGGAGATCCTCGATTGTGGCGACCATATCGTTGATAATGAAATCATAGATCTTGTCGCGGTCATAGCGCTTGGGATACATCACGTCCTCGTCATACATATTATTCGGATCGAGAGGCTCGGCGGTGAAAGGTACATCACCGAAAAGGCGGATAAGATTGAAATAGAGGAACGCGCGCTGCGCCGAAACCTCTGCAATCAGAGCCTTGATTTTCGCAGTCTGCTCCATATCGCGGAGATATGAGAGAGCAAGGTTACAAGCCTCGATTTTCTTATAGCTTTCACCATAGGTGGAGCCGAATACATAAGGAGCGGTAGGATCAAAAGCATAGTTGCTTACATAGTGTTTCTGACCCTCGAAATTGTCTTCGGCAGCTATAGTGGTCGTCTCACCGGTATTGACCTGACGGTAAAATTCCTCGTGGACGAGACCGTTGTAGATACCCTGCACGAAAAGGTCGGCGTTATTCTCATCGCGGAAAGCGAAGTCGGTATCATCCTTTGTATAGGAAGGGAGATCGAGTGTGTCTTCACACGAAGTAAAGAGCATCGAGCCGCTTCCTACCATCGCTACTGCAAGAAGGAGATTGCGCACTGAATTGAAATTATATTTTTTCATTGTTGGATTCGATTAGATGGGTTAACCGTTAGAATGAAAGATTCAGACCTACTACATAGCTGCGCGAGGTAGGATATGCACGCGAGTCAAAACCGGGAGTACAGATCACGTCGTCGTTCTTCGAGGATACGTTAGGATCGTAGCCTGAGTAGTTGGTGAAAGTATATACATTGTTGGCGGTAAAGTAGAGACGGAGGTTGCTGATGCATGCCTTCTT
>JAIDSW010000023.1 GCA_029061025.1 Duncaniella sp.
GCTCTACGTTTGTCAACAAGAAACCTCAGTCACCCACCGTGGTTACCTCAGGCACGATGACCGATATGTGGAAGACTAAAAAGATGAAATGATGAAAAGAAATCTGTTTCATACCCTTATAATTCTGATGCTTGCGCTTTGCCCGCTTATCGCGGTGGCCGACAGCGTGAAAAATGTGTCGGGTGAATACACTTTCTACGGTGACAGTCACCACTCTCCGGCGCAGTGCCGCCAGGCTGCATATGAAGGAGCGGTGGCGAGCGCGCTGGCACGCGAATTCGGTACGGCGTTCACACAGACCATCACCCAGCAGGAAAATTTCAATTCCGGCTCTGAATCAACAAGCTTCGATGCCCTTAATATCAGTGAGGTAAAAGGGGAGTGGCTTTCTGACACTCGCGAGCCCGAATATGAGACTCTTCCCGCTGACAAGGACGGGAATCTGATAGTGCGTTGCAGGGTGTGGGGTAAGGCAAGGGCTATTTCTAATGAGGCGGCTGATTTTGAAGCACTCGTGCTCCGCAACGGTACCGACAAGCGCAACGCTGCTACCGGTTTCAAGTCGGGCGACGATATGTTCCTTCAGTTCCGTGCGCCCCTTGATGGAAGTGTAGCCGTGTATCTGCTCGGAAACGACCGAATGGTATATCGACTTCTGCCTTATATGGATTTCAACGGCGGAGCCATTAACGTGCGCCACGATACCGAATACATATTCTTCAGTCCGGCTGACGGCCGACGTGAACACGGTACGGTCGACGAAATGACCCTTTATACCGATGAGCCTGTCGAGCGAAACCGTATCTACGTAATTTTCTCGCCCAATCCCTTCAACCGTCCTGTCGACCATTTCACAGCCGAAGGCGCTCCACGAAGCCTCTCCTACCGCGACTTTACCGGTTGGCTTCAGAAGTCACGGCTGGCCGATAAGAAGATGGGCGTGAAGATGATCAACATCGACATCACTCAATAAAATCCGACAATACTAATTATTTAATATTTAACCAACTAAAAAAACAGTAACTATGAAAAAAATTCTGGCACTTATGATGGCATTATGCCTCATGATTCCCGCAGTGAGCATCGCAGCCGAGCGTAATAAAGCTCTCGAAAAGGCTATCAAGAAAGAGCGTACCACTAAGATGAAAGAACTCAAGAAAGGTAAATGGGAACTCTTCGGCTCGTCGCGCACTCTTGAGGTTGCCCTGCTCAAGCATTGGGACAATCTCGACAAGCTCGGTGACGACGGCAGTGAGGAAGTGGGCGTAGCTACAAGCTTCAAGAGCAAAAACATCGGTCATCAGATGGCCGTGAACAATGCCATCACCAATTACGCTCAGAAAGCAGGTAGCACTCTCAAACGTCGAGTGCTAATTGACATGCAGGCCAACTGCACCGAACAAGGATCGGAAATTGATCATATCTATGCCGCTTACGAGCGCCTGGTAGAGAAGGAAATCAAGAATGAGATGACCGAAAGCTTCTCGATTATCCGCCCCAATGCCGACGGTACCTATGAGATGCAGACATTCTTCATCGTGAGCGAGGATGCTGCTTCCAAGGCACGTCTGCGCGCTCTTGAGTCGGCTGCTGCCGAGAGCGAGGCCGCACAGCGCTATGCCGACAAAATCGCCGGTTTCGTTCGCGCCGGTTTTGAAAACTGATATTTAACCACCTTTATAACCGGGATATGATTAGAAAATCGATCACTCTCCTGGCATTGACTGCCGCAGGCTCACTGGCTCCGCTCTGGAGCCAGTCGCCCGGCTCATCATTCCAGAATTTCAGAAACGAACTGCTTGCCCGTCATGAAGAGTTCCGCTCTGAGATACTGTCAAACTATGCCTCTTTCCTCGACGGAGTGTGGAAGGAATATGATTCTTTCCGCGGAGTGGAGCGTTCGTCGGTACCGAAACCTGAAGTCCAGCCGCTCTTCACTCCGTCGCCGTCACCGTCACCTGAACCCGAGGCAACCGCTCTCCCCGAGCCGGTCGCGGTTATTCCCGATGCGGTGCCGGAGCCTCCCGTGCCACCTGCGCCTGATCCCGTGCCACCCGCACCGGTGCAACCTGTGGCACCTGCAACTGTTTCGATTGATTATCACGGGCTCAACCTCGACATGCCTGTCCCCGGTTTCAAGCTCGGGACAGCCCTGCGCGATGAGCGCGCCTATGCTTCGGCGTGGCGTTCACTCGCTGCCGAGCCTGCTGTTAAGGATGCTATCCTTGCCCTGCGGCGTAAAGCAGGGGAGATGGGCATGAACGACTATCTCACTTATGATCTGGTGAGTCACTGGGTCGACGGTGCATTTCCGCGTGCCGACGAAACCGCCCGCATGTCGCTGGTACACTATATGCTTGCCAACATGGGCTATGACATCCGCCTTGCCCGTACGCAATCAGGTGACCCGCTGCTGCTCATACCCTTCAATCAGAAGGTTTACGCACGCCGTTACATGAATATCGACGGCAAGCGTTACTACATCTTTGCTGGAAAGTCTGACCCGAATCTCGACGGTGTAGGCATATATACATGCTCCATACCATCGCAGATGGATGCAGGCCGACCGCTCGATCTCCGTATCACCCCGCTGAATATTCCTTATAAAGCGCATCCCTTCGATGTATCATTCGGGGGTATATCTATAAGCGGAGAAGTGAATGAGAACCTTTTCCCGATTCTCTACAAATATCCGCAGATGCCTACTGCCGATTTTGCGCAATCAGTAGTGTCGCCCGAGGTAAGGAAATCAATCGTCGACCAGATCGGCAAGCAGGTCGACGGGGCAGATCCCCGTGCCGCAGCCGACAAGATTCTGAAATTCGTGCAGAGCGGTTTTGAGTATGCTACCGACGGTGATTTCCATGGGTTTGAGAAACCGTATTTCTTTGAGGAAGTGCTGTATTACGATAAATGTGACTGCGAGGACCGTGCCGTGTTTTACACCTATCTGCTCTGGAACGTTCTCGGCCTCGAGAGTCAGCTACTGTGCTATCCGGGTCACGAAAGTGCGTCAGTGAGACTCGATGACGGCAAGCCCGGCGACTCCTATACCTACAAGGGAAAGAAATTCTATATTTCCGATCCCACTTATATAGGAGC
>JAIDSW010000230.1 GCA_029061025.1 Duncaniella sp.
CATTTAAATAATATCGCCCTAACTTTTTGGGGAAAGATAGGGCGAAAGGGTGGATATGTAATAAATTTCTATACCGAAGGTGTGGTCGTTTTGTTATTTTCAGATTCGGAATTGTCAACTGATGTTCCAACCGGGGCGGTGGAGGAGGCAAACAATTTAGAGAGGTATTTCTCGCGAAAGTTTTCGAGGAGTTCCCAGAAGTTGGGGACGAAGAGCGTTCCAACGATGGCGTTGACTGCCATACCGAATACTACAGCCGTGCCGAGTGATATTCGCGATGCAGCTCCGGCGCCTGTGGCAAAAAGCATCGGGAGTACGCCGAATACGAATGCAAGTGCAGTCATGAGGATAGGACGGAGTCGGATGCGGCCTGCATCGAGAGCGGCCTGACGCACAGTGCTACCGCTCTTGCGGAAGTCAATGGCATATTCCACTATAAGTATCGCATTCTTGGCCGACAAGCCGAGCAGGAGTATTATACCGATCTGTGTGTAGATGCTTATTGACTGCGGCATGAACAGGCAGCCGATAATCGTGCCGAGAATGGCGGTAGGCATGGAAATCACTACCGCTACCGGGTCAGTCCAACTTTCATATTGAGCCGCAAGTACGAGGATTGCGATAATAACCGCAAAGAGCATGACCATTCCTATCGTCGTACCTGCCTGTGTCTCCTGATATGCCTCACCGGTCCATGCGTAGGAGAAATTGTTTCCGACTGCCTTGTCAACGATTTCCTCCATCGCTTCTATTCCGGTTGAAGAACTGGTGCCCGATGCCGGTGTAGCGGTAACAGAAGCAGTATTATACATATTGTATCGGCTTATCGAGCTAAGCCCGAGATCTTCCTGAACAGAAGCAAACGAGCTGAAAGGCACCATCTCGCCCATAGAATTACGCACCGATAATTTCAGCACGTCGCCTATACGGGCACGGGATTTTTCATCAGCCGAAAGAGTCACCTGATATGTGCGGCCGAATTTAACGAAGTCGTTGACATAGGCGCTTCCCATGAAACTTGAGAGGGTGGAGTAGATGTCTTCGAGGGTAAGCTGATACAGCTTAGCCTTGTCGCGGTCGATCTTGATGTTATATTGCGGCACGCCACCCTGATAGAGTGAGGTCACCTGCGCTATGCGGGGATCTTTAGCCGCCTCGTCGCGTATTGCCGCCACAGCCTGCTCCATTTCCTTAGTGCCGAGATTATTAATATCGAGCAACTGCATCTGTAATCCCGACGTATTACCGAGCCCGGGGATAGCGGGTGGATTGATGGAGAAAATCACAGCTTCTTCTATCGATGCAACTTTCTCCTGCACCTTTGTCATTACGGCCTCTACGCTTTGGCCTTTGCTCTTACGCTCGCTCCAGGGCTTGAGCACTACAAACATCGACCCGAGATTGCTGCCTGCACCTCCGGCAAGGAACGACATGCCTGAGATTTCGATCACATTCTCTACCTCGGGCATCTCAAGAATATCTTTCGACACCTGAGATACTATGGCATTGGTGCGGTCGAGTGACGCTCCCGTAGGAAGCTGAACAGAAGTCATAAAGTAGCCCAGATCTTCCTGAGGCACGTAGCTTGTCGGCCACTTCATAAAGCCCCAGAATGCTGCAGCAGTGAGCGCGAGATAAATTCCTATCGCAACAATCGGGCGCTTGAGAAATGCGCCTACTATCTTCATGTATTTCACGATAACGAATGCCTGCCCTTTGTCAAACCATCGGTAGATGAAGAATTTCGAGGGCTTGTTAGGACGAAGGAATAGAGCGCACATCGCGGGCGTGAAAGTCAGGGCATTGAATCCTGAAAATGCCGTTGACACCGCTATTGTCAGTGCAAATTGTTTGTATAATTCACCGGTGATGCCGCTGATGAATGCCGTGGGTATAAACACGGCAAGCAGCACGAGTACCTCGCCCACGACCGGCCCCTGTAATTCTTCCATGGCCTTTTCAGCAGCCTGGCGAGGAGTCAGAGTGCCTTCGTCGACAAGTCGGGAGCAGTCCTCCACTACCACTATCGCATCGTCAACAACTATCGCGATTGCCAGCACGAGGCCGAAAAGAGTGAGGGTATTCAGGGTGAATCCAAGCAGTTTCATCACAGCAAACGTAGCGATAAGTGATACCGGGATAGTGAGCATCGGGATAATCACGGCACGCCAGTTCTGAAGGAATATCAAGATGACAAGCATCACGATTAGAGTGGTTTCAACGAAGGTGACCAATACTTCGTCGATCGAGGCATTGACGAACTCAGTGGTGTTCATTATCACCTTGTAGCTTACGCCATCGGGGAAATACTGTGCAAGATCATCCATCTTTTCGGTAACTCGCTTCGCCACGTCAAGAGCATTAGCTCCCGGGAGCTGATGAATACCTATAAGGCCTGCATCGTGTCCTGATACATGGGAAATAGTGCTGTAGCTGTTGCTGCCCATCTCAACGGTAGCCACATCGCCCAATCGCAGATAGCGGCCATCGGGTTCGGCACGCAACACGATATTCTCAAATTCTTCGGCAGTAGTGAGCCGTCCCTGAGAGGTGAGGGTATATTCGAAATCCACATCACCGGGAGTGGGCGAGGAGCCTACCGATCCGGCTGAAACCTCGATATTCTGCGACTGTATAGCCGCCGATATTTCCTGAGGTGTTATATTGCGGATGCGCATTTTTTCAGGGCTCAGCCATATACGCATGCTGTATTCACCGCCTCCGAAAGCGTCGGCGCCTCCCACACCTTCAAGTCGCGAGAGCTCGTCGGTGATATTCAGTTGGGCGTAATTGGTAAGATACAGCGCGTCGTAGCGCCCGGTGGAATCCCCTTCGAGTGCTATGAACATTATTATATCACTCGACTCTGACATTACCGATATTCCCTGCTGCTTTACAGCGGTAGGCAACTGAGGCTCGGCAAGCGATATGCGGTTTTGAACTTTTACGGTAGCTATGTCAAGGTCCGTGCCTACATCAAAAGTGATTGTGAGCTGATATGAGCCGTCGCTGCTGGAACTGGAACTCATATACATCATGCCTTCCACACCATTTACCTGTTCTTCGATGGGTGTGCCCACGGTTTCGGCCACCGTCTGAGCATCAGCTCCGGGATATGTGGCCGAGACCATTACCGTAGGCGGGGTAATGTCGGGAAATTGAGCTACCGGCAGAGTCTTGACCGTAAGAAGTCCCACCATTATCATCAATATCGCCAATACGGTGGCGAAAATCGGTCGGTCAATGAAGAATTTTGAAAACATCGCGATTATCGATTAAGTGGTGAGATATTCATTTGGTAAGTACGGGATTCACCTTCATGCCCGAGCGAACCTTCATAAGCGCCTTAGTGACATATCGGGCATCGGGAGCAAGACCTTCCGTGACTATTCGCATTGAATCGTTGGCCATTTCGCCCACCTTTATATGAGTGTAAACT
>JAIDSW010000231.1 GCA_029061025.1 Duncaniella sp.
ATATATATAACAGAGGTCGCACCCGGTTAAGATGCGACCTCAATGATATTTTGTAGTTAATCTGTTACTTCACAGCCACTTTCTGAGCTTTACCGCCCTTGACCATGATGTAAACGCCCTTTTCGGGGTTGTTAACTCGCTGACCCTGGAGGTTGAAGAACTCCACATTGCCGTTTTCTGCAACCACTTCTTCAATCATAGTGGTGTCATCCTTAACTTCCTTTGCTTTAACAGGAGTGGTGATGAAAGTACCGTCGGCCTTGGGATATACAGCCATAGTGCTGACATTCTTTACAGCAATACCGGTAGCGCCCTCTTCCACGGGAGCCTTGTAGCTAAGCTGCACAGTAGGATTCTCCTCGGTAACTTCATACTTGTTGATACCGCTCTTGGCCACTACACCTTCGCGGGCAGGGGCGGCTGCGGGAGCTTCGGGATTCATGATAGCGGCAATCTGCTCATCGGTAACGCCATTGTCCATCGAATCGTCGAATGCGTAGAGGATAGTCACGCCATTACCTGCGCCGAGCTTCATGGTGCAGCTGTAGGTAATATCACTATTATCATCAGGCTCGCCGGCTGCATCTACAGTCACATCCACGGTAGGATGAGTAAGAGCATCGAGTGTACCTTCGCAAGGCACAGCGTTATGGTCGCGCACCCAGTTTTCTTTATCAATAGTCTCGGCTTCATCGTAAGCATGATAATGATAAGCAACCTCGTGCATGCGACCTGCGCTCAGGCCGGTGATTTTCACGCTCTTTGCACCCTTACCGCTCTTAATATCCTTAACCGGATCAGTTTTACCCACTTCAGTCACCTTCACATGAGCGTAATATTCATGATCACCATACTGATTGATTGACAGAGTTACGCCGGTTTCAGATGTTTCTAATTCGTCAGCAGCGTCTTCTATGAAGGGAATCGGAGTAACTGCGGGACGAGCGGCTTCAGCAACATTCCACACGAAAGATGCTCCCTTTACAGGAGTACCACCGGTCCAGTTTTCATATTCAACTTCTTCAGGGCCGTTTTCACCTTCGATTTCAACCTTGAGGATTTCACGCTCACCGCCGAGCATGAAGAACCCATCGGGGAAACTGAGCTCATTCTCGCCCTTGAATACAATTACGTCTTCAGTCAGATTAGAGAATGTAACCTCAAATTCGGTAGGATTGTCAGTACCACCATCAAAGCTGTTACCGCCCATAGCGCGGATACCGATTTTATTGCTGTCGAGAATATCCTTGGGGTCAGACATCGCTGAAATCTCAAAGACTTTGTTACCGTCGTTGTAAAGGACGGCGGGAACGGCACACTCACGATTTACATGTACACCGGCCTCAAGAGTGATCTTAACGGTTGCAAGACCGTCATTATCACCGGCAGCCTTAAATGCTTCGGCATTCTCATAATCACCCTCGGCAGGAGCTACGGGTGTCTCGCCTGCAAGGAGTTCCTTAACGGTGATTACAGAGGGATCATATACAGTAAACATCTTTGTAAGATAATCAAATGAGAATTTGACAACCTTATCCTTATAACCTGCAGGGAATTTCCAGTTACCCTGGTTATCTTTATGAGCCTGAGCAGTATAAGAACCCTTTATAAATGCAACGTTCACAAACTGACCGTTAGGAGCCCCGCTACCATAAGATCCGGTATTCCAGTCTCCATCATGATTAGAATAGATACGGAATTCCTCACCCGAAACTTTTACATCGCCTGTATAGATATAGCTATCAGGAGCATCAGTGGTAAGGTCTACATCTTCAGAATTGATATTCCAACCTGTACCGCCACCGATTACATAGAGCTTTTCAGGTCGGTTGTCAATCACTGCTGTCGAAGCAATATACATGGTGCCGGGAACATATTCGAGATCGCGGGTTTTCTCCCAATCATATGCTTCGGTATGATTGTGAGTGTCATCAAAGCATGAGAATATGATTTTTTCGGCATTGGCAAATTCTACTACAAATACTTCCTTATCATTAACAGTCTTGGTAGCTGTAATGGCATTGCCGGGCCAGCTTCCGTTATATGTTACGACATTATCACCTTCACCGCTCCACACGTAAGCATATACGGTCGACCAATTAAGGTCATTGTAAAAATAGAGTTCGTCACCAACGGCGGGCTGTAGATCATCTTTAGTAATATTGGCGTATCCGGATGGATTGTATATACCGAACGGGACAACGCTGGCACCCTGTATATTGCCTGTCTGCTTACCGTCACCGCTATTGAAAATCATATTCTTGAGAGGGTTTGACTCATTTACCTCAGCATAATAGTAATCTTTACCGTCAGCCAAAGTTTCGGTTTCGGTCAACTCCTTTCCGGGCCAACCCAGACCCCATGCAGAAGGCTCCCAAGTATGAATATACACTTTATTCCAGTTATCTGCATTAAGGAAATAGTAACGGATCTTAGGTTCTTCGTATGCTACGAAATGATTATTTACAACGGTGCCTATGCGACCATCCTTGTTGTAAACAGCATTGTCGACCACAATAAGGTCGGAGGTCTGACCGCCGTTCCAGTTGAAAATTAATTTTTCGGCGGCATCGCTGATTACCTCGACGATATAAGTTTTTCCGTCTATGGTTTCAGTAGATCCTGAAATCGGCGAACCGGGCCAAGTACCATTTGGATGTTCCTCAGGACTTCCGCCCCAGGTGTAAATATTGATCGTGGTTGACTGGGTTACTCCGGCGGGGCGCTCGAAATAGACAGTCTTGGCTGACCCGACAAGAATGCCGAGCACAGCAAACATACATAAAAGTAATGTTTTTTTCATGGATTAATGTAGTTAAATTATTGTAAATAGATATGTTAGTTACCAAAGTTTTGTTTTGTCAATCTCTACATCGTCTTTATCTCGGCTACGTATCTTCTTAATCCTGCGACAGTACTGTAATGTGTAAAATTAGCCGAGAAGATAATGCGGCACAAATATAATGCTTTTTTACAATATCCCCAATAAAATTTCATAAAATTGTAACATATAAATCGCTTCATCTGAGCGATTTTGAGGAAATTGCAACCGAGTCCCATTCGACCCCTCCCCTACACTATTACCGACGGAAAAGGCGGGGGAGGAAGAGGGTGAGATAGTCGCGCCAGTTAGTCCACGTGTGGCCGCCGGCTGACTCGTGATATTCGTAGGGCAATGAGAGATTGTCGAGCATCACTCGATAGTCTTTGTTGAGGTCAAACAGGAAGTCATCCTTGCCTATGGCTATCCAGTAGAGCGAAGGCGCGTCGGCAAACTGGCGTGCCAATGCTTCATTCAGCTCCTCGTCTCCTTCGGAAACTCCCGAACCATTCCATCTCACGGCTGCGGAGAAAAGACCCACGAAGTCAAACATATCAGGATTCCACAGCGATATGCGCCATGAGTGCCCTCCGCCCATCGACAATCCGGCAATGGCACGGCCTGATTTCTCGGGCACGGTGAGATAATGTGAATCAACGTAATCCACTATTTCGGGAAACGATTTTTCAAATGCTCCATACTCGGCTACCGAATCCTCACCCTTGGGAGTATAAAGGCCGCGGCCGGTCTCGCCGGGGGCAGCCGCGAGATTTCCGTTACCGTTAGGCATCACCACAATCATGGGTTCGGCCTTCCCTTGAGCGATCAGATTATCGAGAATCGCGACAGCGCGCCCGAGTTCGCTCCAGGCATTCTCGTCACCGCCCATTCCGTGAAGCAGATAGAGCACCGGATAGCGGCGCGAGCCGGCAGGGTCGTACCCGGCGGGAGTATAGACGGTCATGCGGCGCTGCATACCCAGCGAGGGTGAATCATACCATACCTTTGACACATTACCGTGAGGCACATCTTTTACCGCATACAGATCGGCATTGCCGCCCGGTACAATCACGATGCTCGACAATGCCGCTATATCGCGGGCGGTATAGATGTTGGCCGGGTCGAGTGTACGCACTCCGTCGATATCAAAGCTGTAGGTATACAGGTCGGGGGAAAGCGGCTCAGTGGTAACACTCCATACCCCTGTTGAGTCCTTCGTCATTTCAAGCGTCTCCCCCACTCCGTTGACCTTCACGATGCCGGCAAAGGGCGCTTTCACCGAGAATGTAATCGAGGAGTCGTCGTTAACTATCGGTGAGCCTCCGCTGATTTTGTAGTTCAATGCTTCCTGAGCTAATACTGATGCCGAAGTAAGCAGGCAAGTGGCGATAAGAGCTGATAATTTCAAAATTTTCATGGTTGGGGATTCAATATTTACCGATTTGCAAAAATAAATCAAATCATTTTAAACAGCAAAAAAATCAGCAGCCTCCCGAGCAAAATGCTCCGGAGGCCGCAAAATATGGGATTCAGAAAGATTATTCTACAACAATCTTGCCGGTCTCGCGCCAGGTGCCGTAATCCTTGAGCATTACGTATACACCGGGCTGGAGGTTGCGGGTCACGTTTTCGAGTTCACCCACGCCGGTAGCTACCTGCACACCGGTGAAGGGATCGTAGAGAGTTATTCGGGCTACGCCTTCGCCACGGTCAACGGTAATATCGTCGATACCGGCAGCTGCGAGAGCCTCATAGTTGGCGAGCACGCGGGCTGCGGGGAGAGCACCCTTCGATACCTTGAACTCGTCGATAGCACCGGCATAGCGGCAGTTATAGTTAACATTTACGTTACCGATGCAGAACATTTCCATTGCATCGTTGATAGCTCCTGTACCATCGGCTGACTCAGCGATGAGCTGGCCGTCGGCAAAGAGACGGATAGTCTTGGTCACACCTTCACGCACGCATACGATATAGTGCCACTTGCCGTCGAAATAGGGTTCGCCACTGGCAGAAGCCTCGGTTTTCACATTGTCATCATC
>JAIDSW010000232.1 GCA_029061025.1 Duncaniella sp.
ACACTGCCCTCGGCACTGAAAACGGCTATCTCACCAAAGATGAAATTTCAGCCATTCTTCCCCGCACGCTCAAAGTCGAGGCTGCGAACGATGAAAAAATAGTCATGACATTTCCCGACGTTTCAGCCATGCTCAGGCACATCCGCTCTACCGGAGTCAATGCCCTGTCGCGGTCGGTTTCGGCGGCCGCCACGCGCTCGCTCATGCGCGACTATCCACGCACAGCTGCGGGAAATGTAGAACTGACTTACGCCCCTATATACTTTATCATCAAGAAAATATGAACAACGTATATTTTATCACCGGTATTGATACCGATGCCGGAAAAAGTTATGTCACCGGCTACATCGCGCGCCGCCTTATGGAAGAAGGCAAATCGGTGATAACGCAGAAGTTCATTCAGACCGGCAACGAAAACTACTCCGAGGACATCGAGCGTCATCGCTCCATAATGGGCACGGGCATGTTTCCCGAGGACATCGACCATACCACAGCCCCGGTGATATTCTCATATCCGGCCTCGGCTCAGCTCGCAGCACGAATCGACGGCCGAGAAATAGACCTCGGTTTAATCGACGCCTCAACTGAGGTGCTTGCTTCGCGCTACGATATGGTACTGTTGGAAGGTGCCGGAGGACTGATGGTACCCGTCACCGACACCTTTCTGACAATCGACTATATCCAATCGCGTAACTTACCGGTAATTCTTGTCACCAACGGTGTGCTCGGGTCAATCAACCACACCATCCTGTCGCTCGAAGCCCTCGCCTCACGAAATATTCCGGTAGCGGCAGTGGCCTATAACACTTATTTCGATAACGATGCCGTGATAGCCGACGACACAAGCTCTTTTATACGCCGCTACCTTGAGCGCAACTTCCCGGATACGAAATTTTTCAAAGTTCCTAAATGTTAAATTTTACTTAACACTATTCATTTTTCACGGTTTTCATTCCCTCATTATGCCTAAATCCATTAATTTTGCGGTATAAATCCTTACGGCAGATGAGTAGTGAGAAATACAGTATAGCGATATCCAAGGAACAGCTTGCCGAGCTTCCGCTCGTTGAGTTCCCGGGTGCCATTACTGTACTTGAGACCATGCCCGATGCCTTGTCGGCCCTGCGTTTCCTCAGCACCCAGTCAATAGTGGGATTTGATACCGAGACCAAGCCCAATTTCCGCAAAGGTCAGTGCAATACAGTTTCACTGATACAGATTTCTACGGCCGATCATTCATTTCTGTTCCGACTTAACAAGCTCGGTTTCTTTGAAGAGATGCGTAAGTTTCTCGAATGCGAGACCACCACGAAAGTAGGCCTGTCGCTGAAAGACGACTTCCACGTGCTTCACAAGCTATCGCCGTTTGAACCCGGAGGATTCATCGACCTTCAGGATATGGTGAAGAAATACAATATCTCCGATTCGAGCCTTCAGAAAGTCTACGGTATAATATTCAGCGGCCGCATTTCCAAGAGCAAGCGGCTGAGCAACTGGGAAGCTCCCACCCTCAGTGAAAGCCAGCAGATTTATGCCTCTATCGACGCATGGGCGTGTCTGCGCATCTACCATTACCTCCACGACGGCCGTTTCAACCCGGCCGAGTCACCTTACAAGGTTTACCCCTGCGAGACCACCTGAGCCGGCACTGCCGCCCCATTGACCATTCAGCCTTAAATACCATATACATAAATCCTTCCGTAAAAACATTTTTTACGAGCCATGAAAATCAAACTTTCCACACTTATCCCCATACTTCTGCTCATATATCTTACCATAATGAGCTACATAGGCTATCCTGAATTTGAACATGGTAACTACCTCTATTACTTCGGGGTAATAGGCGTGACGCTTGCCATCATTTTTTTGGTGCACGTATACCTCAAGAAGCGCGAAGTGCTTCGCGAGGAGCGCACGCGCCGCCGTCGCCTGAGAGAACAATAATCTTGGCCGTTAGCACTATATTTCTTACCTTTGCGGCATGAAAACGTCGCTTTTCTTAGCCAGCCGCATCAGCCTGCATCCCGAGTCGCGACGCCTCTCCACAGGCGTGGTTATCGCCATTGCCGGAGTAGCTTTGGCTATGACGGTAATGATAGTATCCATATCGGTGATGCTCGGATTCAAGCAGCAGATACGGTCGCTGGTGCTCGCTTTTCAGGCCCCGCTTACGATTACCGCACTCCATACCCCCGACGACAACTCATCGCGAGGTATTGAACTGACACCGACGCTTACCGCTGAAATCTCTCAGGCGGCAGGCAAAGATGTCGCGATATATCCCGTGGCTTCAGTTCCCGCCATTCTCAAGACCGACAGCCAGTTTTCAGGCGTAATGATAAAAGGAATCTCCGCTGAAAACCCTCTGCCACTCATTAAGTCACACTTGATAGCCGGTGAATTTCCCGATTTTTCAGCCGAATCCACCCTCTACCAAATAGCCGTGTCGCGCACTCTCGCATCACGCCTGGGGGTTAATGCCGGAGAGAGCGTCAACGCTTTCATCACCGACTCAAGGGTGCCACGCGCACGAAAGCTGAAAGTTTCAGCCATTTTCGACACACATTTTACCGACTTCGACAAGGCGCTTGTATTCGGAAATATATCGATGGTAAGGCGCATTGTCCGTGCCGATTCCCTTTATGCTTCATCAGTGGAGGTTTACACTGACCGCGATGACGAGACTATCGACATGATGCAGCGTGACTTGTCGGCAAGACTCGTGAGCGCCAACTATGCCGGACGCATCAATGACTTCCTCACGGTGAGCAATATCCACACTTCCGCCGCCCAATATTTCAACTGGCTCGCCCTCCTCGACACCAATGTGGTTGTAATCCTGGTAATCATGATGCTTGTGTCGGCCCTCACCCTTATTTCGAGCCTGTTTATCATAGTGCTTGAGCGCGTCAACATGATAGGCATCCTTAAAGCCATGGGCGCGACCGACGCCATGATACGGAGCATCTTCATTATGGTGACACTCCGGCTCGTAGCCACCGGATTGCTGATAGGCAACAGCGTCGCACTTCTGTTTCTGCTTTTGCAGAAATACCTGTCGGTCATTCCGCTTGATCCCGAGGCATACTATCTTGATTCGGTACCTGTAGAGCTCTCGGCATGGTGGTTAGCGGCCGTGAATGCCGGAGTCATCATCATTTCCACGCTTGTGCTCATCCTCCCCTCGCGCATCATTTCTTCCATCTCCCCCGCACGGGCCATAAGATATGAATAGCAGTTACATTGCAGTGGCAAAAAAGTGACTGAAATAAATTCTGCCGGTAATTTTATTAACTTTGCGGTATAAAATACACTTATGTAAGTTTCAACAATGAGAAAACTCCTGCTCCTTCTTGCCACAGCTGCCACGATCGCAGTCGCTTCATGCTCGACAGGCGATAAGAAACCGGCCAATAATATCGTAGTAACTGATTGCATTTCAGTTAATAAAGTTTTAGACGAAGCTTCAAAGCTTGTTGATTCGATCATTGAAATCAAGGGACATTGCGCTCACATATGCGACTACTCATCCTACACGGCCTATATCATGGGCTCCGACTCTGCTCTTATAAGATGCGTGGCCACCCCGGCCATAGGCGGATATTTTCCCGACAGCCTCTCGAAGAAAACCGTGATTTTCCGCGGCATGTTTCGCGATCAGCACCTCAACATCGAAGGCGTGCATAACCTCGACGAGCAGTACCGCATGCACGTGCAGATACTCCGCGACTACAATCTCGACGATGATTCGCAGATGCTCGACTCTCACCGCCGGTGTGAATACGAGCGCAAGTACCGCGGTCAGGAAGGCGTGGAATTCTTCGATGAATCCACACGCGACTACCGCAACCGCATCGAGCAGCGCACCGCCGAGGAAGGTAAGGAATATCTCACCTTCTATTATCTTGAGGTAACATCATATCAATTAGTAGATTGATCTTTTATGGCTGAGCAGGAAAGCAACTGGTGGACGGCTCCCGCCGAGGCCGACAACGGACGCCTCGTAATGGTATCGGGACGCACCGATGTGGAAAAATTCCGTTCTAATCCGCGCTTCAACATACGCATCGAAGTCGCGTGGCCATATCAGGGTGACGCTTCAGGTATGCCCGACGACGCACTTTCGCGACAGATGGAGCAGGTGCAGGATGCACTGCAGGAAGCTTTCCGTAAAGATCCGGTGGCAGTGCTGACGGGCGTGTTTACGGGCGATGACGAACGCACCTGGGTGTTCTATACATTAAGCACCCATATCTTCGGCCGCAAGCTCAACGAAGCTCTCGCCGATATGCCTCTGCTTCCGCTGAAAATTTCGGCCGAGAATGATCCTGAATGGCTCGCTTATGATGAAATGAACCAATGCCGTGTCAACTGACACATTTTTTTGTACTATGATAAATTCAATTCTCCAATATATCACATGGGACGTTAGCCCCTATCTTTACGACGGGTTTATTCAGGTGCGCTGGTACAGCCTCGCATTCATGATAGGCTTCATCATAGGCTATGAGATCGAAGCCCGAATTTTCAAGCATGAAGGTGCTCCCGAAAGCTGGCTTAGCATTCTGCTGATTTGGACCGTACTCGGCACGATTATCGGCGCCCGCCTCGGTCACGTATTCTTCTACGAGTGGGATTACTACAAGACCGATCCCATATCGATTCTCTACGTATGGCAAGGCGGTCTTGCAAGTCACGGCGGAACTATCGGTGTGATGATAGGCGTGTTCTGCTTCTCGTGGTTCACTGCCAAGCGCAATCCTCTGTGGACATTTGACCGTCTGGTGATCCCCATTGCCCTGGTGGGCGGACTGATCCGTCTGGGCAACCTCATGAACTCTGAAATCTTCGGCCACGCCACTGA
>JAIDSW010000233.1 GCA_029061025.1 Duncaniella sp.
TGTTAGCCATAATTATTGACTTTATATATACAAAGGCCCGGCGTGATGGAAGCCGAGCCTTATATTTAAATTCTTATTGGGATACGTGTTGTTATGCAGGGTCCGGCATCAGATGGGATGCTATATTTGCTATTCGATAATGCCGTGCTTGCGGAATACTTTCGTGATCTTTTCGATAGCGGTTGTCACCTGATCCATGGTATGAGTGGCCATGAGGCTGAAACGAATGAGGGTATCATTGGGCGCTACGGCAGGCGAAACCACGGGATTTACAAAGATACCTTCGTCAAGCAGATCGCGGGTGATAGCGAAAGTCTTGAAATCGTCGCGGATAAAGAGAGGGATGATGGGAGTAGAGGTATGACCTATTTCAAAACCGGCATTGCGGAATCCGTCGAGTGCATAATGAGTCAGTTTCCACAGATTCTCCTGACGCTCGGGTTCCTTCTCCATGATGTCGAGAGCTGCCAGAGCTGCAGCTGTAGATGCAGGAGTGATGGAGGCGGTAAAGATATAAGAGCGGGAGTGGTGACGGAGGAAGTTGGTGATTTCCTTGTCGGTAGCGATAAAGCCGCCAAGTGATGCGAATGATTTGGAGAATGTACCCATGAGGAGGTCGACATCGTCGGCTACTCCGTAGTGATGGCATACGCCGCGGCCACCGGGGCCGAATACTCCTATACCGTGAGCTTCATCTACCATCACCGATGCATTGTATTTCTTGGCGAGCTCGGTGATTTTTTTTACATCTGCCACGTCACCTTCCATAGAGAACACACTGTCAGTGACGATGAGTTTAACTCTGTCGGGGTCACAACGCTGGAGCTGGCGTTCAAGCGATTCCATATCATTGTGCTTATACTTGAGCTGTTGGCTGAACGAAAGGCGTCGACCTTCGATAATCGAGGCATGATCCTGCTCATCCCAAAGGATATAGTCTTCGCGACCCGTAAGGGTAGAAACCACGCCGAGGTTTACTTCAAATCCTGTAGAGTAGATCATCACATCCTCTTTTCCGGTATATTCGGCAAGGCGAGCTTCGAGTTTTTTGTGGAGATCAAGCGTACCGTTAAGGAACGGAGAGCCTGCACAACCGGTACCATATTTGCGGGTAGCCTCGATAGCTGCTTCCTTGATACGGGGATCGTTGACAAGACCGGTATAACAGTTGGAGCCGAACATCAGCACTTTGCGTCCGTCGATGATTACCTCGGGATCCTGTTCTGATGAAATAGCACGGAAATACGGATATACTCCGGCGGCTTTGGCTTCCTGTGGAGCAGTGTATTTTGCGAGTTTCTGCTGTAAAAGTTTCATAATTTCTTTGCTCATTCTCTTTGGATTGAAGTGGGTCAGTGAAAAATCA
>JAIDSW010000234.1 GCA_029061025.1 Duncaniella sp.
CCGATCAGGGTGCGATACGTGTGCTTGAGAAATGCGGTTTCGTGCGCCCTTCCCACGAATAAGCCTACCTGAATTATCGAAATGTAAGGCAGGGAATGAGATGGCAATGGTATCGCATGCAGCCGGGGCGCCGTGCGCTGTGTTTCGCAAAAGGCTTGCAATATTACCGCATGAAGCGCTTCATGGATGCCGCTACCATATGGATCGAGTCACTTGCTTCTCCAAGATGTGACGATACCCCATATACAGACGGCTTGATATTGTCGAATATCGGTATGGCATATTCGTCGGCGGGATGGTATGCACAGGCGCGGCAATATCTTGAGCGGGCACGGGTGGTGACTGATGATTCCGCTCATATCGAGGCCGAACTGCGCTGGATCGCCTCCCGCACGGGATTGTGAACTGCATAAAAAAGAAATCCCGCCTGAAACTGCGGTGGCGTTTCAGGCGGGGTTGATGGTGTTATCTACAAGCGGCTTCGCGTGAACGATGTCACACGGCGAGCGCAATATCTTTCTCTTTGGCGATGCGGCGTATATTCATTATCGCGTAGCGCATGCGGCCAAGTGCTGTGTTGATGCTGACTCCGGTGGCTTCGGCTATTTCCTTGAACGACATATTGCGGTAAAAGCGCATTATAAGCACTTCGCGCTGGGGATCGGGGAGAGCCATGACGAGCTGACGGAGATCCACGTCGAGCTGTTCGGCTACAAGCCAGTCCTCTATGGTGCCTTCGCAGAGATCGCGGCGGTTAAGGAGGTCAACTCCTTCTTCGTCGGTTGAAGTGACTCCTTCGGATTTTTCCTGACGGAAATAATCGATGATCAGGTTGTGGGCTATGCGCAGCAACCATGCCGAGAACTTGCCGCTTTCGGTATAGCGGCCCTGCTTGATGGTCATGATGGCTTTAACGAATGTGTCCTGAAATATATCATCGGCCACATCTTTATTCTTGACTATACGCAGGATATAGGCGAATACTTTGCCCTGGTGACGCTGCAGCAGGGTGTCGAAAGCAGTATTGTCGTTGTTTGCATAAGCCTGTACCAACTCCCGGTCAGTCAGCTTAGTCATTTCTTGCATTTTCTATTCTTTTTATTGTTTAGAGTAGAAATGTTTCGATAGGCAGTAAATCTTAAAATAATTAGAATTAGAATTCGCGTAAATTTTTCAGTTTACAAAGTTACTCATTAATTTTATAATCTCCAAATCGTTTTTGATTTTTTCGCGGGAGTTAACATTTGTTGAACAATAAAACGTAATCCGGGTTTTCGGCATTGTGTCTCATCGACAGTGGGGAGGGGATATAAACAACGCAACGACCGCTCCTCTCGGGGCAGTCGTTGCGCGGTCTTAGCAATAAGACTCTACAAACCTAACATAAAAACACATTTACTATTATGCAATATCTTCGATGAGATTTCTCTCATTTGAGTCAAAATTTCCTGAGGACGGACAAGCTGCATTCCGAGGGTTTCAAGGGGTGAGAAATGCGCTTTCATGTCCTGTGGTGTTGCAAAATTAGCAGGTATCACCACGGCTTACAAGTCATTGAGGGTGTGATATAGATAATATTCAACCTTTAAATTGTATAAATAATTAGTTATTAGGCATATGGTATTTTCAAAATATGCCGCTTATATAGATTGAATTTAGGTGTATATGAGTAAAATTCTACCCATTTCCGCCCCTTCTTTACCTGATTTCGCGGGTCTCGGAGATCGATGGAATGCTCATGATGTCGTCGTCGAAAGTATCGCGTGAAATAGCTCGGTTTTTAAGCTTGTTGCGGTAGGCGTAGATGGTGTGGACGGAGTAGTTGAGAAGCCGGGCTATGCGGTTGCTTTCGCATATGCCCAGACGCATGAAGGCGAGGATGCGCAGATCAGTATTGAGCTTTTCTCCTTCGGCAAGGGTTATGCGATCCTCGGGGCGGAGAAGGAGATTGACCGCCTCCACAAATTGTGGATACAGGTTGAGAAACGCTTCGTCAAACACGGTATAGAATTCGTCGGTCTGCTCCTCGACGAGCTTGCCTGACTTGGTGAGCTGAAGCAGATCGTCGGACTTTCCGGTGGTGAGTTTGCGGTGAACAAGGTTGCTCAGCTTGTGGAGCTTTTCGATATATACCGAGCAGAGGTTAAGAAATTCATTAATATAGATGTCCTTCACTTTATTGGCATCGCCGAGCTTCTCGGTAAGGCCGTTCATCTGCTTGACCTTTTTGTAGAGCGCCCACATAGTGTATATGAGCAGCAGAAGTATGATGGCCAGCAACACAATCACACCGTAAGTGATGTATCTTGACTGATTGAGCTGCGAAAGGTGAGCCTGCTCTATTATGGGTATGGCCTGGGCTGACTGAATCATTCGGAGGGGCGCATTGCACTCCACGGCATTGCGTAGGGCGGTGGATAGAAAATTGTGGGCGCGCTCTACGTTGTCGTATTCAAAGAGTGCCGCGCCAAGTTCCTGTAAGGATGCGACTTCTCGTGTGGCGGCTTTGGTGTCGGCTATAGCAGAGAGGGTCAGATGATAAAGGTGGTCCACATCTCGCCCGCGGGCGAGAGCAATGTCTGAGAGGATGTGACTCGCGCGTGCATAAATGTTGTCGGACTCGTCGAGATTCATGATGAGATCTGAAAGCACGGCATCGGCTTTGGAGTATTGATTCTCAGCGTAATAATGTTCGCCCAAGTTCAGGCGGTACTTACTTGAGGCGGGGTCGAGGAGCGGCAGCATCTCTTCCTGGGCTTTGCGTGAGAGAGTCATATATCTCTCGCTGTCGGCCGGATGTGATGAATGAAAAGATGCGATATAGTTATACATCTGGCGTCCGGTGTCGAGGTATTCGATTTTGCGGTCGGTCGACATGCCGGTAGTATCGATGGAGTTATAGCGCGAAATGGCATCTTCAAAATATCCGCTCAGCGGCAGGAATGTAGCCA
>JAIDSW010000235.1 GCA_029061025.1 Duncaniella sp.
GCTGCGTCGTGGCGTTCATGAAGGCACTCATTAAGCATGGTGTAAAATTCTCTCCACGCTCCTTCATCTGTGGCTTTTTCTACAGTGACGCCTGCCACAATAGCTTTGCGCAGTCTCTGGCGCCGACCCTGATTGAATCCGGGGTTGGCAGTAAGACTGATAGCTGCTGATATATTACATTCGGTAAGTCTTGCACCCGATCGAAACAGTGCATAAATATCTTCTCCCGAAGGTGCCGAGGCGAAGATATAGGGCAACGGTTTATAATCAACCGCATTGATTCCGGCATCCTTGCAGTATTCTATCATGGCATCCCACAGGTCAAGCATCGAAGCTGCATCAAAATGTCGGCGGGGCAAGATCCAGCCTCCGTAAGTGAGTCCGCGATGAGAATGCAATACACCGTCAGCCGTAATGTCGGCCGGAAGAAGAGCCAAAATCTTTCCGTTTTTTCTGGCTATGAGAGAATGATCGGTAAATCTGTCGGCATGATAATCCATATAACGCCGGTCAGTGAGAAATGTAGCGTTGCGGGCACGGCCGTTAAACTCGTTCCATTCTTTTTCGAGCTGACGTGTATACCGTTCTACTGTCCACTCTCCCATTTCAGTTCCAGGAATTAAATCTTATATATTCCGGTTTCCACTTATCCTTCGGCGTTAATGCGGCTGCCGGGTAGCCTACACACACGCATGCCATCGGCACGATGTTCTCGGGCAACTTCAACAGAGCGGAAAATTTGCTTACTCGCTCCGATATGGGATATATGCCACACCACACAGCTCCCAATCCTACTGAATGTGCGGCAAGGAGAAGATTTTCAGTAGCGGCCGATACATCCTGCACCCAATATTCCCGACCTTCCCCATCGAATGTTGCAGTCACATCGCCACACAATACTACGGCGAGCTGCGCCTCGGCAGCCATCTTCATTGAGCCGAAATTTTCACTTATATAGTCAAGTGATGCGGTATCGGTAATCACCACAAAACGCCACGGCTGCTTGTTAGCGGCAGTAGGGGCTGCCATCGCTGCCCGGAGAAGCGTATCCACGGTAAGGGAATCAACTGCCCTGTCGGAATATGACCTCACGCTTGTGCGTGACATTATGTCATTGATCGCAGTAGATCTGGCGGTTTCAGGAGCTGATGCCGAATTGTTGCAGGAATCCACCCACTTATATGTGACGAAGACCAATGCCGCAGCCAGCAGTGTAATCAGAAATGAAGAGTTTTTCATCAGTTATATTTTGAAGATTATTAACCTATGTTTTCAGCGCGCTTGAAAAGTGATCCCGTCGGACACACGAATCTGCAAAACGGCCTCGAAATCACGGCCGACAAAGCTATGAAGATTACGGCGGCTATTATCACGCCCCATGATGCCGACTCGTACTGGAATGCCTGAAACAGTTCCAGATCCATCCACTCCGTCATACAATCCGCCCAAAGCATGAACATCAGCACAGCCCAAAGGATTTTTCTAAACCAATCGAGCAGTTTCAGTACTCCGGTTGACAGATGTATCTTTCTGCTGCAAAACCGGCCGACAATGATCTGTGCCGATCCAAGCGGACATATATGATTGCAATAGTGTTGTGCACGGCCAAAGAGAGGATATACAAAAGCGGCAAGAAGCATCAAAATTGCTACTATCGCCCCGGGCATCGAGAAACCTCCCGATAAATATTTAAGCAATACTGAATAGTCGAGGAATTGTCCGCACCAGAAGCCGAGTACTACAATGTTGGCTACGAGCTGCACATAATTATATATCTTGCTTTTTACAAATATCGGAACGATGCAGGCGGCAAGTGTCACTGCAAGCGCTATCCACATTTTCGCAGGCAAAGAATTTGAAGCCCCCGCTTCAGTCCCCAGGTAATAATCAACGCCATCTCTCACATTATTAATAATAGCAAGAGATGTGTACGTCGCGCCGGTTACAGCATCAACCTTCAGTTGGGCAGCCTGCTGCGGCGTCTTACCTTCCCAATTTTTAAATAAAACTTCCGTACGCTTATAAAACGATGGAGTCTCAGAGTTAGGCAATGGTTCTACCTGAGTAATCTTACCGTCCTGAATGTAAAGGTTAAGAGGTACAGGGCCTGCATAACCGATGTTTTTCTTTGCAAAGGGCGCTGTGTGGATCACAATAGTGCCGTCGGGCATCACGGTCATGGTATCGGTAGATACCAAAGCCACATTTCCCGATGTGGAGACGATATCATGACCTAATATTTTCTTATTGACAGTAATTGCAGCCGCACTCATCATCAGAAGCGCTACTACAAGACTTAATATCTTTGTGGTAAGTTTCATAACACCTGCAAAATTAGTAATAATTTTTTTATCTTTGCAGAAAAACTGTAAACGATGGGAAATAACGCGCTGACACTGCTCGAAGAATCCGGGATAAAGGCAACGCCTAACCGCATGCTTGTGGTCAAGGCTCTTCTTGACTCAGAGCATCCGTTGAGTCTCGTAGAAATCGAGACCCAACTTGAGACTGTTGAGAAGTCGAGCGTGTTTCGCGTACTGTCGCTTTTCGTGGAAAAAGACCTCGTTCATACTCTCGAAGATGGCCGAGGCATCGTAAAGTACGAGTT
>JAIDSW010000236.1 GCA_029061025.1 Duncaniella sp.
GTGTTGCCGCCCGTCCGCGCGAAAATATCATTGTGCGCAACTGCCAGATGAAGAATGGCCATGGCGGCGTGGTAGTCGGCAGCGAGATTTCCGGCGGATATAAGAATCTCTTTGTAGAGAACTGCGTAATGGATAGTCCCGACCTGGAGCGTGTGATCCGTATCAAGACCAACAACTGCCGCGGCGGTGTGATAGAAAATATCTTCGTGCGCAACGTCAAGGTTGGGCAGTGCCGCGAGGCTGTGCTGAAAATCAATCTCGTGTATGAGCAGCGTGAGAAGTGTCAGCGTGATTTCTATCCTTTTGTGAAAAATGTATATCTCGAAAACGTAACATGTCAGAAGAGTAAGTATGGCGTGAAGATCGAGGGCTACGATGATCGCTGCAATATAGAGAATATCGAGGTGAAGGATTGTGTGTTCAACGGTGTTACCTCAGGTGGAAACTCCATTAAAGGAGAGGTTAAAGATGTGCGCTTCATCAACCTGATAATCAACGGCAAGCCCTGTATTGAAGCGCAGCCCATGTCGGTTAAGATGGCTCTTTCGGAAATGAAACGTCATCCTTCGAGCTGGAGTGTCGACCACAGCAAGCGTCTGCACTGGAGCTATTCCGTGGGCGTGGAGATGGACGGCATCGAGGCCGCCGGCTCACGCTATGGTATCGATTCAATCCGTGATTATGCCATCTCTTATGTAGATTCTCTTGTGATGCCCGACGGTGAGATTCTTACCTACAAGTCGGCAGATTTCAATATCGACCACGTGAAAAACGGTCGGTTGCTCATGCGTGCCTACAAGCTCACAGGCGAGCAGCGCTACCTCGACGCTATGAACAGGCTTTACGCCCAGCTTCAGAAACATCCCCGCACCAAGACCGGCGGTTTCTGGCACAAACAGATATATCCCCGTCAGCTTTGGCTCGACGGCCTTTATATGGGTCAGCCTTTCTATCTTGATTATGCCAATAATTTCCTCACCGGTAAAGATCAGAAGAAAGCTTATGACGATATAGCCAAGCAGCTTCTCACTGTAGGAAAGAAAACTTATGACCCCGCCACAGGCTTGTATCGTCACGCATGGGATGAAACGAAGTCGATGTTTTGGGCTGACAAAAAGACAGGTCAGTCACAACACGCTTGGGGTCGCGCCATGGGCTGGTATATATGGGCTATAGTGGATGTGCTCGAAAATCTCCCGCAGGACAATAAGTATCGTCCCGAACTCGTAGCGCTTCTCAAAAGCGTAGCCGACGGACTTGTGAAGTATCAGGATCCCGAGACCGGTCTCTGGTATCAGGTCCTTGACGAACCGGGTCGTGAAGGTAACTATCTCGAAGCTACCTGTGCGGCTATGTTCAGCTACAATCTCCTTCGTGCCAACCGTCTCGGTCTGCTCGACGATTCATATCGTGCAGCCGGTGAAAAGGCTTATCAGGGAATCCTCGATAACTTCATCACTACCGACGAAGACGGCACCATCAATCTTACTCAGTGCTGTCAGGTGGCAGGGCTCGGTGGCGGCAACAACGAGCGCCGCAACGGAACATTTGAATACTACATCTCCGAACCCATCCGCGATAACGACGGCAAAGGCGTTGGTCCCTTCATCCTCGCCTCCCTCGAAATGGAAGGAATGACGAAGTAATCAATTTGATTAAAAAATTAAATTCTCCCCGCTTCGAAAGAATTATCGGAGCGGGGAGAATCTTTTATGGAGGTTTTCAAAAGAAAATTACTATCGTAAAGAAATCATAAATTCCTTTGTTTTTAAAAGCTCTTGACTTGAGAAAAGCCTCAAATGGAAGATTATTTTCAAAAATATATTTCAGGCCAGAACCATACCGAGGATAAACGGCGCATATCTTGACAGCGTTCATTATTAAATAGATATTTCCTTTTTCGTATCTCAGGTATAATGGATCTCCGGGTTGTTTTTTGTATGACCATTTTGAATATACAGGATCCAAAATCTGAATTTCAATTTCCTCATATTGCATACCTTGGTGTGAAGCATAAATATCTTCTATCCTTTGCGGATTGATTTCAGGTAGAGGTTCAGGCTTTCGTGTAAAGCGTTTCTTTTTGGTAAGAGATAAACAGAAATCTGCAATCGCCAAGAGGGTTAATGGCAGAGGCATAGGTCCATGTCCAAGCATAAGTTCAAGGTTAAAGGTTATGGTATTACAAAGATAATAAATTATTCGGATATTTTGCTCACTTTTCTGTATCAGTGAAGCTTCCGTGCATTTGTAATGGTTGACTTTTCAGTGAATGATGTCCGTTAAGGACATACATATCAGTAGCACCATTCGCCGTAGCTTGCGGAGGCGTGTGGTGTAGAAGAAAGGGAAAAATTGAAATGGTGTCCATTCAGGACACTGGGGAAACGGAATTACTCTCTGTCACCTAAAGCCGGGATTTCAGTAGAGAAACCATCTTTAAGAAGTAATGATACAAATTCTTCCCTGCAAGATTGAGTGGTGTGATGGCTGCGCTGATTCATAATGTAATTCTTCACAATCTCTCTTTTATCAGCGCTGACGGCGAAACAGCCATACCTCCGTGACCATTTCTGCCAATGGGGGAAGTGAGGATTAGAGTGAAGATATTTGCTTGATTCGGCTTTAAGTCCCTTGACAACTTCGGAGATTGCATACTTCGGTGGAATATCACAAAGAATATGCACGTGATCGGGCATTCCTCCAATCCTTCTTACATAAACATCACGGTTTTTAAGATAGGTATAAATAAACCGATATAGCTCCGTTTCATAATCAGGATCTATGGAATGAAGGCGGCCATAGGTTGCAATCACAATATGATATGTCAGTGTTACGTAGCTCATATCGCAAATTTAGAATTCTTTTTCAATAATCGCAACTTTTTCTGCCTAATTTACCTCTTCTGTGTCCTTAACGGACACAGCAATCTCATGTGCCTTCAAAACACCACACGCCTCCGCAAGCTGCGGCGTATGGTGCTACTTATAATAACGCCCTTAACGGGCGTTATTTAGCGGAAAGGTTACTGCAATAAATGGCATGTGGTATTTCTTTAATTTTTTCGCTTTGCGCGAGCCATGCTATACTATTGTAAAGCTTTAAGGCAGGAACTATGCATTTAAATAATATCTTAGAGTATGAATTAGATAGAAATTCAGTATGTAAGGATTTCTTACATACTGCAGAAGATGGAAAGAAATATAAGACTAAATATTATAATTTAGATGCTATTATTTCAGTAGGTTTTAAAATT
>JAIDSW010000237.1 GCA_029061025.1 Duncaniella sp.
CCTCCTGTCCATTGCGGGAGCTTATGCGAATACTCGATGCGGTAGCGTCCAGAATTTCGCTAAGAAGGTGACAATAGTGTTCACCGACGACAAACCCGGCAAAAATTATACAGTAACGGATATAACTCTGGTTACTTTAGGACGCGAATACAAGGCGACTTCCGTACGAGTGTCTGTCACCGACGGCGTGGCCGAGGTTACCGTCACCTTCCCTCATATCACGAGGTTCTCCAATCCTAAGGTCAGGTTAAAGGTCAACGGCAAAAAGACACGGTTCAATGTGTGTCACTGATCCAAAAGAAGTATTCATGCAAGTCGGGGGCTTCCGTCGTGAGACAGAAGCCTCCACCTCTTATTTTTCCTTGTGCTCGCGCATGGTCATCGGCACTTTCGATGCATTGCCGTCGCGGGTGGAGATATAGTGCGGTGCCACAAGCTCGATACCGGCATCGCGGAAATTATCCTGAATATTCTGCAACAGATCCGAGGTTATTTGCGGCATCGCGTCGGCATCGGTGATATAGGCGTTGATCTGATAACACATGTAATTATCATTAAGCTCGGTCTCGAGCACGAATGGCTCGGGGTTGTTAAGCACGCCCGGAGTGGCAAGAGCCGAGTCGATAAGCAGTCGGTGCACCTTGCGCCACGGGGTCTCATAGCCCATGGTGAGCATAGTGTGGATTATAAGCCCGTAGCTGCGGGCCGATGCACTGTAATTGACCGTATCGCCCGACATTATGAATGAATTGGGGATAGTGATAATTTCATTCTTGATAGTGCGCAGTCGGGTCACGAAGGGAGTTTTTTCTATAACATTTCCGGTCGTATCCTTTACCTTGATGAAGTCACCCACCTTAAATGGTCTCATATAGGTAATTACAAATCCGGCTATGAAGTTGGAGATCACCGTGCTTGATCCGAGAGACACTATAAGACCCACAAACACTGATATTCCCTGAAATACTCCCGATTCCGAGCCGGGCAGGTAAGGATAAATCATGGCGATCATAAAGGCATAAAGCAGAAAGCGGATGATATTGAAGGTGGGTTCGGCCCAATCGGGATAGAAGCCCGAAATCTTGAGCTTTTCGCTCTGTATCTCTCCTGCTATATATCGCAGTCCCTTCACGATATATCTTACGCAGGTCCATATCACGATGATAATGAAAAGGTTGGGGATATAGTCGACTATCGCCTTTATCACCATCACTATCGGGTCCACTATATATGCAAATATCCGCAGGGCGAGGTTTTCGGTCTGCGGAAATATCGCAAACAGAATCGGCACCGTCAATATCAGAAGCAGCAACAACAGTATCACCCTCACGAAATTGGCTGCATAGCCGAGTATCCGGCAGAGGCGACGGGTATTTAGCAACTCATAGTCTTTCACCACCAGCGGCTTCAGGCGGCTTCGGCCGAAACTGATTATGCGACGGCGCAGGCGGCGGAAAAGATAGTTGATCAGCTTGAAAAGAAGGCACTGCATCGCCAGTACCAGCACAAACAGTCCGGCACGCTTCACATACTGCCATATACTGTTTTCCTCCTTCAGCTGACTTATCTTGGCCACCAGAAGAGGCATATATTCGCCCGCAAGTTCCATCGGGGTGCTGCCATGCCATAATGCGTCCTGCTCGGTGACGGTAAATATCACTTTGTCGCCATACATTATATCGACATAATTTTCATTGTCGAGCATATACACCGAATCCCTGCGCATACGTCGATCCTTCCCTATTCGGGTGAGTGTCTCCACGATAGACTGCGCTCGATCCACAGCCGAATATCCGCCGCGGGCTGCATAAATCGTAAACAGCGTATCTCCTTCCACCACCACGGGAACGCCCGGGGTGACAGCTCTGAGCGAATCGATGCGCTGACGCTGCTCCTCGCGCTTGATGGAATCGGCGATATGATTGTGATTTAGAGCATCGGCGAGCTCCGTGCGAAGCACTATCTCATTTAACTTCAGCTCCTGAAGTTCCAGTTCCATCTCGTGCATCCTGATGGAGTCGCGCCTCGTCATCTCGTCGACCGAAAGCGAGTCAGTGCGCGTGTCATCGATGGCCGATTGTATCAGCTCGCCCGCGCGCTTGATAATCTGCGCGCCCGAGGCAGCGGGGAAAAGCAATATTGTAATTAAGATGGCCAGGCCTGTCGAAAGTCGCCGCATAATATATCGTGAGGATAATGATGGTCTTGAATGTAAATATATACTTTTTCGCAAAAGTAATGATTTTTATTCAAGCGAGAAAATAAAAACTGTATGTCGGCGTTTATAATTGTATCATACTCCCCGATTAAAAAAGTTGTTAATATAGCGGTTCACGCTTGCTTTTATCGAGGAAAATGATTAAATTTGCACGTTAATTTGGCCTTTTTAGCAAATGAGACAATTAAAAATTACAAAATCAATTACCAACCGCGAGAGCGCGTCGCTTGACAAATTTCTCCAGGAGATTGGCCGTGAGGAACTTATCTCAGTGGAAGAGGAAGTAGAGCTCGCCCAGCGCATCCATCAGGGCGACGAAAAGGCTCTCGAGAAGCTTGTCAAAGCCAACCTCCGCTTCGTGGTTTCAGTAGCCAAGCAGTATCAGAATCAGGGACTGAGCCTCCCCGACCTTATCAACGAGGGCAACCTCGGTCTGATCAAGGCGGCTCAGAAGTTTGACGAAACCCGCGGCTTCAAGTTCATCTCCTACGCCGTGTGGTGG
>JAIDSW010000238.1 GCA_029061025.1 Duncaniella sp.
CTCCTATATTGGTTTTCATTTTGCAGTATTCACATCTAAATTGAGTTACAAAGATAATGAAATTTTCAATAGTACGTGAATATTTTAACTTTTAATTTCACTCTCGGCGGCCTTTAACGCTCACCCCAGGCGAGGGCGCGACGCGGAATTAGCAGAAAAAACCGCCTACCCTCTCTTTCAAAAGGAATTACGGTCATTGCATCACGCTGAGTTTCAGAAGGCTCGGAAGTGGTAATTATCACTCCCGAGGGGAACTCCGCTTCATCTATCGTAAGGAAATCGATCAGCTCGGCTTCAGGGGGGAGTATCACGGGCAGTTCGTCCCTATGATAAAATCCGGCAAATGCCTTGCATTCATAATACATATCCTGCGTGCGGTGATCTATACGCTGAAGCGTCCACCACGGGCCGGTGAGATAGTCGACATCCTCGGCAAACACTATTCCGTCGGGCGAATCCACGTATGCACGGTCGATTTCCGCCATCCGCTCATGAAATTCCACTCCGGTAATCACAGTGGCTACGCTCTGGGCTGAAGTGATGAGCCATGCTGCCGCGGCCGCTGTCACGGCTAACGATCGGGGCACACGTATCTCGGCGCTCCTCACCCAACAGCATAAAAATATCAGCGCATATGCCTGACTGAACCATCCGCTGCGCCCCACTATGCCGCCGGCCGCCACGGGAGCAAGCGCTGTCACGGCAGCTATAGCCCACACGCATGCAGGCGATGAAAATAAAGCGGAAAAATTCTGTCTTGCCCTGCGGCTCACCATCAACATGATGCCATAGGCAAGGAAAATCAGAAGGGTGACGGGAGCCGACTTAACGATGAGCACCCATGGCGTATCATCGGGAATACGCCACAATTCGCCTCCGGCTGCACGTAAGATTATCCCGGGTGAGAGAGTGGATAGCAGTGTACCTGCTGCAAAAGCGATAAGCATGCGCCGCTGCACAGGCGAGAATGTGAGCCAACGTTTTTCACGCCATATCCACCACACGGCTCCACAAAGCAGCGGCAACGAGGCCGACTCGTGCATGCACCCTGCCACAACTCCGGCGGCAATCACCATGACAGATTTCAGAGTGCCGCCTGCCGCAGTATTCAGTTTCATAAACAGATATACCGCCCCGAGCACAACCGCAAGCGTAAAGGGATAGTTGAAAGCAAAGTCGATGGTAAACATCATGTCCCACCACGGAAACAGAAGAGCGTAGACGGCCACCATGATGATAGCCATTGAAGCGTAACTCTGAGTGCGCCACAGGCCTCCGAGCCTTACTATCAAAGCGCCCCCCGCTACCGCCGCGCCTCCCAATATCACATCCGACACCCATTGCGGAAAAGCCCCGAGACAGATGGATGCGAGGAAATTGGCCATGCGCCCGTTGGTGTGCAACCAGTGCCGTAAATCGTAAAGCCAGAACTGCCATAGTGGATAGCTCCCGTCGAGTCCGGTGGAAGTGCGGTAAACGCCCATATACCCCCAGTCGTCGCCGAAATAGGGTGTAATCAGATACATAAGCGTATATGTCACCCCCATTATCCCAAGGAGGCTGCCGAGCGCGCAGAAGCCGAATCTTTTACCTGTAATGCTTTTCATCTCGGCAAAGATAGTCAAATTCATCAAATAAATGATTAACTTTGCATCTGTAATACAACCGATAAAGTCATTATGTTAGAATACATCTCAGGAACTCAGCACGAACTCACTCCCACCACCGTGGTCATCGAAACCTCAGGAGTGGGCTATCTGCTCAATATATCGCTCACCACATTCGCCGCTCTCGAAAAAAATCAGGAGGGAGCGCCTGTAAAACTGCTCGTGCAGGAAATAATCCGCGAGGATGCGTGGACGCTCTACGGTTTTGCCACCTCGGAGGAGCGCGAATTGTTCCGGCTGCTCAACGGCGTGTCGGGCGTGGGAGCCGCAACGGCGCGCATGATTCTGTCGTCGATGCAACCGGCTGAAGTCGAGCAGACTATTGTCAACGGCGACCATTCGCGCCTGAAAAATGTAAAGGGCATAGGATTGAAAACCGCCCAACGTATAATTGTTGACCTCAAAGATAAAATAAAACCATCGGACCCGACGTTATTATTACAACCCGACCTTCCCAACAGCAGCGCCGCTCTCGAAGAGGCTCTTGCAGCGCTGGTCATGCTCGGCTTTCCCCGCCCGCAGGCCGCCAAAGCGCTCAGGAAAATTTTCGACGCCGATCCTTCGGTCACCGTGGAGGCTGCCATCAAGAAGGCGTTCACCATGATGTAGTAACGTTGAGGCGATATAGTAAATATAACAGGAGTATAATATCTCACATAGCGCGCATTGCGGTCATAGCGGCTGCAATGCTCGTCATGTCCATGCACCTGAGCGCCCAGTATGCCACCCCCGGATTCACCCCGCCGGCACCGGCATGGCCGGTATCGCCTGCCACTCCGCTCGACAGCGTCATGCTCCCCTACCCCGTTCAGCCCACTATTCCGCAGGGCTACGAGGATATTATGGCCGAGCAGTTTGCAGCCGACCTCGACAATCCGTCCAACATCACCACCACTGCCGAATATGATCCCGTGACGGGAATGTATATCGTGCGTACCCGCCTGGGCGAAAGCGATATAGTCACACCGTTTTTCATCTCGGCCGACCGATACAACGAGTATCTCACCCGGCGCGACATGCAGGAATATTTCCGTCAGCGCAACACCGAGGCTATTCAGAAAAAAGAGAAAGAGCCTTTCAATATCCTCGATATGAATTTCGCTCTCGGGCCGCTCGAAAAGATATTCGGGCCCGGCGGCGTGCAGCTCAAGACTCAAGGATCGATACAGATTTCCACCGGTGTGAAGTCCAACAAGACCGACAACCCCGCTCTCTCGCTCACCAACCGCCGCAAGACCTACTTTGACTTCGATCAGAAAATCCAGGCCACGGTGTCGGCAAGCGTGGGCGACCGACTGAAGTTCAACATGACCTACAATACCGACGCAACATTTGATTTCGACTCCAAGAATCTCAAACTCGCTTACGAGGGTCATGAGGACGACATAGTAAAAAGCATCGAGGCCGGTAACGTGTCGATGACCACCGGATCGTCGCTCATACGCGGTAGTACGGCTCTGTTTGGTATCAAGGCCAAGCTGCAGTTTGGCAAACTCACGGCTACGGCGCTCGTGTCGCAGCAGAATTCCGAGTCGCGCTCCGTCAACACCAAGGGTGGCGTGCAGACTACGGATTTCTCCATTAATG
>JAIDSW010000239.1 GCA_029061025.1 Duncaniella sp.
ATGCGGGTAAACGATGCCGCTGATTCCAAGCAAGCCACACGCGACGATCCGCGCAAAACTAAAGTAGGCGACTTCCTGCGGCGCACGAGTATCGATGAACTACCACAGTTTATAAATGTGTTTCTCGGAGATATGTCAGTGGTAGGCCCGCGGCCGCACATGCTCAAGCACACTGAAATTTACTCCGGTCTGATAGAGAAATACATGGTGCGCCATATTGTCAAACCCGGTATCACCGGTTGGGCTCAGGTAAGGGGGTACCGCGGCGTGACGGAGGAACTGTGGCAGATGGAGCGGCGTGTGGAGCACGATATATGGTATATCGAGCACTGGACATTCTTTCTTGACATTAAAATTATGATCCGTACCGTCCTCAATGCCATAGCCGGCGAGGAAAACGCATATTGATATGCTGCCATCCCAACTATCAGATCAAGAAATCAAAGAACGCGCCACAGGACTACTGAGGCGCTTTTTCGGCTATTCATCGTTCCGACCGCTTCAGCTTGATATTATCACCGATGTGGTTAAAGGTCATGACCTCACTGTACTCATGCCCACGGGCGGTGGAAAGTCGATATGCTATCAGATTCCCGCACTGCTCGGCAGCGGCTTCACCATTGTGGTATCACCATTGCTTTCACTTATGAAACACCAGACTGGAGCATTGCTTGCCTGCGGAATCCCCGCCGCTTCGGTCAACTCCATGCAGAGCGAAGAAGTAAACAGCGATATATTGCGAAAACTGTCGAGCGGCAAAATCAAGGTGCTTTACATATCCCCCGAGCGTCTGCTTCTTGAACTTGACAGATGGAGCCGTGATCTTCCCGTGGATATGATAGCGATTGACGAGGCACATTGCATATCGCAGTGGGGACACGATTTCCGCCCGGTCTACACTCAGCTGTCGAGAATTAAGGAGGTATTTCCGAATATTCCCGTTATGGCGCTTACGGCTACTGCCGACAGGTTGACCCGCGATGACATCTCGGCCCAGCTCAGGCTGGAGAATCATAAGTCTTATATCGGATCATTTGATCGACCTAATCTATCTCTCAAGGTTCTGGTGAATCCCGGCAAGACACAAAAACTCAATATAATATCTGCACTCATTGAAAAATACCGTTTCGGAGCGGGTGTAGTCTATTGCATGAGTCGAAAAGGTGCCGAGTCGATGAACAAGGAGCTTACCGAGCGCGGATATAAGTCGGCCGTATATCACGCCGGACTATCTGCCGAGGAGCGCAATACTACTCAGGAACTGTTTGCCAACGACCGCATCCAGGTGGTGTGCGCTACCATCGCATTCGGTATGGGTATCGACAAAAGCAATATCCGCTGGGTTGTCCATAATAACCTTCCCAAAAATATTGAATCTTACTATCAGGAAATAGGACGGGCCGGGCGCGACGGAGCCAAGGCTGAGACCGTGATGTTTTATTCTTACTCCGATGTAATCACGCTCCAGTCATTCATTGAATCCAGCGGGCAGAAATCGATCAATTCTGAGAAACTCGAGCGCATCAAGGCCTATGCCGAAAGTAACGTTTGCCGCCGCAGAGTGCTTCTGAGCTATTTCAATGAGATATTGCCTCACGATTGCGGCAACTGCGATGTGTGTGTGAATCCACCCGTAAGATTCGATGGAAAGATTGTGGCGCAGAAAGCGCTCAGTGCCGTAGTCAGGACAGGGCAGAAAGTGGGAATAACAATGCTTATCGACATACTTCGCGGGATGTCGGGAAGCGAACTCGTGTCGAAAGGTTTTCATCTGATAAAGACCTACGGCGCCGGTCGTGAAATGAGTTACGGCCAATGGAATCATTATATATCGCAGCTGATACAACTCGGTATGCTCGATATAGCCTACGAAGAACATAACCATCTCCGCGTGACTCCTTACGGCATGCAGGTGCTGAAAGGTGATGTAGATGTATCTCTTGCCAAGTACGTTCAGCCCGATACGGCTGCAGGCCGCCGCACAAGAAAAGCACAACGAGAGGAAACACGCCGGCTTTCAACCGATGATCTGCTGCGTATAAACCTTGTCAAGGCGCGTGAGGACCTGGCTAAGAAAGAGGGAATAGCTCCATATCTGGTGATTAACGACCTCGTGCTTGAATCTATTGTAAAGCTGAAACCTGTGGATATGGAATCATTTGCCCAGATCGAAGGTATAGGCGAGCGCAGGGTGATACGTTACTGGAAAAAATTTGTAGGCGAGGTGAGGAAATCTATCGGCATGAGTGGCGGAGGTCTTTCTGCCGGAGCTACTGTAAAGGAGACGCGCTGGCTTCTTGAAAAGGGATTCTCTCCGGCCGAGATAGCCGACATCAAAGGCGTAAAAGTCAATACCATTTATAACCATCTCGTAGAACTCATTGATGATGACCTCTTTTCCGACTTCTCGAGAATCATAACCCGCCGGGATTACCTTCGCGTGATGGATGAATATGAAAAGAATCCTGATACCGCCATCGATAAGCTTAAAGAAGAAATGGAGTACGGTATTATAAAAATCTCGCTCGCAGTATCGCGCTACCTTATCAGACATAAAATATGATTGCAGAATATCATTCGCCAATAGGAAATCTTTTAATCGGCACACGGGAGGGCTTTCTGGTGCTGTGCGATTTCGTAAACCGTAGAGGTGGAATAGAAAAGTCAATCAAAAAGACTTCTCCTGAAGCATCGCAAGCTGATGCTGACCTTGTTACG
>JAIDSW010000024.1 GCA_029061025.1 Duncaniella sp.
AGCATCAGTCTGATCTGTTCGGCAGGAGTGTCATCGTGCAGAGTATTCAATACGTCAGTGAGCCATTTGAGCGGTTCGATTCCCACGATGTCACAGCTTTCAATCAATGAGTAGAAGATAGCGTTGTCTACGGCTCCGCTGTCGCTTTTACTGAAGAGGTAGTTCTTGCGACCCATCACCGACGGACGCTGTGAGCGTTCCACCGGATTGTTGTCAATGTTATAACGTCCGTCAAGAGCGTACCGCCTTAACCTTGGCCAAAGCTTGTAAGCGTAGTCAAGAGCCTTGCCCATGGGGTCGGACGGAGTGCATCGGGTGTGCACCTGTTGGATCCATTTCTCCATGGCATCCATTATAGGGATTGCCTTTGCCTGACGTTCGGCTGCTGTCTGTTGCGGCGTGGCGTTCTTTGCCCGGAGATTGGCTTCGAGCTCATAAAGCAGTTCTATCCATTCTACGGCCTGAGCGGCAAGCTGCGGATGCGAGCTTTGCGCGTCGGTAAACTTACGGCGCACGTGAGCCATGCAACCCAGTAGGGTCACATCCTCCTGTGATTCAAAATAGTCATAGACGCCATAGCCGTCTGTCTGGATCGCCCCATGGAAGTCGCGCAGCTCCGCACGCGGTATAGCTCCTGCACGGGATCCGTTGATGTAAAGGAAGTAAAGTCCGTGACTGCGGGGACGGTTGTCAAGGAACTGCCAGGCGTACCCTTTTCTGCTCTTGCCCGGGGAATCGGCTATCCGCCACGGCACCTCGTCGATCTGCAGGTAATCACTCCCGAGTATGTCCCTGCGATGAGCTTCATAGAGGGGATCGAGTTTCGATGCCACCGCATGCACCCAGTCGTTGATGGTGGATGCCGGCAACCTTACCCCGAGGTCGGCATACTGCCTGACCTGACGGTATTCGGGAAGATGATAGCGGTATTTGTCGATTATAATCTGAGCGAGCATGTCCGCACCTACATGATTGCCGCCGATGACCGCCACCGGAGCAGGGGCCTGATATATTCTGGGAGAAGGCGCGACCTTGTCTGCCTTGTTTCTAAGAATTGGACGCTCGATCACCTCCACCCATACCTTGGCAGGCTCGCGGTGAAGTATCCTTGTGACATCTTTCCCGATAATATCACATTCACCG
>JAIDSW010000240.1 GCA_029061025.1 Duncaniella sp.
ACCGTCAGATTTTCTGCAGTGAAGGGACATATTGTCAGTCATACAACAAATAAATTTCTATAACAAAACCGTAAAGAGCCCTCAACATATCCGGCACGATATTTGTTAAAATGATGTAAACAGAATAAAAATTTTAACAAACATCTACAAGATATGAATTTCAACAACTTTACGATTAAATCGCAGGAAGCGTTGCAGAAAGCCATTGAGTTTACTCGCAACGCCGGCAATCAGGCCATAGAGCCTGTTCACCTGCTGAAGGCCGTGATGACTGAAGGAGAGTCGCTTATAAGCTTCATCTTCTCCAAGATCGGTGCCAATGCCCAGGCCGTGATGCGACAGGTCGACGCCAAGATAGCCGCCGAGCCTAAAGTATCGGGCGGCGAACCTTATTTATCCCGTACATCCAATGATGTGCTCCAGCGTGCCGTAGACATAGCCAAGAAGCAGGGTGACGAGTATGTTACTCTCGAGGCTCTTCTTCTGGCAATATTTGCGGTTAATTCTCCCGCGTCGGTTATCCTCAAGGATGCAGGCCTGACAGAAAAGGAACTCGAAAGTGCGGTTGCCGAACTCCGAAAAGGTAAAAAGGCGACTGACCAAAGTGCCGAAGATACTTACCAGGCACTGTCAAAATATGCTATCAATCTTAACGAACGTGCCCGCGAAGGCAAGCTTGACCCTGTAATCGGTCGTGACGATGAAATACGCCGCGTGCTTCAGATTCTGAGCCGACGTACCAAGAACAACCCTATGCTCATCGGTGAGCCGGGTACCGGTAAGACGGCTATTGCAGAAGGCCTTGCACAGCGTATCGTGCGCGGCGACGTGCCCGAAAATCTTCGCTCAAAGCAGATTTTCTCGCTCGATATGGGTGCGCTTGTCGCAGGTGCCAAATATAAAGGTGAATTTGAGGAGCGACTCAAAGCTATCGTCAATGAAGTCACTGCGTCAGACGGCGAAATAATACTCTTCATCGATGAGATTCACACTTTGGTAGGTGCCGGTAAAGGTGAAGGTGCGATGGATGCCGCCAACATCCTGAAGCCTGCCCTTGCCCGCGGCGAGCTCCGAAGCATCGGTGCGACCACTCTTGACGAGTATCAGAAATATTTTGAAAAAGACAAGGCTCTCGAACGTCGTTTCCAGAAAGTAATGGTCAACGAGCCTGACGAGGCCGCTGCCATCGCTATTCTCCGCGGACTAAAGGAGAGATATGAGAATCACCACCACGTGCGCATCCGCGACGAGGCTATTATCGCAGCCGTAACACTTTCGGAGCGTTATATCACCGATCGTTTCCTTCCTGACAAGGCTATTGACCTTATCGATGAGGCCGCATCGAAACTTCGTCTTGAAATGGATTCAGTTCCTCAGGCTCTTGACGAGATCTCACGCCTTATCGCTCAGAAGGAAATCGAGCGTGAGGCTATCAAGCGTGAGGGCGATACCGAGAAGGTCAAGACTCTCGAAAAAGAACTTGCTGACCTGCGTGATCAGGAAAAGGAATTTACCGCACGCTGGAAAGCTGAAAAAGATCTTATCGACAAGGTTCAGCAGAACAAGATCGATATCGAGCAACTTAATTTTGAAGCTGACCGTGCCGAGCGCGAAGGTGATTATGCCAAGGTGGCTGAGATCCGCTACTCGCGCATACGCGCCAAGGAGGATGAAAACGCTACCATACAGGAGCAGCTGAAAATGATGCAGGGAGAAAAATCCCTTATCAAGGAGGAAGTTGACTCCGAAGATATAGCCGATGTAGTTTCGCGTTGGACCGGAATTCCCGTCAACAAGATGGTACAGAGCGAGAAAGAAAAGTTGCTCCATCTCGAAGCCGAGCTTCACAATCGTGTCGTAGGTCAGAATGATGCCATCGCTGCCATCGCTGACGCCGTGCGCCGCAGCCGTGCCGGTCTTAATGACCCGAAACGTCCAATCGGCTCATTCATATTCCTGGGTACCACCGGTGTTGGTAAAACCGAGCTTGCCAAGGCTCTTGCCGAATACCTCTTTGACGACGAGAACATGATGACCCGTATTGACATGAGTGAATATCAGGAGAAGCATGCGGTATCTCGTCTCGTAGGAGCGCCTCCGGGATATGTAGGATACGATGAAGGCGGTCAGCTCACCGAGGCCGTGCGTCGCAAACCCTACTCCGTAGTGCTGTTTGACGAAATCGAGAAAGCGCATCCCGACGTGTTCAACATCCTGCTTCAGGTGCTTGATGACGGCCGACTTACCGACAACAAGGGAAGAATGGTAAACTTCAAGAATACCATCATCATCATGACTTCCAACATGGGCTCGCACGTTATCCGCGATAACTTTGCAAAAATGACTCCCGATAGTCGTGAGGAAACCATCGAGAAAACTAAAGGTGAAGTTCTTGAGATGCTCAAGCAGACGATTCGACCCGAGTTCCTCAACCGTATCGACGAGATTATTATGTTCACCCCGCTCAATGAGGTGGAGATTGAAGAAATCGTCGGTCTCCAGATCAAGAGCATCCAGAAGATGCTTGAGCGCAATGGTGTCAAGCTTCAGGTTACACCCAAAGCCATGCACTATCTTGCCGAGGAGGGTTACGATCCTGAATTCGGTGCCCGTCCCGTCAAGAGAGTTATCCACCGCCAGGTGCTCAACCAGCTGTCGAAAGATATTCTTGCACAGAAAGTTGACCGCGACCGCCCGATTGTGATTGACGTTGAAGACGACAAGATAGTTTTCCGTAACTGATAATAAACTATTTTAACTATAGTGGCGCGCGAAAGTTTAAAACTCTTACGCGCCACATTTGTTATATTATTAAACGACATAAAACCAGCTTACTGATTATGAAAAAATTCCTATATTTACTTTTAGCT
>JAIDSW010000241.1 GCA_029061025.1 Duncaniella sp.
TCGAAGATTGGTGAGTTTGAGCCTCTCGACGCATACAAAAAGCGTGTCAACGAAGCATCGATTAAGACCGAATATGAGCGCCTGCTCTCCGAGGCCGGTACCAATTACCTTCAGGAATATGGCAACCGTCTCCGCTTGACCGACATTAAGCTAATGCCCTACGACGCTACCAATGAGACATTTATGATTGAGACCTCCTACGGTCCCATATATCTCCACGTTCCACTCAAGGATCACGAGGCGGAGCAGTTCAAGAGCAATTTTGCCAGCGTGACTTTCCGAAATCCTACATATTTTATCGATGACAACCGCGTGAAGATCGCTTCGATAGCGTTCACTCTCAACGGCAAGACCTATAACTACGATAACCAGCGTGCACGCGAGTATACCGGCACTCCCGATATTGCCATCGACTTCGCTTCGATTCTCGCATCGCAGCAGCCCGTGGCTCAAAACAATCAGGGAAGCCAGTCAGGCGCCGGCTACAGAGTGCAGAAGAAATCGGATGTCGATGAGAATATACCTGTTGCAAAGAAGGAAAACCGCAATACTCTGGCTCTCGTTATAGCCAACGAGGATTACAACAACGCCGTAAATGTACCGTCGGCCATCAACGACGGAACGGTGTTCGCCGAATATTGCCGCAAGACTCTCGGTCTTCCCGCCGAGAATGTCAATCTGGTGATAAATGCCTCGCTCGGTAATGTTTACAGCGCGCTGACCGACCTGAAGCGTAAAGTGGATGTGCTCGGCGGCGAGGCCGATGTGATAGTTTATTACGCCGGCCACGGTATGCCCGACGAAAGCACTATGGATGCATTCCTGATGCCTGTGGATGCCGATCCGCGACTCACAAAGACCTGCTACAGCATGAACGAGCTTTACAAGGAACTCGGTGCGCTCGATGCGAAGAGCGTAATGGTATTCCTCGACGCATGTTTCAGCGGTGCTGAGCGTTCGGGCAACATGATTGCCGACGCGCGCGCCGTGGCGGTGAAGCCCAAGAAAGCTGCTCCGAAGGGCAACATGTTTGTATTCAGCGCCACTTCCGATAAGGAGACCGCTCTGCCGTTTGCAGAAAAGAACCACGGTATGTTCACATATTTCGTGCTCCAGAAACTCCAGAAATCCAAGGGTGACGTGACGCTCAAGGATCTTGCTGATTTCGTGACCGGTGAGGTGAAAAACCGCTCTACGTTTGTCAACAAGAAACCTCAGTCACCCACCGTGGTTACCTCAGGCACGATGACCGATATGTGGAAGACCAAAAAGATGATATGATGAAAAGAAATATGTATCATACCCTTATAATTATGATGCTTGCGCTTT
>JAIDSW010000242.1 GCA_029061025.1 Duncaniella sp.
TCAATGCTGCCGGATGGAAAGAGTGGAACGGCGCCAAACGCAGTTCATCGCTCTATGAGTATCGAAGCCTTAATGCCGACGGAACTCCGGCCGACGTCGCCAAGCGCGCGGCTTTCAGCCATCAGGCCACCGAAACTGAGGTTGCAGCTTATATGAATCCCTCGTTCCTGTTTGGCAAGGCCTCCAAGGTGGATTTTGACCCTGTCGCCACTATTCAGGGAGCGGCTGCTCCGGCTATGTTCACATTTACCTCAGCTGGTTTCTCATGGGAGCCTTCAGCAGGTGCTGTAGCATACATCATCTATAATAATGGTAAATTTGAGGCTTTCACCGATAAAGCCGAGTATGCTGTTCCGTCATCCGCTTCCGCCACCGGTTATTCCGTAAGTTCGGTTTCGGCTCGCGGTGTCACTTCTGCTCCGGCTGATGTCAAAGAGGAGGAAACGCTGCTCGCCTTCCCCACAGCCGACGGTTTCGGTAAATATACTTCAGGCGGTCGCGGCGGAAAGGTCGTGAAAGTGACTTCGCTTGCCGATGACGGCTCGGAGGGCACGCTGCGCTGGGCATTCAATCAGCACAAGGGTGAGCCCATCACCATCGTTTTTGAAGTTTCAGGCAACATCGTTCTCAACTCCGAGCTCCGCGTAAATCGTGCCGACTGGACTTTGGCAGGTCAGACTGCTCCCGGTGCAGGTATACTCATCTCTCATGCCAAGGTCAATCTGGGCGGATCGCAAAACTTCATCGTACGCAACATGCGCTTCCGTATCGGACAGAAGAGCGTGGCAGGCGATGTGATGTGCGACAATGCTCTGGGCGCCGAAAACTGCTCCAACTACATATTTGACCACTGTTCGTTCGGCTGGTCGGTTGAAGAGAATATGAATACCGCTGACTGCCATTTCCTCACCGTTCAGTATTGCATGGTACATGAAGGTCTCTATAATGCAGGTCACTCAAAGGGCGTGCGCGGCTACGGCTCGCAGTGGGGTGGCTCTCCCGCTACTTATCACCACAATCTTCTTGCACATAATCAGTCGCGCTCGCCGCGATTCAACGGTGCACGCGGTGATGACCATGTGGTATTCATGGAATACATCAACAACGTCAACTACAACTACGGTAAGGAAGGCGGATGTTACGGCGGCGAAAACACCGCTCCCGTGTCGAGCTACAACGGCTTGAATTCCGTTCACGAGTGTAATTTCATCAACAACTATTACAAGCCCGGTCCCGCTTCGTCGTCTACAGCCGTAACTTTCTTCACCTCAAGCCTGGCACGCGACGGTGCCAAGTCATGGGCTCCGGCCAAGTGGTATGTGGATGGTAACGTCGCCCACGGATTCGATGCTATCACCGCCGATAACTGGAAAGGCGTGAAAGTCGAAGGCTACAAGTTGGCCGACATACGCAGCGACGAGCGTATCGTTACCGCTACCCCTTACTATAAGCACACTATTGCAGGACCCGTCGGCTCATATATACCCGAGCGCTTCATGATGACTCAATATGAATCTGCCGCCGAGGCATTCAATACCGTCACCGACCATGCAGGCACAGTCAATCGCGATGCTGTAGAGCAGCGTGTAGCCCGCGAAGCCCGCGAGGGATCTGTCACGTATTCAGGCGCCGCAATGGGTCAGGGCAAGGGAATAATCGACACCGAGGCCGATGCCGAAGGTTTCTATGCCTACCCCGCTGACTATACTGTACCCGTTGATACCGACGGCGATGGAATGCCCGACACGTGGGAAACTTCAGTAGGTCTCGATCCCGCGATTGCCGACAATAACCGCCTCAACCCCGACGGTTACACCGCTCTCGAAGTTTACCTCGCATCCCTCATGGGTGAGAAAATGAACACCGGATTCGACGGCTCGGGCATCGCTGAAATCGTCACTGTTTCCGAGATGACCTATGATTCCGCATCCGCTACTCTCAGCGTTTCGCCCGAAGCTGTTGGTACCGTTCTGGCTATCTACGCTACCGACGGAACGATGATATACCGCACAATAGTTCGGAATACACAAGTTGATCTTTCGCAACTTCCCGCCGGCGTAGCCATCCTTCGAGTGTCGGGTCGCGGATTCGCACCACGCTCACTTAAGATTATCCGTTAACCACTACCCTTCCCGGTTATTCACCCCGGACAGCATCACGCCGACCGGGGTTTTCCATTCTTAGGGTGATTAAAACAAAATTTTTGGCTGTTAAAAGAATAATTGC
>JAIDSW010000243.1 GCA_029061025.1 Duncaniella sp.
GCCGACCTCGCCCTCAACAATCCCGCCGCTTTCAAGGCTATCGTTGACAAGGTGAAGGCCTGATCGCTTGAACTCTTACAATTTGATTTGACTTACAGGTTTCACTGCCCCTATCAGCAGTGAAACCTTTTTCTCTATGAATATCAAGGCTTTTCTGTCACTTGCATTGTTGATTCCTCCGGCTGAGTATGCTGCGGAATTGCCGTCGCAGTTCAACGGGCTGGGCGGGGCTTCGCTCAGGGCTGCCGTTGCCGATGAGTATTCTCCGGTGGCACCGGGCGCCGAGGTGATCGACATGAAGGGTGGCAGGGATGTCACCGAGTATTTCGATCCGTTTGGCGGTACAGTGGTCGACGCTACGGGGTGGCATTACGGGATGATAGTTCCTGATTCATGGCTTGAAGGCGATGCTCCGGTGGATATGTATAATCTGCTGATGCTTAGCGGTGAGACTGATGCCGCAAGAAAGGATTATCCCGTAGGCAAGGTGGATAATCCGGCGTATGACAACGGAATATGGCGGGCAGGTACTACGGTAGTCGCAGGCTTGCCGATAGGATTTTATGAGCCTCCGACCAATTTTCGCGGTGATTTTGCCCGTGTGTTTTTCTACTATGTGGCAGTTCATTCGCCCCGGGAGCTCACTCCGCGCGGCTATACGATGCTCGACGGCTCGATGTATCCTGCTTTTACCCCCTACGCCATGACCGTACTCATGGATTATCATAGAAGTGACCCGGTGAGTGACGATGAATTGCGACGGGTGGATATGATCTCATCTGTGCAGGGAAACCGGAATCCGTTTGTGGATTATCCCGTGCTGGCCGAATATCTGTGGGGCGACCGTAGGGATGAGGTTGTAGAGATTCCCGGCGAACCGGTAGCGCTGCGGGGTACATACAGATTAAGCGACGAGCGCATTGATCTCGTTAGTAATTACGTGCCCGATGATGCCGCATGGAGTGTCGACGGAAAGAGCGTGGCGGGCAATTATCTTGTGCCTGCGCGATTAGGCAAGGGAAAACATCAGCTCCGCTATACGACGCCTTCGGGAGCTGCGGGGATGCTCACCATAAATATCACAGACTGATGAAAAGATACGTGTATATATTGCTGATGTGCGCGGTGCTGGCAGCATGTGACCGCACCGCAGCAGATGCCGGCGGAGGCGGAACCGACGTGCCGCCATCGGGCACGGGAGCGGGTGTGAGACCCGGCGTAGGTGACCCTGCCGACGAGAATGTGATGCTCGGAGATAATATGCCCCGTTATATCAGTCATGACCGCGAGATGCGTGCCGATACGCCGGGCATATTGGTGTCGCGCGACGCAGCAGGCAACTATTCTTTCGTGAATCTCGATACCCGCGAGAAAGTCGACATCGTTATCAATTCGGGATTTGAGGATATGAAAATCGTGGAGTGCGGTAAAGAAATTCGCCCCGACGTCAGCTCGGTAATCGGCGACGACGGGACGACAATATGGGTTCGCGCAGATACCCCCGAAGGCAGTATCGCGATTGTGCTTCCTTATTTCTGATTCAATTCCTGACGGAGAAATTCAGCGGTGGGTGAGTCGGTGGCGGCAACTTCCTCGGGAGTGCCGACGGCTATGATTGAGCCTCCGTTTTTTCCGCCGCCCGGACCCATGTCCACCACAAGGTCGGCGCTCTTGATCACGTCGAGATTATGCTCGATCACCACCACGGTATTGCCCTTGTCGACAAGGCGCTGAAGCACATTGAGAAGCACGCTGATGTCCTCGAAGTGAAGTCCGGTGGTGGGCTCGTCGAGTATGAACAGTGTGCGTCCCGTGTCGCGTTTCGACAGCTCGGTAGCGAGTTTCACGCGCTGATTCTCGCCGCCCGAGAGGGTTGACGACGGCTGCCCGAGCTTGATGTAGCCGAGGCCGATTTCCTGCAATACCTTGATCTTATTGATAATCGATGGTATGCCCGCAAAAAACTCCACAGCCTGATTTATGGTCATGTCGAGCACGTCGGCGATCGACTTGCCCTTGAATCTTACTTCGAGAGTCTCGCGGTTATAGCGCTTGCCCCCGCAGGTCTCGCAGGTCACGAGCACGTCGGGGAGGAAATTCATCTCGATGGTCTTGTAGCCGTTGCCGTTGCAGGTCTCGCAGCGACCGCCGGCGATGTTAAACGAGAATCGCCCCGGGCGATAACCGCGTATCTTAGCCTCTGAAAGATTGGCAAAAAGATCGCGTATGGCGGTGAATACGCCCGTGTAGGTAGCCGGATTCGAGCGGGGTGATTTACCGAGCGGCGACTGGTCGACCGTGACCACCTTGTCGATATTTTCAAGTCCCTCGATAGCCGAGTAGGGAAGCGGCGCCGCGCTGCTGCGGTAGAATTTCTGGCTCAGGATTGGTTGCAGCGTGGCATTGATAAGCGATGACTTGCCGCTGCCCGACACACCTGCCACGCACACGAATGTACCGAGGGGTATATCGAGTGTCACGTCGCGCAGATTGTTGCCCTTCGCGCCGCGGAGTATCAGATGCTTGCCGTTGCCTTCGCGGCGTTTCGCGGGGACGGCCAGAGCGCGGTTACCGTTGAGATAGCTTGCCGTGAGGGTGTCAGACTTCAGCATCTTGTCGGGAGTGCCGGCAAAAACCACTTCACCACCCTTGCGGCCCGCCTTCGGGCCGATGTCAACCACATAGTCGGCCTCAAGCATCATGTCCTTGTCATGCTCCACCACGATTATTGAGTTTCGGGCATCGCGGAGCCGCTTCAGTGAATTGATGAGTCGCAGATTGTCGCGCTGATGCAGTCCTATGGAAGGCTCGTCGAGAATATACATCACGTTGACGAGCTGACTGCCGAGCTGAGTGGCGAGGCGGATGCGCTGGCTTTCACCGCCCGAGAGGGTGGCGGAGCCGCGCGCGAGCTGGAGATAATCAAGTCCCACGTCCACAAGGAAACTCAGTCGGGAGCGTATTTCTTTCATGATTTCCCGCGCTATGATAAGCTGCGTGGGCGACAGGCGGCTTTCCACGGTCTTTGACCATTCATATAGTTCGCCTATATCCATGCGGCACAGGTCGGCGATAGTCTTGCCGTCGACGTAATAATGCAGCGCTTCACGGTTGAGGCGGTCGCCCTGGCATTCGGGACACTCGGCGCGCGTGAAGAAACCTTCGCTCCACTTTTTGGCCGCTGCCGACGAATCCTCGTCGCGGTTCATCTCGATATACTTCACGAGACCCTCGTAAAGCTGGAAATAATTGTAGGTGGCCAGAGTGGAATTTTCGATCGACAGGCGCTCGTTAGTGCCGTTGAGAATATCATTCAGCGCTTCCTCGCTCAGCTTGGAAATGGGAGTCTTGAGCGTGAAGCCGTATTTTTTGCATATAGCGTCGATCTGCCAGAAAATGATTGAGTCGCGAAATTTGCCCAGCGGTGTGATACCTCCCTGATAAATCGAGAGGGAGGGATTGGGGATAATCTTGTCGCGGTCGATGATATTGACCGTGCCGAGACCCTTGCACACGGGGCAGGCGCCCAGCGGAGAGTTGAATGAGAAGTTATGGGGCGCAGGATCGCGGTAAGAAAGTCCGCTCTCCGGATCCATGAGGGTCTGGGAGAAGTGGCTCACGGAGTCAGTGTCGACATCATATATCATCAGCTGCTTGTCGCCCTGCTTGAGAGCGTCGGCCACGGTCGAGTCAAGGCGAGTCATATCCTTGTCCGACACTTTCAGACGGTCGACAACAAGTTCTATGTCGTGATTCTTGTATCGGTCGACTTTCATCGCCGGGACTATGGCACGTATCTCACCGTCGACCCTCACGTTGAGAAATCCTTTCTTGCGCAGCGATTCAAAGAGATCTTTGTAATGACCCTTGCGGTTTTTTACAAGCGGGGCAAGGATGTAGACCTTGTGACCCGAGAATCGCTCAAGAATAAGGCTCACAATCTGCTCACGCGAGTATTTCACCATAGGCCGGCCGGTGATGTAGCTCACGGCTGTGCCTATGCGCGCGAATAGCAGGCGGAGGAAGTCGTAGACCTCGGTGGTGGTGCCTATGGTGCTTCGCGGATTTCGGTTGGTGGTTTTCTGCTCGATGGCAATTACCGGGCTCAACCCCGAGATTTTGTCCACGTCGGGACGCTCGAGGTTGCCTATCATGTTGCGTGCATATGACGAGAAAGTCTCTATATAGCGGCGCTGTCCCTCGGCAAAAATAGTGTCGAAGGCGAGCGATGATTTGCCGCTGCCGCTCAGGCCCGTGATGACGGTAAGTGTATTATGTGGAATATCTACGTCGATGTTCTTTAGATTGTGCACGCGGGCGCCGAGCACACTCAACTTATCATTTGTTGCTATGCTGTTCATTTATGCCTTTCATGTGTGGAGGCCGGGACGATCAGTCGACAGTCCAGGCCGGGTTGTAGACGGTAGTGTTCTGTTTCTTGCGCGAGAGCGAATTGGCTGTAGGGATGCGCACTTTGTAGGCTTTGCCGGTTTTGTTGGGGAGACTCTTGGCCCGTATCCATTGATTATGCTCGCGCAGGGTGAGGTAGTCGATTCCCTGCCCCTTGGCCCATGTGGCCCAGTCGTCGACGGGATAATCTACCGTAACCGTGCGGTACTCCACGGGTTGATAGAGCTGCGACTTGTAGAGATTGAAGCCGTAGGCGCGGGGATTCTCCATGATGAGTTTTGTGGCCATGATGCGGAATATATAGCGCATGGTCTCGTCGGCGAGATAAAGATTGAATGCCGATTTCTGCTGCTGCTTTTCGAGTTCCGACGAAATGCGCCCCATGCCGCCGTTGTAGCTCGCGGCCACTGACTCCCAGTTGCCGTATTTCTCGTAAGCCTTGCGGAAATAGCGGCATGCGGCTTCGGTGGCGTTCTCGGTATTGTAGCGCTCGTCGACATACTCGTTTATCTCCAGGCCGTATTGCTTGCCGGTCTCGGGTATAAATTGCCACAGTCCGGCAGCTTTAGCCGCCGAGTAGGCGCGAGGATTCAAAGTGCTCTCCACGCATGCCAGATAGAGCAGGTCGGCCGGAATGCCGTTGCGTTTCAATATCGGGGCAAGCTCGGGAAAAAGCTTGTTGGCGCGCTTGATAGTGAGCAATGTATTGGTGTGGGAATACGACATACCCGTAAGCTCGCGGTCAAGCCGCTCGGCCATGAGTGTATTGTCGAGATCCACCGCCTTGCCGCAGAAAGTCATTTCCACGGGAGTGTAGGGCGACACTACGGTGGAAAACACCGCCGAAGCGTCGCGTGCTTCCGCCGAGAGCGGAGCGGCCGCTATGGAAGTTGCAAGTAAGATGCTGTATAATGCGTTCATATCTATTTCTATTATCGGTAATTTACAATGTTGATGTCGCCCGAGAGATTATATTTCTTGTCATCGGCTCCGCGGGCTTTGATTACGTAGTAATATACTCCGGCAGGGACGAGTTTGCCGTTATATCGTCCGTCCCAGCCTTGCGACGGGTCGGTCAGCGATGCCATCTTTACTCCGAGTTTATTGAATATGTGGCATTCAAATTCCACTATGGAGCTGTAGCTCACCTTCCACTCATCGTTGACCCCTTCGCTTGCACCGGGTGAAAAAGCGTTGGGACACAGGAGCGACGACTGGCCTATGGATACAGTAAATACCGTGCCGGTGTAGTCGCATGTGCCGGCATCGTTGGCACACACGAAGCGCACGTAGGTAGTGCCCTGCTCGCGGAATGTATAGGTGGTGACAGGATCGGATATGCGCAGCTGTATGTCGTCAAAGTCTGGATAAGTGGAAAATTGCCATTCGGTAAACACTGCGGCATCGGTCACTGCGGCGTAAAATTCCACCTCCGCCGGAGCCGATCCGCCCAGCCCGTCGTTGCCCGCGCCGGTCTCGTTGGAATTGTCGCGCGACACCTGAGTGGCCGAGGTGTAGGCTTCTACGGCCGACGGCTGCATGGTGGTTGACGTCACGCTCTCGCCCATGCCCCACTGCGCGAGGAAGCGGTCGCCCTCAAGCACAAATTCGGTAGCGCAGAGCGGAGCGGGAGCATGAATCACCGGCGACAGATGGGAGAAATTCACGTCGGCCTGATCCACGCGATACGTTTTCGATGAATCGTCGAGCGTCATAGTGGCATAGCTGAGCGTTATGCCGCGGTCGAGTTCCACGGAGCGGCCGTTGATGGTATAGTAGTTTATGGCAGCTGCCTGACCGGTAACGTCGAGCGACACCTGCCCGCAATCCTGCTCGGCGCTCGGCGCTATAGCCGTCACCTCGTAAGGATGCTGAGAATAATCGATTATATAAAAGTAATAGCGCTTGTCTCCGTCCTCGATTATATAACCGCGGTCGCCAGCCGGAAGCGTGAGCGACGTAGACGCGCCCGAGCGCACCAGCCCTTCGACCGGTTCGGCAAAGCCGCCTCCGAGAGAGCCGTACTGCTGCCACACGGCAGAGGTGTTGCCCGAGGGAGACGTGTAAGTAACCGTCACACCCGCTGCATCGTAGAGCACATACACGGCGTCAAGTCCCGTAGACGCGGCCGGCGACTCGGTGACGACACTATGGCTGTAGCCCGCAAAAGAAATCTGAGCCGCGGCATCGGGAGCGGCTGCAGCAGCCAGCAAGGATAAAGATAATATCAGGCGATTCATGAAAATCCGTAGTGAAAAGTCTTAATTTACAAAGATACGAAAATTTCCCGTGAATGCCATGTCGGTTAAGAAAAATTCACGAATTATCGCTTCGGATGCTTGGATATGATTTGTTATTTCGGGGAATTTGGCGTAAATTTGTCGGCATATATTTAGTAATCTTTGTAAAATAATAGAAAATCATGCTTAAGACTATCCTCTCTATATCGGGTCGTCCCGGCCTGTTCAAGCTCGTCAACCGTGGTAACAACATGCTCATCGTGGAGTCGCTTGCCGACGGCAAGCGCGTGCCTGCCTATACCCGCGACAAGGTCATATCGCTCGGCGAAATCACCATGTATACCATGGACGGTGATACTCCGCTTTCGGAAGTGCTTGAGAGCCTCAAGACCGTGGCCGAGGGCAAGACTGTGGATGTGAAGGCTTTGGGCAAGGATGCTGATATTCGCGAATTTTTCGGCAAGGTGCTTCCCGATTATGACCGCGAGCGCGTGTACACCTCTGATATAAAGAAACTTATTTCGTGGTATAATATCCTCGTCAATGCCGGCATGACTGACTTCAAGGAGGCCGAAGAGGCTGACGCGGAAACCGCAGCTACCGAGGAATAAAGCGCATGTCATCTGCCCGAAGATTTGCCGCCACTGACCGCGTGACCGACCTGGTGATGGAGGATTACAACATCCTCCCCGTACTGAGCCGGTTTTCGCTGCCGCTGGGGTTTGACAACAAGACCATAGGTCAGCTGTGTGCCGAGGCGGGAATAGATGCCGACGCATTTCTGCTGATCATCAATTTCCTCGTGTCGGGCAATATCGACCGGCTTCCCGAGGGTATGTCGCCTATGGTCATAGTCGATTTTCTTCGCAACAGCCACGACTATTTCATTTCCTACAAGTTTCCTCACATCCGCGCCAATCTTCTTGCCGCGCTCGATGAATCGCATTCCGACATCAATCCCATCATCGTGAAATTTTACGATGATTATATCTCGCAGGTCAAGAAGCACTTCGCTTATGAGGAGGAAACAGTGTTCCCCTATATCGAAGCTCTCACCTCGGGGCAATCGTCGGAATACAATATCGACATTTTCCGCCGTCAGCACGACGAGGTGGGCGACCGCCTTGCCGAGCTGAAAAATATTATCTTGCGCTACTACACCACGTCGATGCCCTACAGGATGTATGACGCGCTGGTCGACATATTTAACTGCGAGGAGGATCTCGAATCGCACGCCGATATCGAAAACCATATACTGATACCGCTCATCGCATCAATGGAGCAGCGCAATGCCGCCGAAGCATCACCGATAAAATGAAAGTTCCCGTAATCGTCACTCTCTCCACGTCGCCGATAGTCGCAGCCGGGCTCTCAGCCGTGATACGTGCCGCGTCGACGATTCAGGGCGCTACAGTGGTGGAAGCTGATGAGGCGAGTGTGGTAAAGATCGTGGCCGAGCGCCGTGCCGATATAGTGGTGGGTGACAACTGGGTGCTCGATGCGGCGATGGTGAAGGCTCTCCGCGAGGCTGCCGGAGGAAACCTTGCCGCGGTTGCGCTGTCATGGTCAGTGCTTCCCGAGAATGTTGCCGGCAACTACGATGCTGTGGTGAGTATCTTCGATACTCCCGACTCGATAGCTGCCACGCTCGACAAGTGTATGCCCAAGCCCGACGAGGAATCGCGCAAAGAACTGAGTCCGCGCGAAAAAGACGTGATAATAGGCGTGGTGAAGGGATTGAGCAACAAGGAGATTGCCGACAGGCTCAATGTGTCAACCCACACCGTCATGACCCACAGGAGAAACATAGCAGCCAAATTGCAGATACATTCACCCGCCGGTCTGACGATATATGCCATCGTAAGTCATCTTGTGAATCTCGACGAGGTGAAAGACACGATAACAATTTAATATTTTTACCGAATCTAAAACCATTAAAAAACAATATCCATGTTTCAACGCTTCACACTCCCTCTTGCAGTGGCCGCCATGTGTATGACCATGACTGCCCCGCAGGCTCTTGCCGAAAACGGCTATGAGAGTTATTACAAAAACCTCCCCATCGAACTTTCTGTGGTCACCGCTCCGGTGATACCTGACTATACCGTGTCGATAACCGACTTCGGCGGTGTGAGTGACGGTGTGACCCTCAATACCGAGGCTTTCGCCAAGGCTATGGCTCACCTTGCGGAAAAAGGGGGCGGACGCCTCGTAGTGCCCCAAGGTATCTGGTACACAGGTCCCATAAGCCTCGAAAGCAATGTTGACCTGCATCTTGATCGCGGAGCATTGGTGCTTTTCAGCGAGAATCTCGCCGATTATCCCGTGGTGGCTTCCGACTGGGAAGGCCTCTCGACCCATCGCGCAACATCTCCCATCTCGGCACGCAACAAGACAAATATCGCCATAACAGGCGACGGCACTTTCAACGGCAACGGCCAGTGCTGGCGCCCCGTGAAGAAAGCCAAACTTACGGCCGACCAGTGGAATAAGCTCATGCGCGGAGGCGTAGCCAACGCCAAGGGTGACATATGGTATCCCAACGAGCGCATCCGCGAGGTGTCGGAAAGCTCGGCTCTCAAAGCCGCCGTTCACAAGGCTTCGCCCGATACACTGGAGTATGTACACGACTTCATGCGTCCGGTGCTCGTGTCGCTCATCGGCTGCAAAAACGTGCTACTCAAGGACGTGACCTTCGAGAACTCTCCGGCGTGGAACGTGCATCCGCTCCTGTGTGAGAACGTGATTCTCGACAATCTCAACGTGCGCAATCCGTGGTATGCCCAGAATGGCGACGGCCTCGACCTCGAATCGTGTACCAACGCTCTTGTGATCAACAGCCGTTTCGATGTGGGCGACGATGCCATCTGCATCAAGGCCGGCAAGGATAAAGACGGCCGCGAGCGCGGAATCCCCTGCAGCAATGTGGTGATCGACGGATGTACCGTATACCACGGTCACGGCGGTTTCGTAATCGGCTCCGAGATGTCGGGCGGCTGCAAGGATATCGTAGTGAAAAACTGTGTGTTTATCGGTACCGACGTGGGCCTGCGCTTCAAGTCGACCCGCGGCCGTGGCGGCGTGGTCGAGAATATCTATGTGGACAACGTGAAGATGAGCGACATACCCGGCGATGCCCTCATATTTGACCTCTACTACGGAATCAAGCCCGGTGCACCCGTGCCTCCGGTGACTGAGGAAACTCCTTCGTTCCGCAATATCTATATCAATGATGTCACCTGCCGCAATGCCGTGCGCGCGGCTTTCTTCAACGGTCTGCCCGAAATGCCCATGAAGAATGTGGTGATCACCGACTCGCGTTTCCGTGCTGCGAGCGGTTTTACCCTCAACCATGTCGACGGTCTTACGCTTCGCAATGTGACTATAGATGTGCCCGGCGAGCAGATAACGTATGGCGACGGTGTGAAAAATGTCAAAGTAGACTGATATGTATAACCTGCGCACTATTATCACAGCGGTGCTTGCTCTGGTGGCAGGCGCCGCTTGCGCTTCAAGCTATGAAGCGTATTATTCCGACCTCCCTTTCGCCGCTCGCCCTCTTGAGGCGCCGTCGATACCTGAGCTGACCGTTAAGCTATCGGATTTCGGAGGCGTGGCCGACGGTGTCACACTCAATACCGCTGCTATATCGCGCGCCATCGACCACCTCAGCAGCAAGGGCGGAGGACATCTGGTGCTCGACGAAGGTGTGTGGCTGTCAGGCCCTATCACCATGAAAAGCAACATCGACCTTCATGTGGAGCATAATGCCATACTTCTTTTTACAAACGACAAGAGCCAATATGCCATACTCGATCCCGACGAGGGTACGGCATCAGCTATGCGGCAGCCACCCATCTATGCCCGCCATATATCCAACTTTTCAATCACGGGCTCGGGTGTGATCGACGGCAACGGCGAGGCCTGGCGTCCCGTCAAGCGCTTCAAGGTCAGCGATGCCGAGTGGAAGAAGATGCAACGGCTGGGGCTGAAGGAATATACCGAAGGGAAATCTACCGTATATTATCCCACCATCGGCAACCCCACCGATAAGATCGAGACAAAGCGCGCCCGCCTTATCAGAATAGTCTGCTGCGAGAATTTCATGGTGAAGGATGTGGTGATACAAAATTCCCCCAGCTTTCATCTCAATGTGGTCATGAGCAACAATTTCATTATCGACGGAGTGATGGTACGCTGCCCGTGGAACGCGCAGAATGGCGACGGCATCGATCTCAGCTCCTGTCGTAATGCTCTTATAGTGAATACTTCGGTTGACGCCGGTGATGATGCACTGTGCCTGAAGAGTGGCATAGGCGATGCCGGACGCCGCCGCGGCCCTTGCGACAATATCGTGATTGACAACTGCACGGTGTTTCACGGACACGGTGGATTTGTGATAGGCAGCGACAATGCCGGAGGCATGAGCAACATAATGGTGCGCCGCTGCCGCTTCATCGATACCGATACCGGACTGCGTTTCAAGAGCGGGCGCGACCGCGGCGGACTCATGAGCGGGATATTCGTGAGCGATGTGGTGATGTGTGACATCGCCGGCGAGGCTATACTTTTTGACTCGTTCTATGAGGAAAAGGTGGGCGACGGCGAGAATGTCGAGGCCGCTCCGGTCACTGCCGATACGCCGGTGTTCCGCGGATTTTTCATAAGCGGGCTCGTATGCCGCGATGCGGGTAGAGCTGTTGTTATGAAAGGTCTGCCTGAAAAGCCGATAGAAAAAGTGGTTATTTCCGACTGTACGTTCACATCACGTCAAGGCATGGTAATCAACAATGCCCGGGGCGTGACACTTAAAAACATACGCATGCAGCTCGAAGACGGCCCGATGCTCAAGGAGCACAACTCCGAAGTAACGCAGGTCAACGTGAACCGGATTCCCTGACGGCTGATACAAGAGATTCGATAGAGGCGTAGGTCTTTCCGCGGAAGATGTACGCCTCGTCGTTTATCACGATGTCGGGGTGGGCGCCTGCCGGTGTGGTGGTGAATCCTTCGCGGCTCAGAGCCCGTCTCACCATTGCCGCGCGGGCTCCGCTACCCTCTACGCTGAGATTTCCTATTACGTCAAAATCTACCTTAAACGAGGCTGTAGAGTGGTCGAAACGCAGATTGCGACCCGAGAAATACTGCTCTATCCGACCGTCAAGTATAAGATCCTCGGGCGTTCCGGCGATAAGTCCGTCGGTGCGGTTGAGCAGCCACAATCGGTCGGCGAGCAGAAGGGCGAGCTCGAGATCGTGGGTCGACAGCAATACGCTCTTGCCCTCCTCGCGACACAGGCGTCGAAGCACCATCATGATGTCGACCTTGCCGGGATAGTCGAGAAAAGCCGTAGGTTCGTCGAGGAATATCACCGGTGTCTGCTGGGCGAGAGCACGGGCTATCATGGCTTTCTGCCTCTCGCCGTCGCTAAGCGTCGACACTGTGCGCGACGCCAGCGAGCCGATTCCCACGAGCGATATTGCACGGTCGACCGTAGCATGATCCGATTCCGAAAGACGGCCGAAAAAACCGGTGTAGGGACTGCGGCCGAGCCCTACCAAGTCCCTTACGGTGAGATGCGTGGATTCAAACCGCTCGGTAAGAACCACGCTTAATTCTCTCGAAAGTCGCGCAGGCGTGTAGTCAGTGATTTCCTTGCCCATTATCTCGAGAGAGCCTCCGAGCGGCGGGAGGTTGCCTGAAATAGTCTTGATGAGGGTGGATTTACCGGCACCGTTAGGCCCGAGAAGTGCCGTCATGCACCCTGCGGGAAGTGAGGCATCGATTCCGGAAGTGATAGTGATTGTCTCGTCGCCTTTACCGTGGTAACCGGTGGTGAGATTATGAAGAGTAACGGGAGAATGTTTCATATGTCATAATTTGAAGAGTCGTGGAGTCATAACCGCGAGAGCTGCGCCGCGCACAGCCAGATAGAGCACAAAGGCCAGCCACAGCGCATGGTTGCCCATCGAAGGGGATAAGAGGAAATATGTGACGAAAAATGTGATCATCGCCGCAAACATCGACAGGAGCATCGAGCGAGTCATCGTTGCTCCGATAAATATGCCGTCGAAGGTGAAGGCGGCAAATCCGGCCAGTGGTATCGCTACAATCCATGCGATATATTCGCGCGAGGCAGTGCGCACGGTGTCTTCCGAAGTCAGAAGATCGACCGACAGAGTGCCTGCAAGCACATAAGCTATCGAAAATACAGCTCCTAATCCAAGCCCCCAGCGGAGGAGCGAAGTGATGACGCTGCGCAGTTGCACGCGGTCGCCCTCGCCTATGAAACGCCCCGTGAGGGCTTCACCCGCAAAGGCGAATCCATCCATGAAGTAGGAGAAGAAATAGAAAAACTGCATGAGTACCGAGTTGACGGCCAGCGTGACAGTGCCCATCGAAGCTCCGGCACGTGTGAACCACACCGTCACTCCCACGAGACAGAGCGTGCGGAAGAAAATATCGGTGTTGACCCTGAAGAATTTCTTCAGTGCTTCGCCATCTCGGAGTTTCTTTAACGAAACGGAAGCAGGACGGTGCCGGCGCCATATCATCACGGCTCCCATTATGCACCCTGTCCATTGCGCTATGAGTGTGCCAGCGGCTACACCTTCAATTTTCATCTTCATCACCACCACGAGGAAAAATGATACGGCGATGTTGACCACATTAATGGTGAGTGACATCCACATGGGGCTGCGCGAGTCCTGCATGCCTATGAGCCAACCGGTGAAAACGTAGGTGGCGAGCACCGCAGGTGCACCGGCGCTCAGTATCAGGAAATACCGCTCGGCGGCAGCAGCCGTCGCGCCGTCTACATCCATTATGCCGAGTCCCGTCGCGACGATGACACGCCTGAGCGCCACTATCAGAAGCCCTGCGGTCAAGGCGAGCAGTAGGCCGCGCATCAGTGCCGCGGTGACTTCCTCTTTCCCCGCTGATACATCGGACTGACTATGCCCGAACGCCTGCGCGGTGATTCCGCTCGTACCCATGCGCAGGAATCCGAATATCCAGTATATCATGTTAAAGAGGGTGCCACCCACCGCGATAGCCGCGAGGTAGGTGGCACTTCCCATGTGTCCGGTAAATGTTACGTCCATCAGCGAGAGCAGTGGAGTGGTAATGTTTACCACTATCGAGGGCACTGCAATCTTGAGGATGGCGCGGTTGAGGTTGTTCATTTCTTGCGGGCACGCATAGAGTCGGAAATGAGATATACGATAAGAGCCACGTATATGATCACGCCGAGAATCTGCGTGGTGGAGAATGAAAGAGGATTGGAATATTCAAATCCGAAGTAACGTGTCAGGGCGGCGAATACACCGAAGAGAGCACCCCCGGCTATGAAGCCCGACGACAGCAGAGTGCCGCGGTCACGGCGGGCGTCGTTGACAGCCTGGTCTTTGGAGCGCGAGCCTACAAACCAAGAGATGGCACCGCCCACGAGCATGGGTGTATTGAGATGGAGGGGTATGAACATACCCAGGCAGAATGCAAGGGCGGGCACGCCGAGCCAGTTGAGAAGCAGGGTCAGAATAGCTCCTGTCATGTAGAGCACCCAGGGGGTATCGCCGCCCATCATGAGGGGCTCGATTACCTTGGCCATGGCGTTGGCCTGGGGAGCTGAGAGGGCGTCGGGCCCTGAGAAATGATACACATTGTTGAGAAGCAGTATCACACCGCCCACTGTGGCAGCTGATACGAGTGTGCCGAGGAATTTCCAAGATTCCTGAGTGCGGGGCGTGGAGCCGAGCCAGTAACCGATCTTGAGGTCGGTGACGAAGCCGCCGGCCATTGAGAGCGCGGTACATACCACACCACCTATCACCATGGCGGCCACGATGCCCGAAGTTCCGCTAAGGCCTATGCCCACGAAGATGGCCGAAGCCACTATAAGGGTCATCAGCGTCATGCCCGACACGGGGTTGCTGCCCACTATGGCGATTGCATTGGCGGCTACGGTGGTGAAAAGGAATGCGATTACCGTAACCACTACCCAAGCTACGAGAGCCTGCCAGAAGGTGTGGATCACGCCTACCCAGAAGAATATGAGCACTGCAGTGAGGGCTATGGCGGTGAAGAACACGATGTGCTTCATTGAAATGTCGGTCTGCCAGCGCACCTCTTTCTTGTCTGACGATTTGCCGCCGAGCTCACGGGCTGCAAGACCCACGGCGTTGCGAATTATATCCCAAGACTTGATGATACCTATCACACCGGCCATTGCGATACCGCCTATACCTATCATGCGGGCGTAGTTGCTGAATATCGCTTCGGGAGCCATGGCGGTGATCTCAGCAGATCCGTAGGTGCCCATCAGAGGTACGATCACCCACCACACGAATGCCGAGCCGGCAAATATGATGAATGCGTAGCGCAGACCCACGATATAGCCCAGACCGAGCAGCGCGGCTCCGGTATTGCAGGTGAATACCATCTTGAATTTCGCGGCGGCAGCAGCGCCCCACGATGTGGCGGTAGTGGTGATTACTTCAGCCCACCAGCCGAATGTGGCTACGCAGTAGTCGTATATACCGCCTATGAGCGATGCGATCACGAGAGTCTTGGCCTGACCGCTGTTGCCGGCTTTCGAGCCGAGGCTGCTGGCGAGCACCTGAGTGGTGGCTGTCGCTTCAGGGAAAGGATACTTGCCGTGCATGTCCTTTACGAAATATTTGCGGAAAGGAATGAAGAACAGTATGCCCAGCACACCTCCCAGCAGCGAGCTGAGGAAGATCTGCACGAAGTTGACCGTGATTTCGGGATATGTGCCCTGAAGTATAAACAGAGCGGGGAGGGTGAAGATGGCACCGGCCACTATCACTCCCGAGCATGCTCCGATACTCTGAATTATCACGTTCTGACCCAGAGGATTCTTGACCTTGAGCGAGCTCGACAGACCCACGGCGATGATGGCTATAGGAATTGCGGCCTCAAATACCTGACCGACACGCAGTCCCAGATAGGCTGCCGCGGCACTGAACACTACCGCAAGAAGCAGACCCAGACCGACGGAGTAGGGCGTGGCCTGTGCATAATCGCGCGCGGGATGCATCACGGGGCGATACTCCTCGTCGTCAGCCAGTTCGCGGAACGCGCTCTCGGGCAGCTCGGTAGGGTCGGCATCCATGATGATTTCATGATCCGGAGCTTCCGTCGACGGAAGATGCGGATCGGTGGAATGATGTTTCGACATAAGCTTATATGTTGATGAATTTATGGTGCAAAGTTACGATAATTCGGTGATAAATGCGTATCTTTGCAACCTAATTATCCATCTTACCACTCAAAATGCAGGAAAAAATTATAATTCTCGACTTCGGGTCGCAGACCACGCAGCTCATAGGCCGTCGCGTCAGAGAGCTTAATGAGTATTGTGAGATAGTGCCCTACAATAAGTTTCCCTACGATGATCCTTCGGTCATAGGTGTTATACTTTCGGGCTCACCTTTCTCGGTCTACGATGAAAAATCGTTTAAAATGGAGGTCGCCAAGCTCCGTGGCCGTCTGCCGGTGCTCGGCATATGCTACGGCGCCCAGTTCATAGCCTACGATGCCGGAGGCAAGGTTGAGCCGGCTGAGTCGCGCGAGTATGGCCGCGCCAAGCTCGAGTGGGTCGACAGCGCCGATGAGCTTATGAAAGATATACCGGTGGGCGCGCAGGTGTGGATGAGCCACGGCGATACCATCACAAATGTCCCCGCTACGTTCCGCACAATAGCTTCGACTGCCGACGTGAAAAACGCCGCTTATCGCGTGGAAGGCGAAAAGACCTGGGGCGTGCAGTTTCACCCCGAGGTGTTCCATTCCACATGCGGCACACAGCTGCTGAAAAATTTTGTCGTTGACATCTGCGGCGGCAAGCAGGATTGGGATGCAGCCTCGTTTATCGAGTCGACCGTAGCAGCCCTCAAGGAGCAGCTCGGCGATGACAAGGTTGTGCTCGGCCTCTCGGGCGGTGTTGATTCGTCGGTAGCCGCCGTGCTTCTCAACAAGGCCATCGGCAAGAATCTCACCTGTATATTCGTTGACCACGGCATGCTTCGCAAAAACGAGTTCCGCGATGTGCTCCACGATTACGAGTGTCTGGGTCTGAATGTGATAGGCGTGGATGCAAGCGCCAAGTTTTTCAGCGAGCTGGCAGGCGTGACCGAGCCCGAGCGCAAGCGCAAGATTATCGGCAAAGGCTTCATCGACGTGTTTGACGAGGAAGCCCATAAGATTAAAGATGTGAAATGGCTCGCACAGGGCACCATCTATCCCGACTGCATCGAGTCGCTTTCCATCACAGGCACTACTATCAAGAGTCACCACAATGTAGGCGGTCTGCCCGAGAAAATGAATCTCAAGCTATGCGAGCCCCTCCGCCTCCTTTTCAAGGACGAGGTAAGAGCCGTAGGCCGCGCTCTCGGCATGCCCGAGCATCTTATCAAGCGTCATCCCTTCCCGGGTCCCGGACTGGCTGTGCGTATCCTCGGTGACATCACACCCGAGAAAGTGCGCATACTTCAGGATGCCGACGATATTTTCATCCGTGGCCTCCGCGACTGGGGACTTTACGACAGCGTGTGGCAGGCCGGCGCCATCCTGCTCCCCGTGCAGTCAGTGGGTGTGATGGGCGACGAGCGCACCTATGAGCGCGCAATAGCGCTCCGCGCCGTGACATCTACCGATGCCATGACGGCCGACTGGGCGCATCTGCCTTACGACTTCATGGCCGCCGTGAGCAACGACATCATCAACAAAGTGCGCGGCGTAAACCGCGTATGCTACGACATATCCTCAAAACCCCCGGCAACTATCGAGTGGGAGTGATTCAACTCTCATATTAATACATCCAAAAGCCACCTCAGTGCGTTGCGCCCGGGGTGGCTTTTGATTACTAATGGCTATAATTCATTGAAATATAAGAAGTTTTTCGTATCTTTGCATTGAGAACAAATAATTAGCAATAATCCATGGCAAGACCGATAAAAGAAACACCGATGCTGTTTGGTGCTGATGCGCGGAGATTTGAGGAGCGGATGAAGAATCCTCCCAAAGTCTCGGCCGAGAAACGCGCCCGAATCAGAGCTTCGTATGAGGCAGTAAAGAAAGCTTCACAGAATAATATATGACCAGAGAAGAGTTCTCAGCAAGTGTAGCTGTAGTACCGCTTTCTGATTCTTTTGATCAGAAAGAGTTTGATTGTGGAGATGAGGACCTCAAATACACGCGTAATGTATTTTGATCTTGCCTCACTTTTATAAAATTGTAGCGGCGAAGTATTAATGAATGTGAAAATTTTGGCAAAAGTCAAAATTAATACTTAAATTTGCAGTCCGAATTGTAGAATAAATAAGAAAAATAATATACGGCAATGAAAAGAACATTTCAACCTTCTAACAGAAAGAGAGTTAACAAGCACGGCTTCCGTGCCCGCATGTCTACCCCCGATGGCCGCAAGGTGCTCGCACGTCGTCGCGCTAAAGGCCGTCTGCGTCTGACTGTCTCTGACTCTATCGCCGGCAAGTAAAAATAACCGGCTGTTTAGCTCAGGCCTTAGGGCTTTGACACACGCATCACGCTCGCCGCTTGTCGATTTCCCCGACAAGCCGACGGGCGTGATGCGTGTGTTGCATGGGAGTGGGTTGAAAGAGTTAAATCTGAGGCTGTGTCAAAATATACCATTTCAACATGCGTATCGGCGTCCCCATGGCGCCGAGTTCTTCGCGAGCGAAGCGGCAAGTCGTCTCCTCGTAGCCCGGGTCGCCGAAGCACTGCGGAGGCGCCCCGGGTAAATGAAAATGATCCAATAGCGCCCGATAGGCCGCCGAATATAATGCAAATAAACAAGTTATTCAATCGGCGGCCTTGCGGGCGCCTATGCTTAAGTATCAGATAACCGGCGACGCCTTCGCTGAGCTA
>JAIDSW010000244.1 GCA_029061025.1 Duncaniella sp.
CTCAGTGGCTTGTCGATACTCTTGATTTCTTGTGCGCGATACTTCAACGTATTACCCTCGGGGTTTCCTCTTTACCCGGATCTTCTGTCGACGGCATTTATATCTCTTCTTGGCGACTTGCGATATTCTTGCTTGCAATGACGGCTGTAGCCGTAATGCTTTATTTCCCGCGACGAAAAACTATTGCTGCGGCGATCGCATGCTCATTGTTCGCCATAATATTCTCTGTACTGACACCGGCAACTGTCATTGACAATTCTATATATTTCCCTCGCTTCAAGCGACATGCAGTTGTCGTGATACCCCGAAAACCGGTATTGAATGTGTACACCACAGCACATACCCCCGACATTTCGGAACTTCGCCATAATATCAGCCGCAGATATGGAAATTTCATGGTGTCGAGAGGAATCGACAGTATAAATATTACCTCGGTTCATAATAGCATTCTGTCGGTAGGTAATAATGATATAGTATTCTCAGATCGGATACCGATTATTAATGAATGTGACCGTAACTTTATGCTGATACTGACGCGCGGTTTCAAAGCCGAATTCATAAATGATTCGGTCGCTATGCCCGACACTGTTTATCTCAGCCCGTGCTTGAATTATAAAGTAGCCGAAAAGGTAAAAGATGCTTTGCAATCCCGCGGCCACACTGTGGTGTCGCTCGGTTATACCGGTGTGGTGTTAGATTGCGACTGACTTTGCCTTTCCCGAAACGGAAACGATGTCAAGACGGATTATTTCTGTGCGGTGAAAGGATTTACTTATGTATTTAAGTCCTGTTTCCTTATCATACGGAGAATACTTCTCGATCAGCAGTTCAAGTGCATGATGTCGCTCTTGTTCGGATAAACCCGTCACGGCGCTACACTTCATGATCACGCTTTCGTAGTTAGTGGTGAATTTTCGTGAGATAACATGTGTTTGCCCTACAATGCAGAACGATGTAGTAGGGTGGACGCTTATCGCTCTCAGCTTTCTTCCTGAAGGAGCACAGTGTATGTAAAGACAACCGGTGTTGTCGTAGACGAAGTTAAGAGGTACTCCATAAGCTTCTCCATATTCGTCGGTCATTGATAAAACTCCGTACTCGCTTGATTTTATTAGGTCGAGTGCGTGAGCTTCTTCAAGCAATCGGTCTTGACGCCGTATCTCACTTTGGTCATATTTCCATTTACCATTATTACTCTCATCTCTTTCGCTCATAATTTTCGAGTTACTGCGTGTCAACCAAGTGCCGCCCAGGAATATCAAAGCGTAAAGAATCGCAGCTACAAGCCCGATAATAAGGAAAACTGAGGGATTTATCATTTCTTGTCAATAGTTTCTTCAAGACGTGGAGGAATCCGGCCGTCCATATATTTCTGCCATCCGGCAGTGGCTACAATTCCCGCAAGAATCCATTCGTTAGCAGTATGCAGAAATAAGACTGAAAGTATCACTGCTACAACAATATTCAGAAATATCCATCGGCGAATTTTCAATGACCCGAAATTTCCTCGGGTCCGGGAGTGGGCGACTTCAAAACGCCATGCGCCAAGTCCGCTTTCACAAAGGTAAGCGCAATAAGCCACAAGTGTGGAGAAGAGTAATGCCTGATGGGGTGAAAATCGGGGATCGAGATGCACGAATGCGGCAAGCGAAAGGGCTGCCACCCATAATGTTGCATGGGCGACGGCTATGACATATCGGTGAACAAACAGATTTTGTTTGCGTGCCTTCTCTTGTGGAGTCACGGTTATTATTAGTTATAGTTTGATTATAATTATCAACCTTCGGCGAAAGGAACCAATCAGAGATCGAAGATATATAGGCAGAATGAATTTCCCGGTATTACTGTGAAAAAGTCATTACCATTAACTTCAATAGGAGACACAACCGGCTTGATCATATCAGGATGTTCGATGCTGTTTTCGGCTTTCGGATCGACAGAAGTCAGCAATATTTTCTTTCCGCTTTTCGAGGAAGATCTTTTGCCGCTAATATTCAGTGTCATATCTTGAGATTCATAGCCGGTATTAACCACTTTTACTATCAGAGTATTGGAAGTCTTATTTATCACAGCGCTTGCAAACAGTCCGTTTTGCCCTTCGGCACCGGTTACTGCCTTGCCGTTCATTGTTACAGGTACCACATTGTCACCTTTGTAGTTTCCATACAGCTTCTGCACATGGTAGCTCGAAGTGGGCATGGATGTCAGGTTGTCAAACCATATCAGGTCAGGCCGCCATTGCCAACCGTCGACATGAGCGAAGAGCGGGGCATAGCTTGTCATATGCACCACATCGGCATTGCGCTCAAAACCGGTCATGAGTGCGGCTTCGAGAATGGCAGCCCGGAAATGGTTTTCTTTTTTGTCCTTGACATGGCAGGCATATTCTCCGGCAAATACTTTAGGCCCTTTTCTGTCGTAATTATCATACCGGGCACCTTGTTTAAGAAACCATTCTTCGGGACGATAGAAATGTTCATCAACAAGATCGGCACCAAGACGCTTCATTTCAGGCCAAAGATAATCAAAGTCTTTTCCTTCAGATTGAGGTCCTGATGAGCCTACAATCTTTATTTCAGGATATACCTCCCTGATTTCCTTGATGAATGCTTCGAGATTTCGTGGATATATCTCAGTCCATTGCTCGTTACCGATACCGAGGTATTTCATGTTGAAAGGTTCGGGATGACCCATGCCGGCACGGAGCGCACCCCAGGTGGTAGTGGTATCTCCGTTGGCAAACTCGATCAGATCCAAAGCATCCTGAATAAACGGGCGGATACTATCGAGCGGTAGCTGATCGTCAGGACGGTTCTGATACTGGCATTTCATACCGGCATTAAGAATAGGAAGAGGTTCGGCTCCTATTTCTTCGGCAAGCTGGAAATATTCATAGAATCCGAGGCCATAGCTCTGGAAATAATCAGGATAATACCGGTTGTTATGGCAATAGTTCCATCGGTTTTCATTGAGCGGACGATTTTCCACATCGCCAACGGTATTTTTCCAATTATATCGGGTGGGCAGATCGGCTCCCTCCACGATACATCCTCCGGGAAAACGGAGCACTCCCGGCTTTATGTCGGCAAGCTTTTCCACGAGATCACGACGCAGACC
>JAIDSW010000245.1 GCA_029061025.1 Duncaniella sp.
CGACCCAGGTGTACTGTTCCTTATCTTTATATGCACCTTCGTCGGCATTAAGCGTCACGGTAACGACGGTCTCGGTGTTGGGCGCGGGGGTGGGGATGGAATATGAGCCGTCGCCGTTGTCGGTCACAGCCACGTCGCCCGAAGCTGTAAGTGTAGCTGTGGCACCCTGGAGATCGGGAGTGAATGTCACGGCGGAAGCGCTGTAGTCCATCGGGATGGTGAATGCGTAGTCGTAGCCTTCCACCTCGCCGGCCGTTACAGTGTTATCGGCAGCGGTTATGCCTTTCATGGCGGCAAAGAAGTCTCCCTTTTTGTTTAATACGGGAGTTTTCCAGTTGACAAGATAACCGCCTCCTGCTTTGAGGTCAAACTTGACATCCTTTTTGCCGGTGGTGATAACTTCGGGAAGAATTATTTCGGGATGATGAGCGCCCGAGATGGGGTAGGAGAGTTCGACTTCCTTTTTGCCGGTTTCCTGATCGGTGATGGTAATGATAAAATCGCAGGGGTTGGCATACCAGTAGAAATCAATGTCGAGGCCGTAAATACCCTCCTCTTTGCAATAGAAATGATGGGTAGCGGAGCATCCGTTGGTGACACATCCCACATTGCCGTCATCACCGTTTCCTTCGAGTTTAAGACCTCCCGAGTAGCTCCAGTGAGTGATGGGAAGCGATCCCGGAATCACGTCCCAGCCTGCAGGCACGCCGGGGCCGTTGTACTCGTCGGCAACTTTGGTGAATGTGGGAGTGGTGTAGTTGCCTAAGAAGCCGTCACCGCCGGTGATGGTGAATGATATGTTTTTCTTGCCCTCGGTGATGAGGCCTTCGAGAGTCAGGGTCTGCTCGCCGTTGGCCGTGGTCCAATTCTGCTCGACTTCGATATTGCCGGTGGCGAGGTCTTTTACCACGATTGCCACCACGCCGTCGGTGGCGTAGCTCCATGTCCACGCCATTTCATAGACGCCCTGCTGGGTGCAGTAGAAATCGGTGTTGGCCTTAGCGCCGTTGACCACATAGCCCACGTTGGTGTTGCCGTTTTCAGTCTTGCAGTCGGTGTAAGCCCATTTGGCTAACGAAAGAGCGCCGGGTATTGTGTCCCATCCGTCGGGTATAGGGTTGTATTCGTCGGCTACTTTGGTGAAAACGGGCTCGGAATAGTTGCCGAGATAATCACTGTGGTCGGCAGACATGGAGAATGATATGCTCTTTTTTCCTTCGGTGATGAGACCGTCGAGCATCACCTTCTGCGCCTGATCTGCAATCGGCCATACCTGCTCGATCTCTACCTTGTCGGTATTGATGTCTTTCACTATTATGGTTACGGTGCCGCCTTTTATTCCATAAGACCAGGTCCATGCCATTTCATATACACCCTGCTCGTTGCAGTAGAAATTTGCAGCGGCTGAAGATCCGTTTTTGATATAGCCTACATCGCTGGCTGAAGCCTGGCAGTTGGTGTAAGTCCACTTGTCAAGCGCAATGCCGCCGGGTATGGTAGCCCATCCGTCGGGTACAGGGTTATAAGTGTCGGATACTTTGGTGAATGATGGGGTATTATAGTTCATTATGTATCCGTCATGGTCGGCGGTTATTGTAAATTTGAGGTTCTTTTCACCGGCTGTGATTAGGCCGTCGAGATTTATTGTTTGCTCTCCGCCTGCTACACTCCAGTTTTGGCTTATCTCCTTGTCTCCGGTTGCGAGATCGGTTACTTCTATGAGCACATTTCCATCGCCAAATTTCTGGCATTCCCATGTCATGTCGTAGACGCCGGTCTTGTTGCATGTGAAATCAATAGAGGCTGTAGTGCCGGTCTTTATATACCCTACACTCTGGCCGTCGTCACATCGTGCAACTGTGTAGGTCCAATTTCCTGCCGGAGGCTCTCCGGGGATGTGGTCGGCTGCGACTGCGCGTCGGGGTGCCGAAGTTTCGGTTGCGGCATAGCTCGATGCGTAGACCGCGCCACCGGCAGCCAAAGCCACGGCAGCAACACCGAAAAGTAATGTTTTCAAATTCATGATACTGTAAAAAAAATGGTAAGTTAAGGTATATGGG
>JAIDSW010000246.1 GCA_029061025.1 Duncaniella sp.
ACCCGATAACGGTCATCGTCCGGGCAACAGCAATCATCGCCCCGGCAATAGCGGACATCAGCCGGGAGGTATCAGACCGGGCACTTATCCCACGGGATCGCATCGTCCCGGCAACAGCGGTCATCCCGTAAGACCGGGTTGGGGAAATATAGGCCCATCTTTTACCTATCCCACTCCCCCGCCTCCGCGTCCTCACCGTCCGATCATGCGGCCGATTCCGCGACCCGTGCGTCCGGCAGGGTGGATAATCCGTCCGGGCATTCCCGCCATCAACGGTTTCCTGGGTCTTTCATTCGGAACAGGGCTGTCGGTATCACTTAATTTCCTCAACACTAACGGATACTCCGTAGACGGATACGCCGACAATACGGTTTATCTTCGCAACGTTACCGATCTGTCGATGCTTTGGCCCGATGCCGCCCTCTATTATAATAATGCGGGATTACTTACGGCATCATCATTTTACTATTCCACGCCCTACAATGACCTGAGCAGATACAACGCGGCCTACACCCGTCTGACTTCGATTTACGGAACTCCCGTTTCCACCGGTTCAACGGGCGCCACATGGTTCAGCTCATCGGGATATATCTCGCTTACATATGCAGCGTCAACTTCGCCTACGGGAGGCTTCAGATACTACACAACGCTGAGTTACGGACAATAGTTGACCTCCACATAAATCTAAAACGCGCATCCTGCCTCTTGCAAGATGCGCGCTTTTTATGAATTCTTGTGACGGATATGTCACTTTCGGATTTCGTAGTAGGGAATATCCACCAGCTTTACGTCAAACACGAGGGTAGAAAACGGTGGTATCGATCCGGTGGCACGCGACCCATAACCTACGTTATAGGGGATTATCACACGCGCCGAATCACCTACACGCATATCGGAAAGAGCTATCCACCAACCTTCGATTGTACCTGACAATACGGTGCGGAATATGCTGTCGGCCGGAGACGTGCGGAGATATGACGAGTCAAAAGCCACTTTATTGTAAAGAGTGCCGCGATATTTCACGTCGACGGTGGAAGTAAGCATAGGCGACAGATTGCCTTCGGTCTTGCTTCGGTCATTGAGATACTTGATGAGCACCTCGGCACCGGGATTCCACGGCGCTACGACTGTGATATATTCGGGATTACCGTTCTGATCGATTGCAAATTTCTGCTCCTCATAGAAAGCGGTATTGGAATTACGCCATTTCTCGTAATCTTCCCAAGTGTTCTTTGAATCATCGTTACATGACACTGATGCCGCTGCGAGCGACATTAGTGCCATGAACGAACTGATATATAACAGTATTTTTTTCATTAACTACATTTAAAATTTAACCTCGGGAGCACGCTGAGCGGCATCGTCGGCCTGGAACTGAGGCTGCTTGGTAAAGCCAAACCATCCCGCGTAAATATTCGTGGGGAATTTCAGGATAGAGGTATTGTATTTCATCACCGCCTCCGTATAGCGCGAACGGGCGGTCGCGATACGGTTTTCAGTACCTTCAAGCTGCACCTGAAGATCGCGGAAATTTTCATTGGCTTTCAGATCGGGATAAGCCTCGGTCACTGCTAGAAGTGATTTCAGCGCACCCGAAAGGTCATTCTGCGCCTTCTGAAATTTAGCCAGAGTCTCCTCATTGAGATCATCGGCATTGATATTAATTGAAGTTGCCGCTGCGCGTGCCTTTGTGACATTCTCAAGTGTCTCACTCTCGTGCGTAGCGTAACCCTTCACCGTATTTACGAGGTTGGGAATTAGATCGGCACGGCGCTGATATTGATTCTGCACCTCAGCCCAAGCCTGCTCAACACCCTGCTTCTCGGTAACAAGTGAATTGTAATTACACGATGTAAGCATCGATGCGGCTACCGCCACCGCAAGCAGCATGATTATCTTGATCATTTTCATAGTTCTTGCGGGTTTTAGCCAAGCTTGCGAAGCAAGGAGGTAAGACTTACAGTATCGTGAATAATCTTGTGGAGATCAGCCACATTCACACGCTCCTGCTGCATCGAATCGCGGTGACGGAGCGTTACGGTGTTATCTTCGAGAGTCTGGTGATCAACGGTAATACAGAAAGGTGTACCTATAGCATCCTGACGGCGGTAGCGCTTTCCGATTGAATCTTTTTCCTCATAGTGGGTAGAGAAGTCAAACTTGAGATCGTTGACAATCTCGCGCGCTTTTTCAGGCAGTCCATCCTTGCGTACGAGCGGCATCACTGCACATTTTACCGGAGCAAGGGGAGCGGGAAGATGGAGCACCACGCGCTTCTCACCATTATCGAGATCCTGTTCCTCATAAGAAGAGCAGAGCACCGAGAGGAACATGCGGTCAACACCTATCGACGTTTCGATTACATAGGGGGTGTAGCTTTCATTCAGCTCGGGATCGAAATACTGTATCTTCTTACCTGAGAATTTTTCATGCTGCGAAAGGTCGAAATTGGTGCGGGAATGAATACCCTCCACTTCCTTGAATCCGAAAGGCATTTCAAATTCAATATCGGTTGCTGCATTAGCGTAATGTGCGAGCTTATCATGGTCGTGGAAACGATACTTTTCGTCGCCGAGACCGAGTGCCTTGTGCCAGCGCAGACGGGTCTCTTTCCATTTCTTGAAATACTCGAGTTCCTGACCGGGGCGTACGAAGAACTGCATCTCCATCTGCTCAAACTCACGCATGCGGAAGATGAACTGACGGGCTACGATCTCATTACGGAAAGCCTTACCGATCTGGGCAATACCGAAAGGAATGCGCATGCGTCCGGTCTTTTGTACGTTAAGATAGTTGACAAATATACCTTGTGCGGTCTCGGGACGGAGATATACCGTCATGGCACCGTCGGCTGTCGAACCCATTTCGGTCTTGAACATGAGGTTAAACTGACGTACTTCCGTCCAGTTCTTCGTACCTGAAATGGGGCACACGATTTCTTCGTCGATGATTATCTGACGGAGTTCATCAAGATTATTATCGTTGAGTGCCTTTGCAAAGCGTTCGTGAAGGGCATCGCGGCGGGCTGCGATATCAAGCACACGGGCATTTGTGGCCACGAACATATTCTCATCGAAAGAATCGCCGAAACGCTTGCGAGCCTTGGCTACCTCCTTGGCAATCTTCTCATCATATTTGGCAAGTTGCTCTTCGATGAGCACGTCGGCACGATAACGCTTCTTGCTGTCGCGATTATCGATCAGAGGATCATTGAACGCATCCACATGACCTGAAGCCTTCCAGATCGTGGGGTGCATGAAAATAGCAGAATCGATACCCACGATATTCTCGTGAAGCAGAGTCATCGCATCCCACCAGTAGCGCTTGATATTGTTTTTAAGTTCCACACCATTCTGGCCCTGTCTCTTATAAACAACTGACCCAGCCGACGAATAG
>JAIDSW010000247.1 GCA_029061025.1 Duncaniella sp.
GATAAATCCCGATAAATCCCGATAAATCCCGATAAATCCCCTAAAAAATCTTGCACAACCCGGATTTAATAGTTAACTTTGCTTCAACCATCTCAGCCGCTCTTGTTTATGGGTGTCAACATTCAATTCTCACAGTCCTATTGCTGGCTAAATTCCTGGATATTAGCCAACGTGATTCAGCTTGCGGTTCAGGATTTTTGCGAGCGGTTCGTCGATTACCGTATCGACCCGGGGCGTCGGTTGCAAGACCAGATGCTCATGGCCGCGCGTTGCGGGGTAGCAAACATCGCCGAAGGATCGGCACGGCACTCCACGTCGATAGAGACAGAAATGAGACTGCTCGATGTAGCCCGCGCGAGTTTCGACGAACTTCAAGGCGACATTTTCAACTTTCTGCTCCGCCGTAAAGCCGAGATCTGGGCCATAGGCAATCCCTCCCGTGAAGCTATATGGAAGATGACGCTGGATACACCTGAATACTCCAACAGCTACCTGCACGATGCCGCCTTGCACATACTCGCTCAGAAAGGCAAATTTGACCCGTGGCTTGACAGCGACAACCCCGAAATTGCAGCCAATGCCCTGCTGATTCTATGCCTGAGAGAAAACAAGATGCTCCAATCACAGATTCAAAGCCGACTCGACAGCTTCAAGCTCACCGGAGGCTTCGCCGAAAACATGACCGTCGAGCGCCTTGAAGCCCGCAAAGAGCAGGCAGCCGGCGCCGGAGCGCCCGCCTGCCCGCTGTGTGGCAAACCGATGCTGAAACGCATGCAGAAGAAAGGCACGCACCAGGGCCGTGAATTTTGGGGATGCAGCGACTATCCCCGATGCAACGGCACCCGTCCCCTCTGATATCGGATCGTTCCCTCCTGCTTCCTCCCGCTTCCTCCCGATTCCTCCCGCAACCTCCCGATTCCTCCCGCAACCTCCCGATTAATCTTGATAAAAAAATTGCAATTCCCGAAAAACTTCACTAACTTTGTGAAATTAATGAGGGCTCTTGAATTGTCGAGACCTCCTCTACCCTACGTTTCAACAAGATGCTCAACGAGATAAAAGAAATAATCCACTACTCACCGCTCACGGCACAGATAGTGATAGAAAACGGACCCGTAGCCCGCGCCGCCCGACCCGGACATTTCGTAATAGTCCGCTTCGACAGCGAGGGAATGCGCATCCCGTTCACTATCGTCAAGACGTCTGCCGACGACGGCACCATAAGCATCATCATCCATCGCGCCGCCGGTCTTGGCAACCTGCTTTCAACACTTGAGCCGGGAATGGTGATCCCTGACCTGCTCGGGCCGCTCGGTCAGGCCATGGAAATAGATGAGAACGCCACGGTGGTGTGCATAGGCGACGGAGCCGGATTCGTGCCCCTGCTGCCTGTAATCCGCTCATGCCGCGAGCGCAACACCCGCGTGATTTCGGTTTTCTCGGAGCAATCGGCTCAGGCTGCATGCCTTCTGCCGCTCGTGGAAAAATACAGCGAGATTGTAGATGCAAGCGCGAGCGGCGTTGAAACGGCTCTCAACGAGCTTCTCGCCCGCGTCAAGCCCGACCATATCATAATGTCGGGCCCCACCACCCTGCTCAAATCCATCGCCGACATCACCCGCCACAAGGGCGTGCGCGCCACGGCTATACTCAACATGATGATGATCGACGGTGTGGGGCTGTGCGGCATATGCCGCGTGATGGTTGGCGGCAAGCGCCTGCTCACCTGCATTGAAGGCCCGGCTTTTGACGCCCACGCCATAGATTTCGACCAGCTTCTCAACCGCCAACGCCATTTCGTATGAACACCGTTAACCCAAGCATAACATCCCGCGACGACAAATGGCGTGAAGAGTTGCGCGCCGCGATACCCACACGCGAACGCACGGCTATCCCGCGCGCCAAAATGCCCGAAGTCGACGCCGCCTACCGCATCACCTGCGAGGATGAGGTGAATCAGGGTCTCTCGCTTGAGCAGGCTGTGCTCGAAGCACGCCGCTGCCTCGACTGCCCCGACCCCGGCTGCGTGAAAGGGTGTCCCGTCCACAATAATATACCCGGATTCATCAAGAATATCGAGCGCCGCAACTTCAAGATGGCTCTTGAGGTGCTCGACGAGACCACGGTGCTCCCCGCCGTGTGTGGCCGCGTATGTCCTCAGGAAAAGCAATGCGAGGCATCATGCATCTACAACAAGATGAAGAAGCCGCCCGTTTCGATAGGCAACCTCGAGCGTTTCACCGCCGACGTCAACCGCGCCATGGCCCGAATGGGCGCCACTGTGCCCTCGACGACGGCCGAAGCTCCCGAAGTGGTGGAGGAGCCGGTACCCATGCGGCAGGCTCCGCTCATCTCCATAAAGATTGCGGTGGTTGGCTCAGGCCCCTCAGGACTTGCTTTTGCCGGCGACATGGCCAAGCGCGGATATAATGTGACGGTTTTTGAAGCGCTCCACCAGTTTGGCGGCGTGTTGAAATACGGCATTCCCGAGTTCTGCCTGCCCAATGCGGTGGTGGAATACGAGATTGAAAAGCTCCGTGCCTCGGGCGTGGAACTTGTGAAGGACTGCTTCGTAGGTAAGACTTTTTCCTACGACCAGCTCCACGAGATGGGATTCAAGGGCATCTACATCGCGACCGGCGCGGGTAAGCCCCGCTTCATGGGCATACCGGGAGAGAATCTTCCCGGAGTGATGACAGCCAACGAGTATCTCATCCGCCTCAATCTGCTGAAATCCAAAATATATGGTGTAAACTCCACGAGTCTCAACGAAAAGCTTGTGGCCGTGATAGGCGGCGGCAATACGGCCATGGATGCCGTGCGCTACGCCCGTCGTCTCGGAGCCAAGCGCGCCATGATCGTGTATCGCCGCAGCGAGGAGGAAATGCCCGCGCGCGTGGAGGAGATACGTCATGCCCGCGAGGAAGGTGTGGAGTTTCTCACACTCCACAATCCCGTGGAATATCTTGCCGACGAAAACGGCTTCCTGCGCGCCATGAGGCTTCAGCGCATGGAGCTTGGCGAGCCTGACTCTACCGGCCGACGCTCCCCGGTGCCGGTGGAAGGCGACATTGTGGAAGTGCCCGTTGACCTCGTGGTGGTGAGCGTGGGTTCTCTGCCCAACCCTCCCAAGTCGCTCCCCGACCTTGAGATGACCCGCCAGGGCGGTATCGTGGTCGACAATGCCTCGATGAAATCGTCAGCTCCCTGCATATATGCCGGCGGCGATATTGTGCGCGGCCCTGCAACGGTAATCCTCGCGATGGGCGACGGCCGACGTGCCGCCCAGGCCATGCACGAGGCTTTCCTGCGTAAACTTGAGCAAATCGAACTGTAATCTCACCACATATATATAATATATACCGAATTTAATCAACCTAATCCTTAACCTATAAATCAATAAGAAAATGAAAATCGTAACTTTAGGTGAAATCATGCTTCGCCTTTCTCCGAAAGGATGTCACCGCTTCGTTGAAGTAGACAATTTTGATGTAATCTGGGGTGGCGGTGAAGCCAACGTAGCAGTCAGCTGCGCCAACTATGGCCTCGACGCTTACTTCGTGACCAAACTTCCCAAGCACGAAATCGGCCAGGCTGCTCTCAATGCCCTCCGTCGTTATGGCGTTAAGACCGATCACATTGCCCGTGGCGGCGACCGTGTAGGTATCTACTACTGCGAGACCGGTGCTTCCATGCGCCCCTCAAAGGTTATCTATGACCGCGCTCACTCGGCTATCTCCGAGGCTGATCCCGAAGACTTCGATTTCGATGCTATCATGGAAGGCGCCAGCTGGTTCCACTGGAGCGGTATCACTCCCGCTATCTCCGACAAGGCTGCCGAACTCACCC
>JAIDSW010000248.1 GCA_029061025.1 Duncaniella sp.
ATTGTCGGGACTACTTGCTTTCGGGCAGTTACCCGACGATTCTGACAAGGTTTATTTCAGAATGGGTCACAGGCATTTCGATCCGGCTTTCAATGGCAACGGGGTATCTATACAGCCATTTATCGACCATGTGAAGCAAGCTGATTCGATCGACGGCATAGAGCGCCTCGTGGTGAGGGCCTACGCTTCACCCGACGGAGTTGACCGTGCCAATACCATACTCACCCGCAACCGGTGCAAGTCGATCACCGACTATCTACTGAGCGTCACCGGCGTGGATTCTTCGCTTATACAGTCAATACCCGAGGGCGTGGCCTGGGGTGAGCTCCGCCGCATGGTGGCAGCCAATCCCGACGTCCCTTCGCGCGAAAAGGTTCTGGATATTCTCGACAATACACCGCTATGGGTGTTTGATGAAAACAATGTGCTTATCGACGGCCGCAAGAAGCAGCTAATGTCGCTTGACTACGGCAATCCTTACCGATGGATGTATGAGCATATCTTTCCCGAGCTGCGCAATGCTGTAGCCGTGTCGCTCTATCTGAAAGAAGATGTCACGCCGCTCCCTGAAAGCAATGTAGCCTCGACAGCCCCTGCCGCCCCTGAAATCACCTCAGACGCCTCTGAGCAGTCAGTGGCGTCAGCTTCGTCAGCGCCGTCTGACTTGTCAGACGAGTCCGCCCCGTCCCAGCCATCCGAGCTTGACAATCACGAGCCGATACATCGCTTCGCACTCAAGACCAATATCCTATACTGGGCCGCGCTCATGCCTAACATCGAGCTTGAGTGGCGCATCAATCCCCGGTGGTCGCTCGCGCTTGAAGGTAACGTCGCATGGTGGCACAACAATCGTCGCCACAAATATTACCAGATAGCCATGATTTCGCCCGAGGCGCGCTTCCATCCCATCGTGAAAGGCCCGTGGCACGGGTTATATACCGGCGCCTTTGTAGGCGGCGGATGGTTTGACCTCGAGAACGGCGGCAAAGGCTACTATGGCGAAGCAGGTCTCGCCGGTCTTTCGGTAGGCTATCAGTGGCCTATAGCCCGCAACTGGTCGCTTGAAGCCGGTCTCGGACTCGGATATATGTACTCGCGTTACAAGGAGTATATCCCCCACGATGACCACTATCTGTATCAGCGCACCAAGTCGCTCAACTACTTCGGTCCGCTAAAAGTGAAATTTGCAATCGCATGGCGATTCAACGACATCAACAAACCTAAGAAAGTCATCCCGACTCTATGAAAAGTACAAAGATATTGTGTATGGCAGCCGCGGGCATGTTGCTCGCCGTGATGTCATCATGCCGAAAAGATTTATGCTACAACCACTTCCGCACCGCCGAGGTGTCGCTGTCGTGGGAACAGGAATGGGAGCGTGACTACGGTATGGCTCATGCCGCCAACTGGGATGAGGCCCTTCACGGTGTCACCTACGACGAAATGCGTCCCGAGCTGCCCGAACTTATCACCCTCGTGACCTATTCCGATGAAGCCGATCCGCGTAGCACTTTCCTCCCCGTGGAGGGTGGCGATGTGGGTGTCGACGGTCTCAGCGGCACATCGTTTCTGCTCTACAACAACGATACCGAGTATATCGTGCTCTCCGATATGGCTTCGCTTGCCGAGGCGCGTGCGGCTTCCACTTCGCGCTCCCGGTCGACTATCGAGTATATGACTCAGATTCACCCTGACGTGCGATCTACCAATCCGCCCGACGTGCTTTATGCCGCCTATGTCGACGAGGTGCCTTATATTGACCTTCACGACTCGCGCCACCTGCCGGTGAAAATGCAGCCGCTTGTGTACACGTATATCGTAAGATATGAATTTGAATACGGTATCCAGCACGTGGCCATAGCCCGCGGCGCTCTCGGTGGCATGGCCGAATCGGTCTACCTCAAGACCGGTGCCACATCGCCCGAATCGTCAATTATCCTCTTTGACTGCGACGTGAAAGATTACGGATGCGAGGCTCATGTGCGCACATTCGGTATCCCTGCGTTTCCCGACGAGTATTACGGACGCGCTGCATCGTCGCGTGCCGACGAGCCTTATACCCTTAACCTCGAACTCCGACTGCAAAACGGCAAGACCATGCAATTCAATTTCGATATCGCCGACCAGATTCTCGCTCAGCCCCGTGGCGGCGTGATACGGGTG
>JAIDSW010000249.1 GCA_029061025.1 Duncaniella sp.
AGATACTCCTGTATGATTTAAAACATAACTTTTACCCCAAAAGTCTCCTAACCGAATAACGGTGTACTCTAAGGTGCTACGTAACGAACAGTTATAGCATGAATCATTTAGAATAGTGTCAGAGAAGAACAAATCGTAAAAAGGGTCATTATTACGAGCTGAAATTACCTTGATGGGATGACTAATACCCTCTACTACTACTACTACTACTACTACTACATAGAAGTTTCCCCAGCCTCTTATCTTGCTTCGGAAATTGACCGAGAGCACCTTCGTGGCGCCCGTCTTTTCCACCACTTCATCCACATATTTCGTCCACAGATTCAGCGACGGGCAACCGTGGCAATACAGGTCGATGAGCACATGATCTTCCCGGCACCCCTTGGCCCGCAGAAATCTGTCGACGGCATATATCTGACACGGGAGGCCAAACACTGCATACTTTTCCTTCCTGCAATTCTTCACCAGCGAGCGAAATGCCTCCACCGAATATGACTGGATATATTTCGAGCCTCTGAAGGCCGCCACATCCTCAGCCGTCGAAGCCTCCTTGCCCTCAGCGCGGTTAGCCTCCGTATCATACACCACCCCTATACATCTGTAGCCCTGCTCTATAAGCTTCCGGGCCACGAGGTCGGCGATGCCACCCGAGGTAGTATCCCTGACCACTTCGGGATTCCTCGCCCATGCCGAGTATAGGCTCTTGCCTTCAAACCCGTCGGTCTTCCTTATGCCGCTGTCAAACTTATAGCACGACCTTACGCACATCCCGCAGTCGATACACTTGCCGGTATCCACCACCGGGCGGTAAAATCCGTCAGTGTTCAGCTCGATGGAAATCGCACCCGTAGGGCACACGGCGCCACACATCTGGCAGCTCGTGCACTTCCTTATCTGAGATCTGTCGTCGATATTCATGCCTTATCCGATGTAAATTCAAGCATCTTGTCAAGATGAGCCATCGACTCGCTGCGGCGGCGCTCGATCTCCTCATTGATTTTCTCGTAATCCATAGGCTTGTCCATAGTAGCGGCAAGGTCATCCCAGCGGGTGATGATACGGTCAGCCACCCCATACTCCTCAAGCAGATTCACCAGCTTCAGGTGATTGCTCTCGCGGGTCTTGGCCACGAATCTCGCCCCGGTGATGAGCGACATCACGCTGCCGTGAAACGTATCGGTCACCACCTCGGCCGCATTCTTGAAATACGACAGGAGCTCGATCGGATCCACGTCGATATTATAGTCACACCACTTGTGATAAAATCCCGGCGAAAGAGTTTTCAGCCCCTTACCGTGGGCATACTCGGTGATGGCCTTCACCTCCTCGGGAGAATTCATCCTGTTATCGTAGGAATACACCAGCAGGCAGTCTCCCACCTTCGGCGCCTTCATGCCCGCGATTTCATCCTTATATCCGTAGAGTAGCACCGGGTCAACCACCACTGCCGGGCGCTCGCCAGTAAGGCGCTCCACCACATCGGCGCTGTTGCCGTCGCGCACCGTCACATACTTCATGCCCTCGATTCCCGAGCGCACGAAATTCTCCGAATGAAGCCGGCAAATATCTTCATAGGTCGTGGGACCGAAACTGCCCGCATATGACATCACCGCATCGGTAGGCAGACAGTGGCCGAACATCACCGGCGTTGGCCCCGTGTGAAGCGCGAATACCTCATCGCTGCCCACTATCACACCGTCGAGCTGACCGCACTCCGAGTAGTAATCGCCTATCAATCCCGCACGCGACTTATAATCGTTGAGAGTATGACGCTTGCGGAAATTATACACCGTGCAGCCCATGCCCTTCTCCTTAAGGTACTTCATATAGATACCCACCGACTTGGCCGATACATCATACTTCGCTTTCAGATCATGACCCATAAAATCATAATTCTTGTCAAACCGCAGAGCCTTGGCCTCATAACCCTTCGCTGCAAGCACTCTTATCAAAGCAGTCAGCTGCAGCAGCGCCCCGTGATTATGCACATCGTAGTGTGTGATTATTCCTATCTTTTTCATTTTTATTCTTATCTGTCAAATTAACGACTTATAAAATTTTTCATATTCCTCAGCCATCGTTGAAGCCGAGAATACCTTGCGCGCTATCTCGGTATACGCGCTCATATCGATTTTCGTTTCAGTAGCCTTTACGAGCCGCCTGGCGAGTTCATCACTGTCGCCCACCTTGAATTCCAGCTGCTTGAATGCAGGGAAATATGTAGTGAACTCCCTGAACACCGGTATATCCGAGCCTATTACCGGCACGCCGGCAAAAACTGACTCCATATAATTGAGCCCGAACCCCTCGGAATGCGAAGCTGACACCGAATAATCGGCGGCGACCAGATAATCATACACGTTATACTGCCAGCCGAGGAGCTTGATCCTCTCGTCATCACCTTTTTCCTTCACACATTCATCCCACAACGGGCCTTTGCCAAGAAACCATAGCTCAACCTTGTCATTATCTTTCGGGAAAGCCTTACGGAATGCCCTGATTATGGTGAGCTGATCCTTCATGGGGAGCAAGGCGCCTATCGACACGAAAAGGGTCGTATCGTCATTCACCCCATATTCGGCTCTTGCCTCAGCTTTACTGCCGAATCGTGACTCGGGTGTCTTGACTCCGTTATATATCCGCTCGATTCTCAGGTCAGGAAGCCGTCCTTGATTAATTCTTTTTACATTTTCGGATATAGCGGCGGCTGCGGTAAGTTTTTTCATTGAAGAATAGTACCGCTTCAGGATATACGTTCCCAGCAGCTTGCCGTAGCGCTTGATGAAATCCTCCTCAGGCACATTGTGAATCGTCTCCACTACCGGAATATTCCTTATTGCCGACGCGAGCGTCGCAGCCTGATAGCCGTGGGTATGTATCACGTCGGGCTTGATTGTCTCCACGAGTTTTTTGAACCGTCGGCGTTCGAGGCTCGTCAACAGTTCGGTCTTCAGTCTCGACGTGTGAAAATCATACACTTTTATGCCGTCCTCCACAAACTCATTGGTTATGGAGCGTGCAGCCTCATCTTGCATCAGCTTGATTATCACGATCTCGTGATCTTTCCGATTGAAGTTTCTCACCAGATTCTGAACCACTATTATCGGGCCGGCCTTTCTAAGCGAACTTACTACGATGGCGATTTTCATCTGCTAAAAGAAATCTATATCAAAATTATAGGATGTATTGATTACCTGCTTCAGGGTGAATATTGTCAGTACGAACACTATCGTGCATATGTACAGCAGCCTTGATCTGCCCCTAAAAAGGGATTCGGTCATCGGGAGCAATATCGTGATGTAGGGCAACGCATACTGCGTGAACCGCCTCATCACCATAAAGGAATAAAACACATTGTAAATACATATGCCTATCATGGTCATATTGAAAAAGAAAACAGCTCTCGGATTGGTCTTCCGCAACCGGGGATACAGCAGGAGAAATATCACCCCTATCAGATTGTATACATATTTAAGCAATCCGCTCGACACTCCGTCGCTGAACGACTCCGATGTATACGACGTGGCCATGAGCGCCATTACGTTATTCTCTATGATACGTGACACTATGCTGCCTCCAAGGAAAGAAACTATTAGGACACCCCCCACCATCCACAGCTTATAAGTTTGCCGCCCAAGCAGCAGCAGTATCGTTCCCACTATGGCCGATACATGCAATATCACCGCACAGATCACGAATAGCGAAAACTTTTTCCATTCGCCGCTCAGGAGTCGGGGCGTCCCGGCAAACAGCACCGCCTGTGCGCAGCACTGTCTTATGGTATTGGACGTCTCGTAATATAATCCGCAGCCTATGAATATGATGATCGACAGATATATGTCGGGCGACATTTTCTTCATGCCTGAGTAATACCCTCCTATTATCACGAGAGCCGTAAGCATGAAGAAAGCCCGCGACTTGAACCCTACGAATTTCATGCTGTCGCACAACCATATCCAGAAAGGCTCAAGCGCGTATCGGTTTACGGAATATTTGTTATCATATATCTCGGCATAAGCTCCATAATCCACTCCTACATTCACGCGCAGCCCCATTATCAGCACCATCGTCAGCATGATCATCGCAGGAAAATACTTCCTGTAAGGACTGATTGCCGACAGGCCCTTGAAGACTACCGTTTCAAGCATGAGCAGAATATCGATTATCAGCATAATCTATGCTTCCTGAGTTGCGCCTTTAGTCCTATTATCAAGTCAGCTATACGGAAGTATCCGCCCCCTCTGAACAACAGCCTGCCCAGTATACGGTTATATGCGCTCATGCTGCTGTAATCTATCTTGTCAAGCACGCCCCGTGCCCTGAACTTCTCGAGATAACGGGTGCGGTTTTCATCGGTCTCATGCAACAAGATGCTGAGCAATCCGCGTTGCGCAAGCTTGTCGGCATTTATCTTGTGTTCTGAAAAATACTTCAGGTTGACGTCGATTGCCTCACATATCTGCTCGCTATACTTCGTGTTCCACTTTTGAGTATATGCCTCGGGATTAAGCTGGGCGTAATGATAATATGGCGTGTCGATCACCACTATTTTTTTCGCAAGATGAACCAGTCGGGGCAATACCGACACATCTTCCCACATGTTTACTCCGGTGATGAACGACGGGCTGAGCTTTTCGTAAAGCTCACGCTTCACCATCTTGTTCCACAGTCCGCAATGTATTTCCCCGTCTATCACCCGCCGGAGAAACTCGTCGTGATCTTCCGTGAGATCCTGCTTGCACACCTTTTCGCTCTCAGGGAAATTTACGAAATACTGGCACACCACCATATCGGCATCGCTCGCTTCAGCAGCCTTGAGCATCTCGCCATACATTTCCGGCTCCACCCAGTCATCGCTGTCGCATACAATTATGTATTTTCCCCTCGCATGCTTCAATCCCGTCAGTCGGGCTCCGGCGAGTCCCTGATTTTTCTCGTGATGCACCACCGTCACCTGCTCTTTCCGCCCGGGGTATCGCGCCACCACAGTCTCAAGCACCGCCACACTCCCGTCGGGCGACCGATCATCAACAAATATATATTCTATACCCTCTCCTATCGACTGACTGAAAAGTGACTCGGCACACCGCGCCATGTACTTTTCCACCCCGTATACGGGAATCAGCACTGAGAGCTTTATTTCTTTATTCATCCTGTCGACTGATAAGTTGATTTTATTATTTACCTCCCGAGACTACGGTAAAGCTTGATAATTCCGTAGTTAAGCGCGTCAAGCCCGCTTCTGACAAGAAATGGCGACAGCCGGTGTTTACGCGATCCGAACGCATTGATGTGTATTCCCTTCGTGATGCTCCGCCATAAGTCAGGGTTATAAGTTTCAGGCTGAGTGATGAGGCCGAGTGTCTTGGTGGCGAGAGCACATTTCCGGGCATGTTCCGCAGTATTTGTCCTGCTGTATTTCTTTAATTCATCAAGCACGGCGATTACCGAGTTGAGATTCCGTTCAGTCATCCGTTGTGTCGCACTTCCGCCGCGCATCCTGTAGTGATACATGGCTTTATCTACATAAGCCACCTTTTCGGCAACGTCATGCAGCGGTACCACATACAGCATATCCTCCATAAATACCACGTCGTCACGGAATTTCACGCCCGCTTTCTCAATCAAGTCCCGGCGAATCAGCCGGCACCAAAGCCCGGCATGTAGTTTTCCCGAGAAGATCGCCTCCACGGCATCATCTTTGACCAAGCCGAAGGGCTGTCGCTTTACATCAGTTTTGTCAGGATATTCCAGCGCATAGTCACATCCCACAATATCGGCATCTGCCGCCACAGCTTTTTCATACATCAGCCGATACATATCCTTGTCAACCCAATCATCGGGATCACAATGTATCACGTATTTTCCCGTGGAAGCATCTGCTCCATCCTGTCGCGAGCGACTTACACCGCCATTCTCCGTGTGGCGCAGTATCTTAACCTGCCCTGCCCTATGCGGATAATCATTAAGTACATCGGTAAGCACATCGATACTTTTATCGGGCGAGCAGTCATCCACAAATATGTACTCTATATCATCAAGCGTCTGTTCAAACAAACTGCGCGCACACTCCTCGATATACTGTTCTACCTTATATACCGGAACTATCACACTTACTTTAGGCTGACTCATATGCAATATATCAACAGTTTTCTACTTCATCCAACACCTTACCCATCTGTGCGTCCCAGCTGAAGTCAGGCAGCGACTCGCGTATCTCACGGGGAGAAAGTTTGCAGCTGTCAGTGAACCTTATCAGTCCCTCAATATCTATAGGGCTGTCATCGGCCGGGACTTTATATGTGTAGGGCGAATTATCGAAATCACTGTTGCTCTCCGAGTAGCAGAACGGAAGTCCGCGATGCGCATATTCCACATTTTTCAGTGACTTCATATTGGTGTTGCCGGTGCGGTGTCTTCCGAGGCTGCCTATGCACACATCCGTGTTATCAAATACTCCGTCAAGAGCCGCGCCATACATTTCACCTGTCATCTCGATTTCTTCGCTCAGGCCATAGTCATCTATCATTTTTCTCAGCCTGATATACTCGGGATTCGTAACCTTGCCGCCTACTATTTTCACGTGTACAGGTTTCTGCGACATCAGGCCTTTTTCCTTATAGAGTTTCACGCCCTCTATGAGCCTGTCATACCCGTGCCAGAATGCCAGAGCAGCCACTGCAGTGATTCTGAATATATCAGATTCCGTGGGATTCGCTAATTTGATAGCCTGAGGATTGACACCATTGGAGATATTCACGGTCTTTACACCCCATATCTTTTTGTCGTCGGAGAACGTGACGATTCTGTCAAGATACAGCCCGAGTATATTATAGTTGATGAGATATTTAATTCTGCTCAAGCAAGCCTTTACAGGGCTATACATCTTTATCGTTTCCTTGAGAAACGGATAGGTGGGAATCTCGAGAAATACCTTTGTACCGTTTTTTCTAAGGCTCTTTGCCAGATAAATCTGCTTTAATGAACCGATATTGCGTATATAGCAGAAATTTATCGGTTTCCGCTTCACAAATTCTATGATTTCGTCATACTGCTTCAGACCCTCTCCGGGAGATATGGCAGTGACGTTGTTTCCATCTGTTATCTGAAAATTACCGTCATCGGTCTTGTGGCAGATATATACTTCGTGACCACGCTTGCGCATGGATTCAATCTGCGAATATATCTTCTTATGCACTCCTTCACCGGTGGAGAGCTGCGGTTCCATCTTGATATTTGTGAAAAATAATATATTCATCAGTCCTTGTACTTATATTCAAAACATTTTCAACACCTGCGCCACTATCGGAGCCATGTCGTAATACTTATACTCGGCCAGGCGTCCGCCGAATATCACATTCTCTTCCTTATCGGCAAGCGCCTTGTACTTCTCATACACCGCCTGATTTCTCGCATCGTTGACCGGATAAAACGGCTCCATGCCGTCGAGCCACTCCGTGGAATACTCGCGCGAGATCACCGTGCGGGGATTCTTATACACCGCGTCGCCAAACGCCTCGAAATGCTTGTGCTCTATCACTCGGGTATAAGGCACGTCGGCCGAAGTATAATTCACCACCGCATTGCCCTGATAGTTGGGACAGTCGAGAGCCTCGGTCTCGAAACGCACGGTGCGATATTCAAGTTTGCCGAAGCGATAGCCATAATACTCGTCGATCTTTCCGGTAAACACTATCTTCTCCGCCAAGCCTTCCCACTTTTCGCGGTCAGCGAAGAAATCGGCGTTTAGCTTCACATCCACGCCCTCGAGCAAGCCGTCGATCAGGCGGTTGTAACCGCCCACGGGAATACCCTGATACAGGTCGTTGAAATAATTGTTGTCAAACGTCAGACGCACCGGCAGCCGGCGGATGATAAACGAAGGCAGCTCGGTGCACTTCCGCCCCCACTGCTTCTCGGTATACCCCTTGATAAGTTGCTCGTAAATGTCGCGGCCTATAAGCGGCAGCGCCTGCTCCTCAAGATTGCGCGGCTCGGTCACGCCGTCGGCCTTCATGCGCTCCACGGCCTCGCGGCGCTGCTCGTCGAGTTTTGCCTGAGCCTCGGCGGGAGTTTTCACGCCCCACATCTGATAAAATGTGTTCATATTGAACGGCAGATTATACAGCTTCCCGTCGGGCGCCTGCGCAACAGGGCAGTTGGTATATCGGTTGAACGGCACAATCCCGTTCACGAAATCCCACACTTTCTTATCAGAGGTGTGGAAAATGTGAGCACCATACTTATGCACGTTTATACCGTCGATTTCCTCGCAATAGATATTGCCGCCGGCATGCGGGCGCTTGTCAATCACCAGGCAACGCTTGCCCTGCTTATTGGCAAGATGCGCGAATGTCGCGCCAAAGAGGCCGGAGCCTACTATAAGGTAGTCGTATTTCATGTCTTTAATCTTTGCGCGTTCCATGAAATATTATTCTTAATTACTCTTGCCGGCATTCCAGCCACCAATGAATGCGGTGGCACGTTTATACCGGCCACCAATGCGTTGGTCCCAATTACCGAATCATCACCTATCACAGTGCCTTTCATTATAGTTACACCATAGCCTATCCACACGCGGTTGCCTATTCTTACATCCTTGGGCGGATTGATGCGCTCGCCTGTGGTATCGTCAATTATCGAGTGGCTGTCAGATGTCCTCACGATTACTTTTGCACTCACAAGGCAATCGTCGCCTATCTCTATACGGCTGTGATCATCGGCCGTGGTAAGAAACATATCCGATGCACGCAAGTTTTTTCCTATCACTATCTCGCCTCCGGTGTCTTCCATTCTTACTCGGCCTGACTCTGATATTTCCGATCCTGACTTAATGGTCAGTACATTATCGGTCCCTTTGATAGAGATACTGACGTTGCGAAGCACCACGCCTTTCTCTATGATTATCCTGTTGCCTTCTCCCTCGATATCGATATGGCAGTTGATCAGCACTCCGTTAATGCTGCACCCGCGCCTTCGGTAAATCAGGTTATAGATCATGCCCGAGAGGCGCCCTGTCTCAAACTTGATTCTTGAATATATGCTCATGACTTGCCTGCTATTCTCTTCAATTTATATTTCGCCGCCTCCTTCATGAACCCGGTTCTTGTCAGGCCTGACCGCTCCGCCACCTGAATGTACTCCTTTAATCTTTTGAAATCATGAGATTTAATTGCATCTACAAAAGGCGGGAATATCATAGGGTCAAATTCTTTGACTCCATGATCTTGCAGAAATCTGCTTTTTCGGGCAAAAACTTCTATACGCAGCTTTATCTTATCGTCGCTACTGCATTTCGATACCGAACACGGGCGGTCGATAATACAATATGCCACCATGGGATCCACATAGATCTTTTCGGCGTAATGCCCCGTGAGATATGCGAATTTAGTGTCGTTATGGATTCGGATTTCATCAAACCTTATGGAATGCTTCTCGATAAGGCGCCTGCTGATGATCCTACACCAGGGCTCGCCGAAATAATAGCGGAAATATACGTTGCTTTTCGCGGCTGATGCCCTATATCTTGCTATCTGCGACGACAGATGCTCGTTGCGATGCGACAGACTTAACGTATCTTCATCAAGCGAAATCGCATCAAATATCGTCATATCATATTCCTTATGGGCATACTTGTCAAGCAGCGCTGAGAATGTCGGCAAAAAGAAATCATCGGCATCGGCAAATATCAGATAATCGCCCGTGGCTTGCCGCAGGCCCGTATTTCGTGCCTTACCTCCGCCGCCGTTCTCCTCGGTCGAAAGAAATCTTACATGAGGGAATTCAGCTTTCAGCGCCTCGAGTTCTGCTCTGTATTTTGTCGAACAGTCATCCACCACCAGCACCTCCAGATCTTCTCTCACCGGTACCGTGGCGAGAAGCCGGCGCAGCTTATCGGGCAGATTGAAGTGAGGGATGATTAGCGAATACCTCATTAGGTCAGTCAATTATTTCCGTATTTATCGGGCAAGCATCCTGCGGCCTGCATTCTTCACATGCTGATAGGCCATATTGAGCATGACGGCACTCACGAGCACTATTGCATATCTTCCCGCCCACATATCGGGCTTGTTCATTATAGGTGCAAGCGCAAACACCGGTATGATGTGCCACAGATAGAGCCACATCGATTGCTCGCTAAGATAAGTGAATACTTTCCCTTTGGTGTATCTTGCCAGCAACGGTCGGAGGCTCCACATCAGTCCGCTTCCGAACACTCCGTAAAGCAGATAAAGCGATTGTGGCGGATACTTATACTCCTGCGGGTCAAATATCCAGCCTTGCCGGCTGATAAAGACCAATATCAAGCAACCCGTGATCACGAGAAACGCATAAAGGCCACGGGCACTGAAATCTCTGATTTTCAAGCCCAATACCGCTACCGAACTGTAACCGAAAGCATACAGCACCGTCTCATCCACGGCATATCTCACTATCTTGTTATCGATTCCCGCTACAGCTTCCACCATAAAGTGTTGAACCACGATAATACCCAGCACCGCAATGCTCGTCGCTACCCCGCCGGCATTCTTTACGCAACTGTAAAGAAGCGGCACAAGCAGCGCCATCATGAGGAAAACGCGCATTATCCACACATAGCCTATACTCGGCCAGTTAAGCAGCAGAAATGATCCCGCCACCGTGGTGAGCTTGAGTTGAGGCTTCCCGAGCAGATGGCAGTAGAGCCAGCTCATCACGAAAAATATCACCAGGAATGTCGCCACCGGATAATAAATTCGTTTAAATCGCTTCCAGCCATAAGCTAAATAGCCCCCCCTCAGTGGCTTATAACACAGGCATGATACAAATACCATCAGCGGCACGTCAAAACTCCGCATAGGCACATACCACTCCGGCGCATTCACGTGCACACCGATAAGCAGTATCAGGCCGATGGCTCTGAGAAAATCGATATAGGTATCCCGCTCGGCCATAGTCAGCGCATTTTCAGTTCTTCCACCGCTTTCTTGCAGTGGCGGCCCATCATAGTCAGGCACTCGGGTGTAAAATAATCCATTCTGCCGCAGGCCGAGGTCATCGTCATCTCACCCACATACACCTTTCCGTCGACCTGATAGAAATCCACTCTCATCTGGGGATAACCCTTTGAAAGAGTCGATGCTATCTCAAGCATCTTTTCAAGTTGCGATGGCTTAGACATAGCCTTGGTGGCTTTCAAATGATGGGCATCATGCACCCCATATTCTTCATCCACCCGCTTCCAGTCAGTCGCCGAATAAACATCGGTGGTAAAATATTGCTTGGTGCGGTTACTGCAAGCGAAGCATATTACCGGCTTTCCGTTGAAACACCAGAATTTATAGTCAATCAGCGAGCTCGACTCTCCTTCCTGTTTTGAGGGGTCAAGCATTTCCTCGGCTATTATCACAGGGGAGATGCGCAGGTAATGGGGCTCGGCGGAGAATTTTCCGAACTCTTTTGAAAATATATTCTTGAAATACGTCTTTACCTCCTCGACATCGGCCTGCGACTTATCCTTGACTATCAGCACATCGCCGCAACCGTTATTGGCTTTAAGCACAAACCTGTCGGGCAGCTCTTCAAATGATATTTCCTCGGGCTTATCCCACACCGCCAGCAGCTTTACCAGATGATCTCCACAACCGCGATCGGTCACAAATTCGCGCATGCGGTATTTGTCGGCAAGTATGCTCCAATCGGTTGTATCGGTGTTGAATTCCAGCCAGTTGATCCACTGGTTGATATCCTCGGGCGACTCCCAGTTTATTTCACGGCCGAACTGTCGCTTGTAATGTATGCCGGCAACAGTCTTAAAATCACCGTTTTTGTAAGCTTTCTTCAACCTGTAGCGGTCAACTATCTGTCCGGGATGAGTGATATAGCGTAATATTTTCGATATTGAAGATGACATAAGTAAGTTTCAGGAATTAGTTTATATTCTTGATTTTTGATTTCTTTTATTCATTTCTAAGCATATCGAGATAACGGATAAATTCCTGCACGTCATTATGTGATACCGTTAATCTCTCTCCGTATGCACCATCAGGCAGTTTAGGCTTGACAGTCACATGATACCCGTTTATCAATATGTGGTACTTGCCATGGCTCGCATTCGTAGTCACGGTTTCAATGAGATTGTCTTTATCCTTATTGTCGCTTGCATATTCATTTATCCACTTTCTCCATTCTTCGGCTTTAGGCCCGAGTATCTTCATATAATTTCCCGGCAGATTTCGTGTCAGTAGGTCGGTGACCTCCTTCAGGCGGTCTATAACCTTTTTACTCACATACCCTATCTCAGCGCCGTGGATATACAGATTCCTGAGCTTAATGATATTCTTCAGTTCGTTTTCATAATCCCGCGGGATAATATTATCCTTGCAGAGCTGACCTACCATAAAAGCCATACTTGCACGCCTACCGAGTGTAAAACCTTCTACCTCGGGAAAATATGCTTTCACTGCATTCTCCAGCCTGCGGAAGTATTCTATAAAAATCATAGGCGACAGAGTATCATCGCCGTCTTTATCAGACTCATCAGGTGTTTTCACTCCGTTTTTACTATCCGGCGATTGCTCCTCCGCATCAAGAGCTTTCTTGGTCTCGTCGGTCTCCTTGGCTATGATTTTACTTCTATCCTTCTTGCTAAGCGCCACATTAAGTATCGGCATAAGCAGCCAGAGCGTATAGCAATTTCCTACCAGAAGTAAAAGAAATACGCTTAACCACACAATGCTCTCCCCATTACCTAATACTGATACCTCTGCGATTCCTTTAGAAATCTTCTCAGCATAGGCCAGCACACCTACGTCGAGTAGTATACATACAATGGAGAAAACAAAAAACTTGCGCCCTCTGCGGAATGTGCCATCCACAATCGGCTGCAATATATCTTCCCGCGATGGGTCTTCGTCTATTCTGCGGCTCAGATTCTGATCATACACCGTCAATCCGGTCATGACCAAACCCGCAAGCGCCGCCAACACCTGTGGAAGCGTCGAAAATATCCAATATATTGCATCTGACGAAATATTCATAAGCTCAAATTTTTAAACTCAACCATTTAATCAATGAATCTTAATATCTCGATTACAGTTAAGACATCTATTATATTTTTTTTGTTTTCAAGAGCCTTTCCATTACCCACCTATGACTTTCGCACTGGAAGAGATTTAAAGCCTGCGAATAATTTGGCTTAACTCGTTTTCTCATCAGCAGTGGCTTGATGATATTTTTAATTATAGTAATTATTCTTTGTCGTCTGAGGCCTCCGCTAACTGCCATATTCTTATATGTAGTTTGCAAATCAGTGTATATTTTTTCCATCGATTCAAGATAAAGTTTATCATCGGTTAAAGTCTTCGACAAAGCATCTATACGTGATTTTGATTCTACATTATCATCTATGTCTATGATGTGGCTGTCTAAATCATAATGTAAAGGATACCACATTATTTCATCATTTGATGTATCCACAGTTACCAACAGAGATGAATTCCAAAGATGAGGTACATCAGAGCCTTTAGATGTCTCAAATGCAAAATTTCCTAAACTGTAGAATATGGGCTTGCCTTTATATATTTCATACCCCTGAGGCACATGTGGATGTGATCCTATTACTCCGGCTGCTCCCATATCAATTAACGCCTTGTACATTTCCCGCCACTGCGGCAATGGATAGTCTAAATATTCCACTCCTGCATGGGCTATTACATACACTTTATCGTATTTACCGATGGAGTCAGCTAATGCTGTAAAGGTTTTGGGTGAGCTTATATCAGCAGTGCCTAATGCGGTCTGATCAGTCGAATCGACACATCCGAATTCCTTATGTGTAACACCAATAAAGCCTACGTTTTCACCATTTACCTTGACACCCTTTGCTTCATGAGCATTTTGATATGTACCTGCACCTACAATTATACTGTTTTTAAACCGCTGCGTACTCTTTACCAACCCTTCTTCATGAAGATCAAGCATGTGGTTATTGGCGAAACTTATTACGTTAAAGCCTTCATGCTCAAGCCATGCAGGTGTTTGTTCGGATTGACTTATCACGGGCCCGGACTTTTCGATACCTTTAGCACCTTCATACATCACCGGGGCTTCAAAATTTAAAGCCTTCAGATCGCATGTTGACAATATTTGTCTTAATCTGTTTCCGATTTTATGACTTTCGGGGGAATTGATAACACAATCACCCACAAACGCTATCTTCATAATTTTACTCTTGACCTAATGGATTTTATGATATCGTCGATAATCCCTCGTTCGCTTTCAGCCAAGCTATACTTGTAAATTATCCAACAATAAGCGGCAACTACGGGTATCAGCGAGATAACGTAATATATCAGATTCACGTCAATTCTCATCAGCATATAGCATGCGGCAGTAAGAAATACCGTAGGCGCAATAATTTTCAAAAATACGTTGTGAGCATACACCGAAATATTCAGCCCACCTGTCCGTTTTAAAAAAGGCAGTCTTGCCAGCGCACACACAAGTTCAATCACAGCATAACACCAAATTGCCACATTGATTTGCACTCCGAATTTGAGCAATAGCCATAGCACAGGCAGCGTCAAAATTTTTATGGTATTAACCGTCAATGAATAGGCGCCAATATTACCTATAGCTTGATTGGAGGTAATTAATCCTGTTGTGATCATGTCCACCAGTCCGGTAATCAATATCACCATGCAGAATAACACTGCGTACTGCGGCAGTTCGCCAAGCCATAATTTCAGCACCTCTGGCAAAACGAATATCAGCGGTATCACTATCATGGCAAGCAACAGATAACTGAATTTCGATGCCACCTCAGCAAGTCTGAACATTTTTGCTCTGTCGCCTCCGCCTTCAGCCTTGACTATCTGGGGATTGATGGCAAGCATGAGCGCCGAAGAAACGAAACTCACCGCTCCGCTCAGCTGCAATGCTATACCGAAAGCGGCATTTACCGCAGTTCCGAAAAATTTATTGATAATTACTGCGGTTCCCTGCGTGCGACCTATCACACAACCGGTGCTGTAAAGCTGCCAGCCGATAAACGACGACATCGACTTCAGATACTCCTTGTTGAAAAGGCTGATTCGCGGCCATATGCACTCCTTGTAGTTTCGGAAATCATAGATTGAGAATGCCAGGAAATTCATCACATAAATCGCCAGCATCAGATATCCGTAGGTGATAAGCTTGTCAGCCCCCCAATAAGTAAGCATGACAGCAATACCCACTTTCAGCACACCGTCACACACATCCACTATCGATGTATATACAATATTTTCATGCGATATAATCAGCGCCTTATAGGGAGCGGTGACAAACGAAAGCAATATCATGGCTATCGTGCATTGATACACGATTTTGGCGGCATAAATGCGCTCGGGAGCGATATTCAGAAATCCGTCGAAGAGAAAGATTCCCGCTATCTCAAGCAAGATCAGCACGACGCCACTCACGGCTACATGCATAATCACACTGTTGCTGAAAATGGTCTGCTGTGTCTCCAGATCACTTTTCGCCTGGTGATATGACATGAAGCGCTGCGTCGTGGTCACCATGGCATTGGTCATAAACGCGAGCATCGACACCACGCCTGCTATCAGTGTGAATATACCGTAGTCAGCAAGGCCGAGGGCTGCAAGGATCAACCTCGTGCTGTAAAGCGACAGGACAAGATTGATCAACGTGCGGGCATATTGCGCGCCTGTATTTACAATCAGCCTCGTCGAATTTTTCTGAATTTTCATCTATTAATCAAATTTGCCTGAACATCAGTCCCTACCGGTTCCGACAGGCGCTCCACGTCGCGGGGGTCGATTTTGACGGTGGCACCGCCGAGGAGGTCGAGGCTTACGGCCAGGGAGTGAGACCCGTCGGGATTGACCACGATGGTGCCCTCGAGCCCTTTGAGGTGTCCGCGTATCACCCTCACCGTATCGTGAAGCCTGAACACGGCTGGCGTAAAGTCCACGGGGATTTCCGATTGGCCGAGCATGAATTTCAGCGTCTGCATCTGTCGCTCGGGTATCGTGGCCACCGGCCGGTTTCCGGCATTGCGTCCGGTCGACCTATTGACCATAAAGCGTGAAATTCCGGGCAAAGCCACTATCTCCCGCCTCCGCTCCTCCGAGCACTTCACAAACACCACAGCCGGAATCACCACGCGATCCACGGCCCGTCGCCGTCCGTTGGCCCACACGCGCAATTCCCTTTGCGTGGCCACGTAGCTCTCCACGCCGTGCGCTGCAAGGCTCTCGGCCACTTTTTTCTCATGTCGGGCATTGACCACAGCCACATACCAGCTGCCTTCGGCTACGCCTACGGCGTCGTCGACGCCCGCAGGCACCGCCGCAACTATCGTGTTTTCTGTCCCGGTATCAGACATTCTGAAACGTGTGCGCGACCCCACGCCCTGAAGCAGGCATGTGATCAGTTCACAAAGTTAAGGAAAAAGTTGGATTTTTAAGCAAATTTTCAATTCTTTAATTTAACACAACCGCATCCTATCCGCTTATTCCATGCGATACCGCTGGATAGCGCCCTCACCCCGGGTAAGTCAAGCTATCCGAAGCCTTCCTCCACCACTCCTCGCCACGACTCCCACTTACACCCAAGTACGAAAAAAACGCCACCAAAAAAAGAGTTCTCCTACCGCCAACAAAAAATCGAGTAGGTCGGGAAACGAAAGTTTTCTGACCTACTTTCGTTTCCTTTCCTCTCACACCACCGTACGTGCCG
>JAIDSW010000025.1 GCA_029061025.1 Duncaniella sp.
GAAATTTTTCGTTAAATCGTTAAAAAAGTCTGCGCAAATGAACCTTAGATTGCGGAAATAGTTGTAATTTTAGGTCGAATTTCCAAAACACTACAATATATGAAATTTTTAACAGACGAAAAGCTTGTGATTGTCGGAGCAGCCGGCATGATCGGTTCGAACATGGCGCAGACCGCCATCATGATGGGTCTCACCCCCAACATCTGCTTGTATGACCCCTACGCACCGGGTCTCGAAGGCGTAGCTGAAGAGCTTTATCACTGCGGATTTGAAGATGTCAACATCACCTTCACCTCCGATATCAAGGAGGCTCTCACCGGCGCCAAGTATATCGTCAACTCGGGTGGTGCAGCCCGCAAGGCAGGCATGACCCGCGAAGATCTTCTCAAGGGCAACGCCGCTATCGCCGAGGAATTCGGTAAAAACGTGCGTCAGTACTGCCCCGATGTGAAGCACATCACCATCATCTTCAACCCTGCCGACATCACCGGCCTCATCACCCTGCTCTATGCCGGCGTGAAACCCTCATGCGTGACCACTCTCGCCGCTCTCGACTCCACCCGTCTGCGCAGCGAGCTCGCCAAATATTTCAAGATTTCTCCCGACAAGATCGTCAACTCCCGCACCTACGGCGGTCACGGCGAACAGATGGCGGTATTTGCCTCCACCACTATCGTCGACGGCAAGCCCCTGAGCGAAATCATCGGTACCGAGGCTCTTCCCACCGAGGACTGGAACGCTCTCAAGACCCGCGTGATCCAGGGCGGTAAGAACATCATCGACCTCCGCGGCCGCTCATCGTTCCAGAGCCCCTCTTACGTTTCTATCGAGATGATCGCAGCTGCCATGGGTGGCAAGCCCTTCCGCTGGCCCGCCGGTACATATGTCAACAACGACCGCTACTCCCACATCATGATGGCCACCGAGACCACCATTTCCAAGGACGGCGTCGTTGCCAAACCCCTCACCGGTACTCCCGAGGAAATGAAGGAACTCGACGAGAGCTACAAGCACCTCTGCGCCCTCCGCGACGAGGTTATCGCCATGGGCGTGATGCCTCCCGTATCGGAGTGGAGCAAGCTCAACCCCTACCTCGACGAAAAGACCTGCTGATAACGTCAACACCCCTCGTATATACGTCGGTCCCGGAGCCTCCCGCCCCGGGACCGATTGCGTATAGATAATCTTCACTCCTTCAACGCATTGCCCTGCTGGGACGCTCCCCGGAGCGCCCGGCGGCGGATGGTGTGCGACTACGGCGATGAATACGGGATTACTGCGGGGAAGTTACCTTTTTGCTCTGCCGGGCGCTCCACGGAGCTTCTGACGCCTGATGGTGCGCGACTACGGCGAAAAGACCGTCCAAGATAATAGCCGCGAAGCGGCGACGTTGTCAGTAACCGCGGGTGTAAGCCCGCGG
>JAIDSW010000250.1 GCA_029061025.1 Duncaniella sp.
GGGTGGCGGGGGCCGGGATCAACGGGAGTCTCACCGCCTTCAGCGTCGGAGATTTCGATCTTGGCGATGCGGATCTGCTTGCCGGTGGTCATGGTGAAAGTGTTGAGACCTTCGGAGGTAGCGCCGAAAGTAGAGCCGGCGGTGCTGGTAACGGTGCCGGTGAGAGTCCAGCCGGTAGAATAAGTTACGTGGCTGTTTTCAGTTCCCTTAGAGTTCTGAGCAACGGTGAAAGTGATGTTTTTCATCACAGCACCTGAGGGAGCGGTGATGGTGAGCGATGCACCCTGATATACGCGGATGGAGTACTGGTCGGGCGCAACGAGTTCAGTGCTTGAGCCGGCCTTGTCCATCTTGAAGGTATAGCCGTCGATGGTGGCTGTCCAGGCATTGCCGTCGCCTGTCCACTTACCTGCCCAGTTTTCGGGGTCGATTGTCACGGTGGCGGCATTAACGGCCACGAAGCCGAGCACCATCGCAAGCGAGAGTAAAAGTTTTTTCATAAAAAGATTTTATGGTTAATGTTAAATAATGAATGTTTTCGGATATTAAGCAATTACACCGCAAATTTAGTGGAATATTGTCGAATAATCAAACATTCCACCGAGGAATTTTCAGGGATTTTTACAGTGTCAGCACTGCGCGAGGGGATTGCGCGGCCGTGTGGCCTGAAATTCCTTGATATAATTGGGGGTGGAGTAGGCGATATCGATGAATTGACGATGAAGATAGGCGCGCTCGGCAAGGGCGGTCATGCCCGATGCCAGAGGCACGATGTCGGGGAGGAAAATGGCATTGGGCGAGGTGATTACGTCGCGTGCCTTGGTGGAGCCGTCGCCGCAGAATATCACACGGTGGCCGGCAAGCTCGTCGCGGTAGGAGTCGGCGTCGAGTATGAGCGGTTGCTGTGGCATTACGGGCTGCAGCGCCATGTCGTAGACAGCAGTGTAGACCTCCATGCGGCGGGCGTCGATCATGGGTGCGAAAAGCTCGTCGCCCTGCAGGTCGGCGTATTCCCACATCGCTTCGGTGGCAAGCAGTTCGAGGGTGTTGATGCCTATGAGGGGAATGCCGAGGGCATAGGCCAGACCCTTGGCTTCGGAGAGCCCTATGCGCAGCCCGGTATAGCTGCCGGGACCCATGCTGACGGCCACGGCTTCGAGATTCATCTCTTTGTCGCGGGCGAAGTCGATACAGTATTTGATATAGTCGCTGAGCAGGGCGGCATGGTTGCGGCCGTCGGAATTCTCGCGGTGGGCGAGCACCATTCCCTCGGCGGTGAGGGCCGCCGAGCACACGGAAGTGGAGGTCTCGATATTAAGTATTACGGGCATAGTGTAAAAAAATGTGATGCAAAGTTACGCATTTAACCGCGTTTTAGCTAACTTTGCAACAAAGAAATAAATTCTCACACGATGCTATATTCAATGACCGGATTCGGGCGGGCAATAGTCGAGATCCCGAACAAGAAGATTACCGTAGAAATCAAGTCGCTCAACAGCAAGCAGATGGATGTGGCCACCCGCATTCCTTCATCGCTTCGCGAAATCGATCTTGAGGTGCGCAATCTCGTGGCGCGACGCCTTGAGCGCGGCAAGGTCGACCTTACGGTGACTATCGAAAGCGTCTCGGCCGAGGCTGTGATGAAGCTGAATCTTCCTGTCATTGAGGCTTATAAGAAGCAGATCGATTCCATGGGTGAGCAGCTGGGCATAGGTGCGCCTACCGACTGGTATGCCACGCTTCTGCGTTTCCCTGACTCGATGAAGTCAGATTCGGCTACCGAGGCCGATGAAGATGAGAAGGCAGCCGTGATTTCAGCCGTGTGCAGCGCTGTGGAGGGCCTCATGCACCACCGCCGTGCCGAAGGTGAGAAACTTGAGGAATTTTTCAAGGTGAGGATAGGCCGTATAGCCGCTCTGCTCGACGAGATCACTCCCTACGAGGAGGAGCGTGTGGCCAAGGTGCGCGCCCGCATCACTGACGCGCTCGAGAAGGTGGTGAGCGTCGACTACGACCGCTCGCGCCTTGAGCAGGAGCTGATATATTACATCGAGAAACTTGATGTCAATGAGGAGAAGCAGCGTCTGGCTCAGCACCTGAAATATTTCATCGAGACTCTCGAAGGCCCCGCCGGTCAGGGCAAGAAGCTCGGCTTCATAGCTCAGGAGATGGGACGCGAGATCAATACGCTCGGCTCAAAGAGCAATCATGCCATGATGCAGAAAATCGTGGTGGATATGAAGGATGAGCTGGAGCAGATCAAGGAGCAGGTTCTTAACGCGATGTGATCATGACTGAAGGACGCATCATAATTTTCTCGGCTCCCTCGGGCAGCGGGAAGTCTACCATAATCAATGCCTTGCGCGAAAGAGGCGATATCGACATGCAATTTTCCGTCTCGGCCACCAATCGTCCGCCCCGCGACGGCGAGACCGACGGCGTGCATTATTATTTCCTTTCGACTCCCGACTTCGAGGCTCGTATTGCGGCCGGCGATTTCGTGGAATATGAGGAGGTATATCCCGGACGTTTCTACGGCACGCTCCGCAGTGAGATCGACCGCATCCTCGCGTCGGGTCACAACTGCGTGCTCGACATCGACGTGAAAGGTGCGCTCAACGTGAAGCGGCTCTACGGCGATCGCGCTCTGAGCATCTTCATCATGCCACCCGGCATCGACGAGCTCCGCCGCCGTCTGGAAGGTCGCGGCACCGAGGAGCAGGAATGGATCGAAAAGCGTCTGGCCAAGGCTCAGTGGGAGATGGACTTCGCTCCGCAGTTTGACCGTCAGGTGGTCAACGATGACCTCACCCGCGCCGTGGCCGAAGTGGCTGCCATCATTAAAGATTAATGATTAAAGATTAATGATTAATGATTATTTTTTGTCAAGTTTCGTTGTTTAAACCTCTGATCATTAATCATTAATCATAAATCGTTAATCATTAATCATTAATCATAAATCGTTAATCATTAATCATTAATAAAGAAAGATGTCACGCGAAAATCCGGTGATAGGCCTGCTCGGCGGCTCGTTTAACCCCGTACACATGGGCCACGCTATGATAGCAAGTTATATGCAGCAGTTTACTGACCTCGATGAGGTGTGGATGCTGCTCTCGCCCCTTAATCCGCTTAAGGAAAATCCGGCTTCGCTGTTGCCCGACATCAAGCGGCTCCAGATGCTCGACATAGCCGTGAAGCCGCTCAAGGGAGTGGAGGTGTGTGATATAGAGCTGTCGATGCCCAAACCGAGCTATACCATCGATACCCTGCGCCTGCTGTCGCGCCGCTATCCGCGCCGTCGCTTCAAGCTGATAATCGGGAGCGACAACTGGAAAAACTTCAATCACTGGAAGGAATATCAGAAGATTATCGACGATTACGGCGTGATAATCTATCCCCGTCCCGGCTATCCGCTCCCCCCGATTTATGAG
>JAIDSW010000251.1 GCA_029061025.1 Duncaniella sp.
GCCATTTTTCTTGCAAATTGTATAGCATTTTCGGAATTAATGGTTACATTTGCACAAGTTTTTCATGGTATTAGATTTAAGGTAAGAAGATTATTCGTCGCGATGACGGATAATTTTTTTGTTTTATGGCATGTCCCCGGTCTACGACCCCTCTACCCGAGCACCCTGCGGCCCGAGTCTCAGGGTGCTCAAGGAAAAAGCAGAAATCGGCTCAATGTTAACATTATTTAATATCCGTGGTTTTTCGGGAATTTTAATTAATTTTGATGCGGTTGTTAACGCAACAATCTTGCCCTCATAATTGTTACCTTAATAACTAATACAACGATTTCAACTAAAAAAATCTACAATTATGGCATCAGATCCCAAATCCACCGGTACACCCCGTACAATGAACTACATCTTCGGTATCATCATGATAGTCGTCTATCTCGCTATGGGCGTCCTCTTCTTCTGCGGTTTCTTCGATCCCCTCTACGGCAGCTGGACATGGATGCGCTGGGCAGGCGGCGGTCTGTTTGTAGCATATGGCATCTGGAGAGCTTATCGCCAGTTCTCAGGCATGGATGTTAAAACCGGCGACGACCAATACTGATACTTCCTATGAGACATCTCCTTACCACAATCTCGCTAGCAGCGGCTGCCGCAGTAGCGCTGCTCGCCACCGGTTGCGCCAAGTATGGCGACAAGAAGCCCCAGCCTATCGCCAAGATAGCCTGCGACGCATCTTTTGAAAACATTCTCCAGCAGGAGATCGACGTGTATGAATATATCTACCCTAAGGAGGACGTGATAGCCTACTACGTGGATGAAAATTCAGCCGTCGACTCCCTCATGGCCATGACCGGCATACGCACCGCCGTGATCACCCGCATGCTCACCCAGCAGGAGCTTGATTATCTGCGCAGCCACCGCAACACGGTATATCAGAAAAAGATTGCCGTCGACGCCGTTGCCGTGATTGTCAACCCCGAGAACCCCGTGGAAATCCTCTCCAAGGAGGAGCTTGCCGAAATTCTCTCGGGTAAATACACCCGCTGGGATCAGATCGAGCCCACCAAGCTCGGCGATATCAACGTGATATTTGACCATCAGGGCTCGTCGGTAGTCAACTATATGCGCGACTCGGTGATGAACGGTCAGCCATTCGGCCCCAACGTCTTCGCCCAGAAAAGCAACTCCGAGGTATTCAACACCGTGGCCAAAAACAAAAATGCCATAGGTATAATAGGTGTAAGCTGGATCACCAGCGACATGCGCGCCCGCAACGCCTCGATCGAAGAACTCGTGGAGGCATCGCAGGCATCCGACACCACCCGCCTCGACTTCAGCGCCGACGTGAAGGTGCTCAAGATACGCGGCAACGGCGAAGTGACCGCCTACCGCCCCTATCAGGCCAACATATTTGACGGCTCATATCCCCTCCACCGCTCGGTCTACATGATCACCACCGGCACCGGAGGCACCACAGCCCACCGATTCTTCAGCTTCGTCACCGGATTCCAGGGACAGAAAATCATTCAGATGACAGGTATCCTCCCCGCCACAGTGCGCCCGAGGATGGTGGAAGTGGAGTGACACGCTTATATGCAGCATAACTCTTACCCGTGACTTATATTCACCCGGGGTGGCAATAAACACCGCCCCGGGCACGTTTGCCTAAAAAATATACTCTGATTATAATCTAAACAACCATTACAATAGAAAAAACATTCCAAGCAATGAAACTGAAACATTTCCTTTCCTTCGTGCTGGGTGGCGTCGCCATCTCGGCCGCAGCGCAGGGTGGCTATCAGGACGGCGTCGACTACTATAACGCCGACCGTTTCGAGCAGGCCAAGATCATCCTCGACAACACGCTCAACGATCCCGCCACCAACAAGGCCGTTTCCTATTACTACCTCGGCTGCATCGACGTGCAGAACAATGACTTCGCCGGTGCATCCGATAACTTCAACAAGGGTCTCGAAGCCGATGTCACCTATCCCATGAACTACGTAGGACTCGGCGAGCTCGCACTGCGCAACGGCAACAAGCGCGGAGCTGAAGACCTCTTCAAGGACGCCCTCAAATATGGCAAGAAAGACGCCCGCGTGTCCACCGCCATCGCCCGCGCCTATTTCAACGCCGACCCCGTAGCCTACGCCAAGGAAATCAATAACAACGTACAGAAAGCCCTCAAGGACTCCAAGAACAAGGAAGCCGCCGTATACGTGCTTCAGGGCGACATGGCCAAGAGCACCAATATCGGTCAGGCTGCCGGCTACTACGAGCAGGCTATGATCTACGACGAGGAAGCAGGCCGCATCAACCCCGAGGCTTACGTGAAATACGCCAACCTCTACAACAAGGTTAACCCCAAGTTTGCGATCGACAAGCTCAAGGAACTCAACGCCAAGCTCCCCACCTCGGCTCTCGCCCAGCGTGAGCTCGCCGAAAAATACTACGACGGCGGCCAGTTCACCCCCGCTGCAGAGCAGTATGGCAAATATATGGCCAACCCCAACCACTTCCAGCAGGATGAGCAGCGCTACTCAGGCCTCCTCTTCTACGGCAAAAAGTATCCCGAATCACTCGAAATCGCCAACAAGGTGCTTGCCAAAGACCCCGACAACGTATACATGCAGCGCATGGTAATGCTCAACAAGGCTGCCCTCGAAGACTACAACGGTGCTTACGACGCAGCCCAGAAGCTCTTTGCCCACACCGGCGCAACCTTTACCACCAACGACTACGGCACCTATGGTGACGTGCTCGCAGCCCTCGGCAAGCCCGAAGAGGCCATCGTAGCCTACACAAGCGCATTTGAGATCAACCCCGAGAAAAACAAAGACTACCTCGCAAAGATCTCTTCGATGTATACCGACGCTGAAAACTACGAGAAAGCAGCCGAATACATGCAGAAATTCGTTGACCTCGGCGACGCTTCGCTCAACGACTACTTCATCCTCTCCAACCGCTACCGCAACCTCGCCCTCTCTCAGGAAGAAGGCTCGGAGGAACGCAAGCAGAGCGCCATCAACGGTATCAAATACGTTGACCTCGCCCTCGAGAACGCCGCCAACAAAGGCCCGCTCTACCGCAACCGCGCCACCCTCCTCATGGTACGCGACGGCGCCACTGAAATCTCGCCCGAACTCGTAGAGACCTACACCGCCATGCTCGATTCTTACAATGAGGATCCCGAAGCTAAGACCAAGTATGCCGACGCCTACAAATCGGCCTACAACGCCATCGCTTCCTACTACCTCCAGCAGGGCGACAAACCCAAAGCCGTGGAATACTATCAGCTCTTCCTTGAGCTCGACCCCGAAAACCAGGGCCTCCGCGACTACATCGAAAAACTCAGCAAGTAATCTTTACTGACACCCCTTCTCGCGACCCGCGCCCCCCTCCGGAGGAGCGGGTCGCTGCCGCTTTCTAATGGAGATAATTGGGAATGGAGAATGGAGAATTCAAAATAGGTGGTGATTCATATATGGAGCGGGGATCGCTGACCCCCGCCGCTGTGACTACGGCGGGGAAATATCTGACAAATCCAGAGGGAAAATACTAAAAGACAAACGATAACCACCATCAAAACGCCGCGGAGCGGCAGTCATCTGTTCAACCCCGGGTGCTCGCCACCCGGGGTAAAGCAAACTAATGTGATTCAACCCTGGAGGGGTTACACAGTAGAGGGCACATTGTTCAACCCCATCCGGGGTTGAATCGTCATGTTTTGCCTACCACGGGCCACAAGGGCCCGCGGTTTGTCAGATGTCAACCCCTCCGGGGTGGTTTACACCTTTTTCTCACCGATTCACCGCCGTTGTCGCGGCGGCGGTGAAATAACGCCACGGAGTGGCAGTCATCTGTTCAACCCCGGGTGCTCGCCACCCGGGGGAAATATAATGCCTGACTGTCAACCCCGGACGGGGTTGAACATTTCGCATCGCCACTGTGCAACCCCTCCGGGGTGGTTTACACCTTTCTCTCACCGATTCACCGCCGTTGTCGCGGCGGCGGGGGTCAGCGACCCCCGCTCCATATACGCCCCCGCTGCGAAGGCGAAAAGTGTCTTTTTGCAGTTAAAAAGCGTTAAATACATTAAATTCTTATCGAAGTATGGCAAAATTGCTATAACTTTGCCCGAAATTCTTTAAGATTCTTAGAAAACAATAATTAATAACTTAATATTCCAATCAGGTATGAAGAAATTCTACACCCTTCTTTCCGTAGCTCTCGCAGGTACCATGATGGTATCGGCAGCCACTCGCGTGAGTGAAGTCAAGAATGCCAATTTAGAAGCCAAGCAGCTCAATGACCTTAAGACATTCTCTACTGAAAAAGTAGAAGTTGTAAAGAAAGCTCAGGCTTATAAAGCTCCCGCTAAAGCTGAGGCCGTTGCCGCCGAAGATCTCAACGGCGAATATATCTTCAAGGCTTACGCCCGCAACTTTGATTATGATAAAAATGATCCCAACAGTCTTCCCAGTTCTTATTGGATGAACGAATCTGTTCCCTACTTTGAGATTGCCGAAGACAATTCAGTATACATCGAAAACTTTTGGTATGATAACGTACTCGCCGGTGTATACGATCCCGCAGCAGGAACCATCACAATTCCTCGCACACAGACTTTCCCCGTCAACACCCAGTCCGGTCCTGTAGAAACTTGTGTCTATGTGATAAACATGGATACCATGACTGCCTCAGATCTCGTGCTCAAAGTTGACGCCGAAAAGCGTATGCTCTATTGGGAGCCCGCTGTAGGAGCTGACAACTTCTATGATGAAACTCTTCTCTTTGGTGCACCCACTTATAATGGAAGTAATATTTTCGACCAGATGTTTGACTGCAACCTCAATATGATCAACTGCGTTGGCTACTCTTGGGTTACCGACGACAACGGTGAGTTCATCCTCGGTCAAGATGGTCAGCCTGCATCATATCCTTACTACAGCTACGCTACTGTAGATCACGCAGCCGGCACTCTTACTATAGACAACTTCCTCGATTTTAATCCGTTTGTAGGCGAAGGAGGATCATTCGGCACTCCTATCGTTTTCAATATCGATAAGGAAGCTCAGGCTGTTACAGCAACAAATCAGAATATCCCCTTCCAGATTTCAGCTTCCGAAACTCTTCCTTTCGTTCTTAATGGAATCGATTTAGAGAACGAAGAGTTTGTACTTACTGATGAATTCATGATGATGGGTGACGAGCAGGCTCTTGAATCAGGGGCAATCGTTACCGACTTACAGAATATCGGTGTTGGGGCTGCTCTATATGCTGAATATAATGGTAGAACCATAGGTATGGAATATTTCATGGTAGAATACATCATCTTCGATGCCGTATTCACCGGCAACGATGATGCAGGTATCGCCGATGTAGTTGTTGACAACAACGAAAACGCTCCCGTTGAATACTTCAACCTTCAGGGCGTGCGCGTTGAGAATCCCGCAGCCGGTCTCTACATCCGTCGTCAGGGCAACAAGTCAACCAAAGTTCTCGTGAAGTAATCAATCTCCACTTCATACTTTCCCCGAAGGGCGCGGCATCACCGCGCCCTTCGAATTTTTTACCACCATCGAAAAGTTTCCCCATACGGGCTCTGTTATGAAACATTGCCTCTCCGCTTAAAGCGCGATAAAGTCGTTAAAAGGTATTAAATACTTGAATAATCATCGAAATATGGCGAAATTGACCTAACTTTGTGAAAAGATAAGATGAATCCAAGAAAACATTAATTATCCCTTTTCAGCCATGAAGAAGTTCTACACCGTTATCCTCTCCTGCGCAGTTGCCTTCGGGGCTTTTGCTCAAGCTCCTTTTACAGCGAAATTTGACAAGACCGATCTGTTCGGCGACATCAATGACCGTATCACGAACGCCGGAGAGCAACCGTTACTCAAGCCCGTAGATGCTCCGGCTCTAAACGAGACTTCGGAATGGCCTGATATAGCCGGCACTTATCTTTTCCACGGATATTACGAAGGCAAAAACCACATGCCGGCCGACGGATATGTATCTACTTTTGAGATAACAGCTCCCGATGCCGAGGGCAATGTGCTGATCAAGAATCTTTTTGCCAATTTCTTCGGTGCTCCCACCAATGATCTGAAAGCCACGCTGACTAAAGAGTATGCTGAAAATATGGAAATAGCGATGCTCTCGATAGAGCCGAATCAGGAGCTCATCACGATCGACGGCACGACGTATTACATGCTTCTCTACGGCCCTTATGCTTCGTCGGGAGCATGGAATATTTATGAAAAAGCTGTGGAATTCTTCGTATTGCCCGGATATATGTCGGCCCGATATTCCTCGCAGGGAGTGTTTTTGGGATCGAAGGTTTCCGGCGGAGGCTGGAGCGGCACCACGTTTATAGGCGATAGCAACGACGGCGTGAGTGTCTACGACTCCAACACCACCATGACAGCCGACCGCTATACGTCAAACGATGAAAGCGCGCCGGTGGAATACGCTATGTATTCGATCTACAATCAGGAATACAATATAGTATTTACACTTAACTTCGGAGGTTCGGGCGAAATAATTCCCTGGGAGATTAACGCTACCGATAAAAAGGCTCAGGCCGTCGACGCCCGCGCCGGTTCGGTAACCCTGAAATTTCCGCAGAACACTGAAAACGGTTATGTCCCGGCCGGCACATATTCTTACTATGTAGTCAACGATCAGGACGACAAGCACACCTATGCCAACGCGACTCTCTCGAAAGACCCCACCACTGAAAACACCGACATTAATTTGGAGTCGGTAATGTTCTACTCATCGCGCCTCGGCTGGATTGAGAAATTTGGCAACGTGGTGGTGAAATTGCCGTTTGACGTCCTCGGTGATGATGCAGGTATCGATGATGTAGTTGTTGACAACAACGAAAACGCTCCCGTTGAATACTTCAACCTCCAGGGCGTGCGCGTAGAGAATCCCGCAGCCGGCCTCTACATCCGCCGTCAGGGCAACAAGACGGCCAAAGTGATTGTGAAGTAATCAATCTCCACTTCATATTTATCTCCGAAGGGCGCGGTGATGCCGCGCCCTTCGCATTTTTTCAACCATCAAAAATTTCCCCACAAACCTTGTAGGGGCGCTCCTCAGGAGCGCCCGGCTGAGCGAAAAGGTAATTTTCATCCCCTGACGGCCGCACACCATCCGCGCACCATCCGCGCACCATCCGCGCACCATCCGCGCACCATCCGCCGCCGGGCGCTCCATGGAGCGCCCCTACAGGCGACCGTCATGAAACAATGCCTCTCTGCTTAAAGCGTGGCATCAACGCGCAATTCGTTATTCATTTCCACATCACTAAATTTCCACAACGCCCCTGTAGGGGCGCTACAAAGGAGCGCCCGGCTGAGCGAAAAGGTAATTTTCATCCCCTGACGGCCGCGCACCATCCACCGCCGCAGGCGACCGTCATGAATCTATGCCTCTCAGCTTAAAAGTGATTGCCCGGCCGAAACATTCGGGGGGATTTGATTGTTTTGAAGATAGATTTTTATTTACTTTGCAGTCGTTTCAACGTTTCAAGAGGGACTGCGATTTCATCAATTCTAAAATTTACGAAATCATGCAACCGGACAATCTCCTTCAGATATATAGCGCCTCGTTCAGAAAAAACTGGGAGCTTCCCGCAATTACCGACTACAGCTCGGGCGACACGATGACTTACTCTGACCTCGCCCGCCGCATAGCCGCCACCCACCTGATGTTTAAGGAATCAGGTGTTAAGCCGGGCGACAAAATCGCCCTCATGGGCAAGAACAGTATCTCATGGATCGTGGTCTACATGGCCACGATAACCTACGGCGCTGTAATTGTGCCCGTATTGGCGGAATTTAACGTGCAGGATGCGCAGCACATCATAAATCACTCGGGATCGAAACTGCTCTTTATATCGGAGAGCATCTTTGAGCATATGTATTTCGATTCGATACCGAAGGTCAAGGCCGTGTTGTCGCTCGAAAAGCGCGCGGTGCTTGCCGAGCATCCGGCCAACAACCATAAATTTGAAAACTTCCTCAAGCGCATGCCCGAACGCATGAAGAAGACCTATCCGGGCGGTTTCACCGCGGCCGACGTATCATATCCCGTGCTGCCGCGCGAGTCGCTCGCCGAGATTAACTATACCTCGGGCACCACGGGGTTCTCAAAGGGTGTGATGCTTACGCTCAACAATCTCAGCGGCAACGTGACATTCGGCATCGACTCGCGGCTCCATTACCGCGGCTCGCGCTGCTTGTGTTTCCTACCGCTGGCGCACGCCTACGGATGCGCGTTTGACATGCTCGTGCCGCTTGCCGTGGGCACCCACATCACGGTGCTGGGCAAGCTGCCTACACCCAAACTGCTGCTGAAGGCTTTCAGCGAAGTGCGCCCCAATCTTGTCATCACCGTGCCCCTGATTCTCGAGAAGATTTACCGCAACAAGATTCTTCCCGTCATCAAGAAGCCATCAATGCGTCGACTCATGGCTATCCCGGGACTCAACCGCATCGTCTACCGCAAGATTTGCAACCAGCTTGTGGAAGCATTCGGCGGTGAATTTGAGGAAGTGATAGTGGGCGGCGCGCCTCTTAACCACGAGGTTGAGGAATTTCTGCATAAGATCAAGTTTCCTTTCACGGTGGGATACGGCATGACCGAGTGCGGCCCGCTGATAAGCTATACCCCCTGGCGCGAGTTTGAAGTTGGCTCATCGGGGCGCACGCTCCCGTGCATGGAGAGCAAGATCGACAGTGTTGATCCCGAGCGCGTGCCGGGCGAGATATGCGTGCGCGGGCAGAATGTGATGCGCGGATACTACCGTAATCCCGAGGCTACGGAAGCCGTGCTCGATGCCGAAGGGTGGCTTCACACGGGCGATATGGGCACACGCACCCCCGACGGCACCATTTTCATCCGCGGTCGCAGCAAGACTATGATACTCACCGCTACGGGGCAGAATATCTATCCCGAGGAAATCGAGGCAAAGCTCAACAATATGCCTTTCGTGGCTGAAAGTCTCGTGGTGGAGCGCGGCAACAATCTGGTGGCTCTCGTGTATCCCGACTACGAGGAAGTGGACCGCAACGGACTGACCAACGCACAGCTGCCCAAACTCATGGAAGGCGTGCTCACCGAGCTCAACAAGCTCGTGGCTCCCTACGAGAAAATCGACCATATACAGCTTATAGCCAACGAATTTGAAAAGACTCCGAAACGCTCCATAAAGCGCTATCTTTACAATGCCTGACCGCGGTCAGGCATTGACAACATACAGCCAATCATCACATTATGACCGAAAAATATATACACTCATCGCGCATAAAGGTGCGCGACTATGAAATCGACGCCCAGGGGATAGTCAACAATGCCAACTATCTACACTATCTCGAACTGACCCGCCACGACTTCTGCGAGGAGCATGGCTACTCGTTTGCCGCCATGCATGCCGACGGCGTCGATCCGGTGGTGCGCCGCGTGGAGATGGACTATATCACTTCGCTGCGCATGGGCGATGAAATGGTGTCGTGTCTCAACTTCCGCCGCCGCGGAGCCCGCTTCTATTTCGATCAGGATATATACAGGGCTTCGGATATGGCTCCGGTGCTACGGGCTGTAATCACTATCGTGTGCCTTGAGGACGGACGCCTGTCGCGCGGCGAACGCCTCGCGGCCGCCTTTGCCGACTGCATTACCGAGGAGTGACCCGCATGGAACGCGATACACTCATCTACCGCATAGCATTTGCCTCGCAACGCAGTCTGTCGCTTGCCGCCGCTACCGAACTGCTCGCCCGCACGGGAAGCGAGCAGCGCTATTTCACGCTTCCGCCAGAGGAACTGCGTCATATCACCGGAACGTCCAACAGGCTCTGGGACGCCGGCCACCGCGCCAAACTCCTCGATGAAGCCCGGCGCGAAATTGATTTCATAGAAAGTCACTCAGTGAAGTGCATATATTTCACAGATCCTGACTATCCTCAACGGCTTCTCAACTGCGAGGATGCTCCGCTGATGCTCTACGGACTGGGCGACTGCGACCTCAATGCTCAAGCCATGATGGCGGTGGTGGGTACGCGCCATGCCACTAACTACGGCAACGACGTGACGGCACGCATCATATCCGATATTGCAGCGCAGGCCATGACTCCGCCTGCTATAGTGAGCGGCCTGGCGCTCGGCGTAGACATTGCCGCCCACCGCACGGCCCTCAAGGCCGGACTTCCTACCGTGGCCGTGCTTGCCCACGGTCTCAACACGATATACCCCGCCGTGCACCGCTCCGATGCCGTGGAGATAATCAACAACGGCGGCATGCTTCTGACCGATTATCGCTCGATCGACACCATCCACCGAGGCAACTTTCTTGCACGTAACCGCATAGTGGCCGGCATGAGCGACTGCCTGCTGGTGACAGAAAGCGCGCTCAAAGGGGGCGCACTCGTCACTGCTCATCTTGCCGCCGGTTATGACCGCGAGGTGCTCGCCGTGCCCGGCAGAGTGGGCGACCTCTACAGCGAGGGATGCAACCGACTGATATTCAATCATGCCGCAAGGCTCGTCACCTCAGCCGGCGACATCATCAACGCCATGCGCTGGCCCGAGCGTCCTGAGGAAGGGGAGCAGGGCTCACTGTTTGAGGAACTTACCGTGGAGGAATCGACTGTGATGGATACTATCAGGGAGCAGGGCGAAGCATCGTTCGGCACATTGCTGCAAAAACTCCACGTCCCCGCAGCCCGGTTGACGGGTCTGCTCGTCGACATGGAGTTTAAAGGCTATATACGCGCCATTCCCGGAGGGAAATACCGCATCAGCGTATGACGGTAAATTTCAGCGGTTTCGTTGAGCTGTAGCGGGGATGACGGCTTACGACGGCATATACCCGATAAGAGCCGTCTTTGACAGGCTTGCCTGCGTCGTCGCGCAGATCCCACTCATATGAGTCACCGGTGACGGTACGCGACATTATGTGGCGGCCATGCAGATCCTCGACCACGATGCGCGCGTCGGGGGTATCGGCCAATGGATGATTGAGCGTGAAAGTGGCCGATGACTTCACCACATCGCTTTCCATACCGAGCGAGCATGTAAATGCCTCCTCCACCACATAGAAGTCAAGCTCACGCGAGGCTGTATTTCCGGCATTGTCCGACGCCTTTACGGTAATTGTGTGGCGGCCGTCGTTGAGAGCCTGCGGGGTGACGGTGACAGTGTAACCGCCGTTATCATCAGGCCGTAGCATGCGGTCGACATTGGCCACCGAGATATTGCCGTCGAGCAATATGCTCATTGCTGACCCTACAGTAGAATTATTTTTACTCACACCCGAACCGGAGTCAGTTACCCTGACGGTGATAGAGGGAGTGCGCGATGTCTCCACACGGGTGCCGTCGGCAAGAACATCTTCGATGCTAATTTCAATTTCCGGAGCCTCAGTATCAGGCGTAACCCCATCGGGATCATAAGCGGCTATGGTAACATCGGTTGAGAAGCCAGCCGCCATCGAGAAACCTGATTCGGGACGGGCAAACATCGCCATGCGGTTGATTCCGTTATCGTTGGCTACCGCCGGAACGGTAATATACGTCTCCCACTTGCCTCCTGCGACTTTACAATCGGTCTCGGCTATTACGGTCTCGTCGAGAGTCAACATAAACCGATCCTCCAGATCTGAATTGACATTGGCATATGAAAGGAATGTGCGGGGCACATCAAAGATCTTGATATTGAGCGATCCGTTGAAATCGGCGCACAACGATCCTTCGTTATCGAGAATCTCACCCGAAATGCGGGTGCGTCGGCACGGCGTGAGCGTAAGCACCTTATCGCCGTCGAGCGTGACGCGGGCGTCGATACGCGGAAGCGGCAGAGCCGGGTCGCCGCCGAGATTATAGCTAAGGGCATTGGTTCGCACCGATTGCCCCTCTTCTTGCATGGCCGACATCGCAGAGCGATACACATCGCCTATGGTGCGGTTGGTCATATCATAATATCTTCGGGCAAATTCGTTGCAGAAAGCCTGATTATTTTTCAGGTACACCTCGCGTGCCGGACCGATTATGAACGTGGAGCCACCCTCGCGCCGCAGGAGCAGGTCGGAAATCAGTCCACGGTATTCGTAATCGAGCATAAAAGGATGACAGCTTGCCGAGAGGAACAGCGAGGCCGATCCAAACTGCAGTCCGTCGAAAAACGAGCGGGTGATAATCGACTCCGAGAAGAGCGATCCGCGCGAGCTGTGACCGGCATAAGTGATCAGAGCGGGATTAGATGCGAAGCCCGCAGTGATATGCTTTACCAAAGTCGAATTCGTCGCCCCGGGATTGGGATTTACATATGCCGCATCATAACAGCGTGACACGGTCAGTCCGGGAAAGGCTGACAGCATCTCGGCCGAGGCATCCTGAGCTCCGAGCGCATGCTGATTCTCATTTCCCTTGTCGGCCATCATCATCACACGCGCCGGATCGCCACCCAGCGCCGGATTGTCAAGGTAAGCTATGGCCTTATCCACAAGCAGCTCAGCCTCCGTCACACTGAAAGCCGGAAACCTGCCCACGGCAATATCTATCACACGCGGAGTCACATTATCGACACGGGTGGATATATCCGGGGCGATCTCATCTTCCATATATCCGTAAAAAGAATCGCTCGTGTAGGCTTTGGCAATGTTATAGGCATTGCTCTGCAGCTCAGCCTGATAAGTGGGGAGATATACATTGGTGGCAGAAGCTACTGCCGAGTTGTCAAAGAATCCCGCTCCGATAAGAAGCACATACCGGAGGCGGCTGTCGCGGTCATGGAGCATCTTGATAAAAAGGCGCACGGAATTGGGGGTAAAACTACCCGAACCGAATTCATGCAGCACGTCTTTCTTACTTGCGACGAGCACGTCAAGACCCTGACGCGAAGCGTGGGCGTCGGCAAGCCGTCGTGCAGCCGGGACGAAATCAGGCGCGGCGATGATCACCATATCATATCCGCCCTTTATCGAGTGAAGTGAGGTATTGTCTACCGGTCCCTCATAAGCAGGTTCTTTAAGATATGAAGCAGCGGGATAAAACGCCTCAATCTTGCGGGTTTCACCACGCGAAGGGAGATTAAACATGATTCCCCCATCGACTGACTCAGTAGCGAGACGGGTGACATTATGCACATCGGTCACATCCCACACCATCGCATTGCCTTTAGCTGTCCTTATGATTGCATCGCCACCTTTATCGGGGGTGAAATACATGGATAGCGCCGGGCAAGCATCGTCAAGGATATTGTCGCGGGAATAAGTGATCCACATATTGTCAAGACACATCAGGCTGACGTCGGTAGCGCGATCAGGGCTGAGAGTGAAGGTAACCTTATTCACGCCCTCGTCAGGCTTAAACTGAGCCACGTTATACTTGCTCATAGGGCGGTAGGCCTCCTTTTCGTTGGTGGAGCGATATATGCGGTTGGCCTCGGCGGGCGTAAACTGAATTCCGCCTGAGGCCGTGACCTCGGGCAGCATGTAGTTGACCTCGGTGTGCTTGCCTATGGCCTTGTAGCCCATATATCCGTTGGAAGAATATCCGGGCAGGCTTAATGTGACACTATACGGGTCAGCTTCAGTGATATTGCGACTGTACCACCACGCACCTCCCGTAGCGGGGTTAAACTCGCGCGGATAGCAGGCCGATAAAGAGGTGTGCGTATCCATTTGCGGAGCATCGTGATTCTCCACATATGGCACTACGGTCATTTCGGCCGCATCATCATCTTCGGAGAGGAAATAATATGAGCCGCGCGAATAGCGGTTGGTCACGACGCTTACTGACTTGGCCGACTCCACTTCAAAGCGGGTCTCGCCCTCGCCATAGAAAAAAAGCGCATTATTGTCATGAGCCACCTGCACCTGCGGTAAATCTACAGGATGCTGCGGAAACTCAAGCGACATCTCAACGCTGCCGAATCCTCTCACAGCCACCTTTTCAGGATGCGCGAAACCCCACGCACGCAGTTTTTCGTAAGATATGCGCTGCACGCCCGTAGAATCCACCCTCACCTTAATCCACTTACCTGAAGATAAAGCGGATTGAGCAGGAAAATCGACAGCCGCCCTTGAAGAAAAGATTGTGAAGACTATTGTGAGTGTAAGCAGGAGAGAATATTTCATGTCAGAAAAAAGAATCAATCTTGGGAGTATTTTCAAAGTATTTTCACCGAGAGTACCTCGCGGGAATCAATCGAAGCCGTAACTCGTGTTCCGGCCACAAGATCCACCGCGCCGCCTGCTCCCGAGGCCAGTATAATGTCGCCCATCTTCAGAGTCATGTATCGCGATACCGCCGCTACCGCCGATATTATTTCGGCTTCGATATCTACCTCAATATCGGCTGCCGGTGTGGTGACATGCACGGGAGCATCGCCGAGATCGGCTACAGGAATCCATGCACCCGGAGCGAGTGACGAATCCATGCCGCAAAGCAGCCCGGCCGAAAGATCGGCGGGAATATCTGCCAGCCGAAGCCATAGAGCCACGGTGACGGCATTGACATAGCGCGAGGCGAAGGCGGGCGCAATATCGCGTCCGAGTCTTCCCACGCGCAGGGCTATCACGGGCTGTCCTTGCCATCCCTCGCCCAGGTCGGGCACAAATACGGGACGACCGGGAAGCACCAGTGCAGAGTCAGGGACAATGCAGGCCGGTATCGACGGAGTGACAGGTTGTGAGACTGACTGACGTAAGAGGGCTATAATTTTCATCGGCGTGCCGAAAGACGGTTATACATCACTGCGAGATGTGCATAAATCGACGTATTTGTAACCACTATTTCGGGAGATGTGCGGATGCGGAAAGGTGTGAAATTCCATAGCGCCTTGAATCCGGCAGCCACGCAGGCCGCTGCGACGTCGGCTGCAATATCCACCGGCACGGCTATAATGGCGATCTCGGCATCGAGCTCGCCGCGGCGGGCAGCCAGTTCGTCGGCATGAAATATCGGCACCTCACCTATTGAAGTACCCACCAGTGCCGGATTTACATCGAAGCCGGCCACGATGTTGAGGCCGAACCGGCGCAGACCTGAGTCGGCTATCAGAGCGGCACCAAGCGATCCCGCACCCATGATCACGGCATTATGACTGCGGGCAAAGCCCAGGAAATCGACAAGCACCTGCTCAAGCTCGACCACATCGTAGCCTATGCGGGTCTTGCCGCGGATATTGAGATATGAAAGATCCTTCGCAATCTGCGACGAATCCACATTCAGCTCACGCGAAATAGCAGTGGATGACACACGCTCCACCCCGCGTGCACGCAGGCGGCTTACGCAAGCCAGATACCACGGCAGTCGCCGCAGCGTAGGCTCGGGGATATATGGAACGTTGGCATCCATTGCACAAATTGTTGATTAAGTGCACAAAGGTACAAAAAATATTCCTTTTTTACCACCACCCCGCCACTTTTCACACTTTTTTAACGCAGTGACAAGGACTTAATACTCTTTTATTTTACCCGCAGAAGCAACCATGATTTAGTCGCCGCTCCAAAACCAACGGTGCGAAGCACCGTCCCTACATTGGTAACACACAAGCAGTTAACGCGACCCGGAGGGTCGGCCATCTCTATAACCCCGGGTGCTCGTCACCCGGGGTAGCATGACGGCAGCCATCCAACCTCGGAGAGGTTGAACAAAGCATCAGTGATGTCAATGCGCTACAAAATAGCAATTTTGCATCACTCGGAAACATCGCAAAGCGATGTCCCTACATCTGATACTCAACCCTTTACATCACATTAAAAAATATGGAGCGGGGGTCGCTGACCCCCGCCGCAGCGACAAAACGCATCGGCTGAGAAAAGTTACATTTTTGCGATGGCTGCGGGGGTCAGTGACCCCCGCTCCTTAATCAACGTAGCACCGGAATATACGGATTGGCTCATGCTGCCCCCGTTGCCATAATGGTTCATGTCGGTTACAGCTTTCACCTCTTGGTGACGCCCCAGAGCATTTTGGTGCGGAGGGTGTCGAAGAAGTTGCTGCCGGGGAAATGGATGAGGCGCACTGATACGGAGGCGCGCTTCACCGTAAGACGTGCCGTAAGCGGCAGCGCCATGTTGCGACCGTCGAGCGACACACGATAGCTGTTGCTGCGCGAGGTTACGCTGAGATCTATCGTGCGGTAATGGCTCACCACCAGCGGGCGCATTGTCAGTGCATGTGGTGCGATGGGCGAGATCACAAACGCGGGCGCATTGGGCTCTATCACGGGACCGCCCACCGAAAGATTGTAGGCAGTGCTCCCCGTAGGGGTGGAAATTATGATGCCGTCGCCCTGATAGTCGGCCACCTGCATGCCGTCGAGCCGCGTATCTACCGAGATCATCGAGGCGGTATCCTGCCGTAGTATGGCCACTTCGTTGAGCGCATAGGGGTTAAACGGGCGGGTAAATGGTGTGACCTCGTCGTGCACTATCACTTCGAGCATCGAGCGCTCTTCCACAGTATATTCTCCGGCGAGCAGGCGGGAGGAAATGCCGGGCGCATGTTCAAGCGACTCGTCGGCGAGAAATCCCAGGTGACCGGTATTGAATCCGATTACGGGTCTATCCTTGTTGGCTGCAGCGGCCGCACATCGCAGCAACGTGCCGTCACCGCCTACGCTTACTATTATATCGGCCTCAAAATCTTCGCCCGTAAACTCGGTGTAACGGTCGGCACCCACCGCTCCGGCATCGCGCAGAGTGGAAAGGAGCCGGCTTTCGATAGATATTTCAGCTCCGCCCAGCTCCAGCTCTCTCATGAAGCGGTTGATAAGAGCTATATCGCGGGGCGACTGGCGGCGCTTGCCTATAAAGGATATTTTCATCGGTCAGATATTTAGGATTCTAATAAGTTCATTCACACGGCGTCGCGCCACGGCATCGGGTCCCGAGTCGTCGTCGGCGTCAGAGCCGGGCTCAGAAGAGCGGACGGCGGTGACCGTGTAGCCGTAGCGTTCGAGCGAGCGGGCCACGAGCTCGGGATTGCGGTGATTGACACGCAGTTCCACCACCGAGGGCTCGCCGATCGCCACACCCGACACTACATTAAGATTCAGCACGTGGGCGTCACAATCCTCCACCGCACGGCTCAGGAGCGATGCGCTGTATTGCCCCGCGGCACACTCCACGGTAAGCTCGCTCCAGTCCATCACGCGGGGGAAAAGGCGCTGCACGTCGGGGTGACTTGTGGCCGGCTGATTATCGGAATGGGGAATATTAGTCAAAATGTTTCGGCTTTCGGTTTTAATTTCGTAAATTTGCAGTTACAAATTTACAAAACAATTTTGATATACACGCTATAATGACCACTCTGAGTGTAAACATCAATAAAATAGCCACACTGCGTAATGCCCGCGGTGAAAATGTGCCTGATGTCGTGGCCACGGCGCTCGATATAGAGCGATTCGGAGCCCAGGGCATCACGGTGCACCCCCGCCCCGACGAGCGCCATATACGCCGCAAGGATGTGTATGACCTGCGCCGCTCCATATCTACGGAATTCAACATCGAAGGCTATCCGTCGCCGGAATTCATCGACCTTGTGCTCACGGTCAAGCCCACGCAGGTAACACTTGTGCCCGACGCTCCCGACGCGCTCACATCAAGCGCCGGCTGGGATGTGGAGCCGCACCTTGAATTCCTATCACACACGATAGAGCGCTTCCGCCAGGCCCGGATACGCACGTCGATATTCGTAGGCACCGACATCGCCAATATCCAGTGCGCCGCCCGCACGGGCACTGACCGCATCGAGCTTTACACCAAGCCCTACGCCGACATCTACCCGAAGAATCCGGAGCAGGCCGTAGAGCCGTTTGTGGCCGCCGCCCGCGCCGCCCATAGTGCCGGACTGGGAGTAAATGCGGGTCACGACCTGAGCCTTACCAATCTGGAGTTTTTCCACAAATGCGTGCCTTATCTGAGCGAAGTATCCATAGGCCACGCCCTTATATGCGACGCCCTGTATCTCGGCCTTCAGGAGACCATCAAGCGCTATCTGGCCTGCCTGAAATGATTAATCACGTTTAATCCTGATATAACCGGAAATAACCATCATCAACATGCTTCAACTTGACACCACCGTAATAACCGAGACCGCAGCCACCGTCATCACCTCCCCCGTGGCTGAGGCGGCTGCCCCCGCATCGCTCTCAGTGTGGGATCTCAGCCTGCGCGGCGGCTACATCATGATACCGCTGGCAATCCTCTCCATAATCTCGATCTACATACTCGTGGAGCGCATGATAGTGCTTCATCGTGCCGCAAAGGAAGACGATACATTCATGCAGCAGATACGCCACTATATACTTGACGGTGAAATAGACAGCGCCCGCAATCTCTGCCGCCGCTCCGACACCCCCTACGCACGCCTCATCGACAAGGGCATATCTCGCATGGGCCGACCGATGAACGATGTGCTCGTGGCTATCGAAAACACCGGCAATCTCGAGGTTTCGAAACTTGAGAAAGGACTTGCATGGCTTGCCACCACCGCCGCCGGAGCTCCCATGATAGGCTTTCTCGGCACGGTGATGGGCATGGTGGAGGCATTCTACAGCATAGCCTCGGCAAGCAACACGGCCAACATATCAGTGCTCGCCGACGGCATATATGCGGCTCTCGTCACCACCGTCGCCGGATTGGTGGTGGGTATCATAGCCCTTTTCGCCTACAACTATCTTACGGCCCGCATCAACGGCGTGATGAACAAGCTTGAGGCGAAGACAATGGAATTCATGGACCTGCTCAACGAGCCCGTACTCTGACATGGCACTGAAACGACAGAACAATCTCATGGCGGTGTTTTCGATGGCGTCGATGACCGACGTCATATTTCTGCTGCTGATATTTTTCATGGTGACATCGACCTTCGTGTTTCCCACGGCACTGGAAGTGAACCTGCCCGAGAGTTCGAAGCAGACGGCGCTGAAACCTTCGACCCGTGTATATATCGACGCCTCGGGGCAGATCTACGCTTCGTGGGACAACGAGGAGCCGGCTGCCATGACACTCGACAGTCTGCTCGCTTTTCTCCAGCTATCGAGCAGCCGCACTCCCGAGGAATTCATTGCCGTGTATGCCGACGAATCGGTCACCTACGGCCGCCTGGTAGAGGTGCTCGATCTGGGCGCACGCAACAATCTCAAGATGGTGCTTGCCACCAAGCCGGCTCCGGCATCGGCCCGCCCGGCAGAATAGTAATTGAATCATGAGCATCGACAGCGACAACAGGAAATCCCGCATGTGGGCACTCTTGGCCACGGTATTGTTTCATGCCGCGGTGCTCGTCGTGCTCCTGTCGGTATTTCTCCGTTACTCGCCTTCTGACTTGAGCGAACGCGAATGGCCGCCGGTGGATTCGGCCGAGGTGCTGTTTGCGGGTGAATTTGTGAGGATAGGCGATGATCCCACCGCCGCCGATAATGACACCTCCGATCCTGCCGCCGAAGCCGACGCATCGGCTGCCGAGGTCGAGACAGCCGATAATATCGATGCCGGCACTCCCGCCGAGCCGTCCCCCTTGGTATCCACAGAGACACCATCACCCGCCAAGACAAAGACCAAACCTCAGCCCGAGGTCACCGGACCCACCAAGGCTGAAATAGAGGCCGCCGAGAAGGCTCGCCGCGAGGAGGAAAAGCGCCGCGAGATCGCCGAGCGCATGAAAAATACCAATTTCGGTTCTACCGCAGGCAAGGGCTCGGGTAATCCCGGCCAAGCCGACTGCAACTCCACGTCAGGCGCCACCTCGGGCATGCCGGGATTCAATCTCAAAGGCCGTTCAATGGCCGTATACGAGCAGCCGTCGCGCGGCCCGCTCGGCACCGTTACAATCCGCGTGACAGTCAACCGCAAGGGCACCGTAACCTCGGCCCGCTATGAATCGGGTACCGGCTCGGCTGCCGCAAGCGCCGCCACACGCAAGAATTGCGAGCAGGCCGCCCTGAAATCTCAATTCTCCGTGGCTGAAGACGCGCCCGTATCTCAATCAGGTACCATCACCTATAATTTCCGCTAACCTACAATGGCAATCACAATATTAGGAATCGAGTCGTCGTGTGACGACACTTCGGCAGCCGTGATACGCGACGGCCTGCTGCTGAGCAATGTAATAGCTTCGCAGAAAGTACATGAGGAATATGGAGGCGTGGTGCCCGAACTGGCCTCGCGCGCCCATCAGCAGAACATCGTGCCCGTAGTTGACACCGCCCTGTCGAGAGCCGGAATCGCCAAAGAGGATCTCACGGCCATAGCCTTTACGCGAGGTCCCGGGCTTATGGGATCGCTGCTCGTGGGCACATCGTTTGCCAAAGGGCTGTCGCTCGGCCTGCGCATACCCATGGTGGATGTCAACCATCTCCACGGCCATGTGCTCGCTCACTTCATACGCCGCAATCCCGATGACCGCGTGCCTGAATACCCGTTTCTGTGCCTGCTCATCTCGGGCGGCAACAGCCAGCTGATACTCGTGCGCAACTATAACGACATGGAAATCCTCGGGCACACCATCGACGATGCTGCCGGCGAGGCTTTTGACAAGTGCGCCAAGGTGATGGGTCTCCCCTATCCCGGCGGTCCACACATAGACCGTCTCGCAGCCGAGGGCAACCCCAAGGCATTCAAGTTTGCCAAGCCTCACCTGCCCGGTCTCGACTACAGTTTCAGCGGCCTCAAGACATCATTTCTCTACACGCTGCGCGACAACCTCAAGACCGATCCTGACTTTATCGAGCATCACCGCGCCGACCTTGCCGCCTCGCTGCAACACACCATCATATCCATTCTCATGGACAAGCTCGACAAAGCGGTGAAGCTCACCGGAGTGCGCACCGTGGCGATAGGAGGCGGCGTGTCGGCCAACTCGGGAGTGCGCGACGCCGTGGCCCGCTACTGCGCCGAGCACGGATTGAATGCTTTCATCCCCGAGCGCACATTTACCACCGACAATGCCGCCATGGTAGCTATAGCGGGATATTACAAGTATCTCGACAAGGATTTCTGCGCCTACTCATCAGTACCCTACGCACGAGTCACGATATGAAAATTTCATTCATTGCCATCGGCACCGAGCTGCTCATCGGGCAGGTGACCGATACCAATTCAGGCGCCATAGCCCGCCATATAGCTCCCTACGGCTGGGAAATCAACGATATTCAGGTAATCGACGACAACGAGCCTGATATAATCCGCGCCGTGGAGCGAGCACTTGCCACTTCGGATGTAGTGGTCACTACAGGTGGCCTCGGCCCTACGAGCGACGACATCACCAAGCATGTACTCACCCGCTTCTTCGGCGGCCGCCTCGTGGAGTCGCCTGAAGTGCTTGAAAATATCAGGCGGATATTCAATAAGAGGGGATTCGACCTCAACCGCCTCACATCGCTGCAAGCCATGGTGCCCGACAACTGCACCGTGATACAGAACCGCGTAGGCACCGCCCCGATAATGTGGTGGGAACGCGACGGTAAGGTGCTCGTCTCGATGCCCGGAGTGCCTTTCGAGACCGAAACCATGTGGAAGGAGGAAGTTTTTCCACGCTTGCTGCGCCGCTTCCCGAGCGACATGGCCATAGCTCATGCCACACTCCTCGTCACCGACTACACCGAAAGCGCTCTTGCCGAATATATAGCTGATTTCGAGCGCGATCTGCCCGAATATCTTCACCTGGCCTATCTTCCCAAGCAGGGAACGATAAGACTAAGGCTCGACGGAAAGCATCCCGACGCCGATTTCATCACCTTAGAAGTAAAGCGCTATGCCGCCATGCTTGCCCAACTGCTCGGCCCGGCAGTGATAGCCGAGCGCGATGCCTCGCCTGCCGAGATTCTCATAGATCTTGCCCGCGAGAAAGGACTTAAAATCGCCTCGGCCGAAAGTTGCACCGGCGGAAATATAGCCCACGCCATCACCGCAGTGCCTGGTGCGTCGGATGTGTTCAACGGCGCCGTAGTATCGTATTCCAACCAAGTCAAGATCTCTCTGCTCCATGTCGACCCCGCCACCATCGATTCACTCGGTGCCGTAAGCGAACCTGTCGCAGCCATGATGGCAGCAGGAGCGCTCGAAGCCTGTGGTGCCGACGTGGCAGTTTCCACCTCTGGCATAGCCGGCCCGGGCGGAGGATCGGCCGAGAAACCGGTGGGAACGGTGTGTATGGGAGTAGCCGTAAAAGGCCGCGCCACCGAATCATACACATTCCGCTTCGCCGGCGACCGCAACCGCATAATCGACTCAGCCACCCGCCGCGCCATCATCCTCGCCATCAAGGCAATCAGATAAATCAGAGCAGAAGTATATTATATCTTTCGGCTAAAAATCGAATCATAACCCGGGATTATATCACATACCATTTCCAATATTCTCGCTAAGCATAAAAGTGATAATTCCGAATATAATACAAAACCATAGCGCTACGATACGAGTATACAATTTAGCCTTTGCATAATAATACGTTATTGTTCCGGCGAAAGCGAATATGCTTATCGCACCTATTATTATGAGCCAGTCAGGAAATGACCTGATAATAAATGTAAGAATAATCACTAAAACGATAGGCGACAGCAACCAGTAACACCATCGTGGAATTACATTATTATCAGTATTATCGGCGTGTTTCATATAGAGATTAATTTGACAATCTGCTGAGTATTGATTTAACCATAGCGATGTGGTCCTTATTGTCGAGGCCGTGTTCGTAGAAATATGCCTGAAGCTCGGCTTTCAGCGCCAGGCGCTGAGTCCGATCATGCTTTGACGACAAGAGCTCTTCGGCCTTACCTATCAGAGTGGAATAATGGGCCAGCACTGCTATATGGTTTGCAGCACGTTCGGCCTCAGCCATCTGCTGAGGATGGCCGTAATTCATGATTATTTCACGATTATCGTCAAGCAACTTCTTGGCTTCGGCTACTATCGCGGAGAAATCCGAATCGAGAGGCATGCGCAGGGCTTCTGTCTCCATGGTGTTGAGCTGATCCACTACCGTAGCGGCATGGGAGCGCTTGGCTATGGCGGCATCCTTGATGCGGGTGGCGCGCTCGTAGCTTCTCTCAAGAGCGGCTGCTTCGGCTCTCATGCCGTCTATATCGCTATAAAGTCGCTCGGTTTCAACGGCGTAAGATGCCGTAACAGAATCCACCCGGGCTTTCTGACGGGTGATGTCGGCGAGGACAGCCTGCAGCGAATCGCGTGTCGAGGTCATGCCGTCAGCTGCCGTAGAGCGCGATGCCTCGGCCCGCGTCAAGCGGTATTCAAGAGCCGCGAGGGTATTTGCGGCGGCGCGCAGCCGGGCTTTGAGGATCTTGATGGAATCAGCAGTCTCGGAGGCAGTGGCCGATGTGTAACCCGTGGCTATGCCGGGCGATGACAGATACTCGTTGATGCAGTTTTTTATCAGTATCATGCGCACCTCGGCATCATCTTTCTTTTTTGTCACTTTGGCGGCAGCGTTGTCGATATCCTTGGCCGACGGCGCGATGAGTTGCAGTGCCTGATTCTGCGCTGCAGCCTCGGGAAGCGGCAAAAGCAGCATTGTAGCTGCTATAGCGATATGTTTTACGATTGCTTTCATTTCTTTATTTCAGCGTTGATGCGGTCATTCTCTGCCTTCAACCCGTCGATCTGAAGGCGCATACTGTCGGCTTGCTCGCGGGCAGCTACAAGTTCCACACTGTCGGCACGCATGGCAGCGAGGACAAGATCGAGTTCGGCACGCGCTTTCTCTATAGACGATCGCAGTTGCTCGATATCGTCACGCGCCTGTGTCACATCGGGATTTTCCGAAGAGACGGCGGCCGTGTCGGCCATCATCGCCTCCTTGATCGATATTTCCACACGCATGCGGGCGAGCGAGTCGGCAAGCTCATCGCGCAAGGCGATTGCCGAGAGAATTTTGGTCACATCACGCTCCTTGACCTGCGTGGTGCGAAACAGTTCGGCAAAGGCTTCGATTACGGAATATTCACGCACGGTGCGTGTATCGTCATCGGCTATCGAGGCGGTCTTTTCAGCAGCGATCGTGCGTGCAAGTTTATCGTCGACCTTGTAATAAGCATTAGGCTTGGCAGCATATCCGGCAAGAGACGCCAGCGCAACTACAGCTATTATCAGCAGATTGAGGCTTGATTTCATGACTAATAAATGATTATTTTACACCCGTCTTCTTCAACTCACCGGCAGCATAACCGAAATCACGCTTAGGATCATTCTTGCTATACCGATGCCAGTAGGCATCATAGTATTTCACAGCCTCCTGTTGCTGCGGGGTGAATGATTTCCGGTACTTGCACGGAGAGTCTTTAGGATCGAAAAATGTCCTGTAGGCCTTGACCTTCGCGGCATATTTGGGGAACTCGGCGGCAATATCTTCGCCGGCATGATCACTCTGATACTGCTCTATAGCTTCCACATCGGCCATGGAGCAGTTCATCATGTCGAGCTTAGCAAGAAGCTCTTTATAAGAATTGAGTTTTGCATCATAAGCGGCTTTCTCGGCTTCGGCCGCAGCAGCCTCCTGCTCCTTGATCTCATTCATCCTTACGAGAGCCACGGTGAGTGAATCGGCATAACGCGAGGCGGGATACAGGGCATGAAATCTCGCAATGGAATCCTCGTTGACATTCACGCTGAGCGCCTTATAAAGCCGTGCGGCGGGAGTGGCGGGGAGAAATATACTGCGCGCATCTTCCTCGGGGGTTTCTGATTCAAGGAAAGTGTTGAGATAGGTAAACTCCTCATCTCTAATCACTTCACTAAGGGAGAGGGTGTCGACACCTTCGTCGCCGTAGTCTACCACGATGCGTTCGTTGCCGCTAAGCAAGCCCGCGGGCTTGGTGCGGGTGAAGCGCATTGTGGTTCCGTTGGCGTTCATCAGTCGGTCGAGTGAATCCAGAGGGGTTACCGACGTTATATGGTCGGGCTCGGCGGCCTTGAGGTTGATATGATAATAGCGCGGAGTTTCGGCGCTGAATATCAACAGCCATGCCAATACGATAAGAACAGCTATGAGCAGCAGCGAGGATATAATCAGGCCGGTCTTGCTGAAAAGAGCCTCGGCCATGCGGCTTAACGCCGAAGGTCGGTAGGTGACCGTATAGCGTCCCTTGCCGTCGTTCTTCACTTCAAATTCGCCACTGGTCCGGCTATTCCCGCCGGCCTTGAAATTGGCCACCACATCATCAACTTTACTTGTGGTAACTTCCACTTCGTCACCCTTGTTTACGGTATAGGCTTTACCGTCTTCAATCTTCTTTCCGTCGATATAATACTTACCGCAGTTGATGAATCTCACGGTCACGTCGTCGGGCGACAGGTCTTTACCTGCCTCAGAGTCAGTCGCGGCACCGGCCGCGGCATCAACCGGCCTTATGGTATATATACGGAGACGGGTATAATCCTCATGGCTAAGTAAATACTGCTCACCGTCAAGCTGATTGGCAAAAACAACATCGGCCACACTTTCGGCGGCAATTACTCCGGGAACAACTTTCTTGAGATTGCCGGCTATCTTGACCTGCACGGCCACCGGCAGGCAGTTCACCACCACGGTACCGGTAACGGTAAACTCTCTGTCGACGATGCGCAACAAAGGCACCAGCAGCTCCCTATCCTTGCTGCGGCAACTGAGTGCGAGCGGTTTGCCCGAAGCTCCGTAGGGCAGACGGGCGACGGAGTTCTTTATCTCATAATCCTTGCCCTCGTATCTTACGGCCAACTTACAGTCGGCCACCAGGCGGTTGAATATATGCGGAAGCGATATGGAGATAATCTCATATGCCGGAGTAAACACATATACGCCATCCACAAGACTCACATTGAAGTCATGAGCGCGCAGCGACATCTTGACCGTAGGTGGCACTATGAGCTGCTGACCCTCTATGACGCGGGTTTCGAGAGTCATATTGGCAGTATATATCTCGGCCTCGATTTCGGGATTGGCGCCTTCGGGGAGCCTGATGCGCGGAGTGAGTCCCACGGCAGTCACCACAAGCGGTGACTGCGCTTCGATCATATCGATAGGGCGGCACTTCCCGATAGGGAATTTTTCGTTGGAATACCGGTTGGGATAGAGCCCCACGATATATTCAGCCGTAACCTTGGGACCGTCGATCGGGAATACCCAAACACCTTCAAGCTGAGCGGGGGATACCACTCCCTCGGTCTTGTTTGACAGCCGTAGCAGCGGAGCCACCGTGTTAGTGTCGCAATTCTTGCCGTTGACCTGAACCTGCAGATAATATCTCACCGGCTTCATGCGCGGAAGCACCATGCGGTAATCCCTTCCCTGACGGGAGAGTAATCCGCTCTTTACAAGCTCGTCGACCGTGCCGCTGCCGGTCCAGTCGTGGAAGTAACGGCGCCGCAAGGTCACTTCAACCCGATCGGCTGGTCGCAGGTTCACGTCGCCGATATGACAAGTATAGTCAATGCCGTTGACACGAAGCGAGACTATCTCGACACTCTCGTCGGCCATGGGGATGAGGCAGTTCACCGACGCAGATTCCTCATTAATATATGATGATGTATCGTTGCTCATTCTTATCAGGAAATACCGAAGCGCTTCGCCGAGCGCAACGGGGTGTCAGGCAAAGTTACAAAAAAATAATTAAACGGAAGCGATTAATCCTGATTAATCGGGATTTAACCGGACTAATCAGGATTAACATGACGATTAAGCAAGTCTCTCAATCCTCGCCCGAGGTGAGGCGGAAGTCGTAGCCGACAGGGACAAAGAAGGTTACGCGGAATATCGAGGCGGCGCCGTCAGTGATTATGTCGCCGTCGGTCATGGTCATCTGGCGGCGGTTGCGCTGGTTGAAAGCGCCGATAGTCTGATTGAGTATATCGAGGCCTGTACCGGTGCCTTCGGCGGGAGAGAAATCACCCGACGGCACGGTGTTGTCGATGGTGAGAAGCGTGCCGCCCTCTACGCGGCGTATGTCAAGACGCAGTTTCTTTCCCGGATAGTCGTAGCCCATCAGGCCATGTTTCACCGCATTTTCCACCACAATCTGGAGCATCATGCCGGGCACTACGGTGCGCTCGGGATTGATGAGCGGATCAATAACTTCCTCGTAGGTGAAGTCGTCGCCGAGCGACGGCGAGATTACGTCGATATAGGTGCGGATGAAGTCGAGTTCCTCACCCAGGGTGATGAGCTGACGGTTGCAGAGCTCGAGATTGAGGCGCATCAGGCTCACGAGATTCCTGATGTTGACATTATCGACCGACAGCTCGGCATTGAGGATATTGAATACGAAGTGGGGCGATATGCGGTTGCGGGCATTCTCGATGCGCATGCCCAGCATGGAGCTGCGCAGGCGCTCAAGCTGCTTCATGTTGCGACGGCGACGCATCTGCGAATGCACGGCTATCGACAGCACGATGATGACTGCCAGAGTCACCACTACGGCTACCCACAGATAGAGCCGCGAGATTTCCTCCTCTTTCTCGGCCACGCGCACACGGGTGCGGAGTATGGTGGTGTCCTGACTGTAGCGGTCGCTTACTTCGGCGGTGTAGTTGCGCGCCATGAAGTGCATGATGGAATCGTCGAGCGCCTCGGCCTTCACAAGATGGCGCATAGCTTCCTTATAGTCGCCCACGGCGTCGTAATACTTGCGCAACCGGTGGTGGTGAAGAGCCACGTAGCGGGGTGAGAGGGTGATGGAATCGGCGTCGGCTTTCAGCAGCAGTCGCCGTGCCTGCTCAAGGTTGCCCGAGCGAAGCTCAAGCTCGCCGCGGAGCGAGTTGATATAAAACGCCTGATTTACGTCGTGGAACGCCATAGCGTCAAATTCGTCCACGGCCATGTCTATGTAATGTCGGGCGAGATCGAGCGAATCGAGATACATGTAGCACTCGCCCAGATTGGAATGTGTCACGGCATCGAGGTAAGGATCGCCTATCGAATCAAGCTCGGCACCGGCACTGAAGAAATCGGCCAGGGCGGCGCGGAAATCCTTGCGGTAATAGTAGCTGTTGCCTCGCGATGAGTAGAAATAGAATCGGTCGGTAAGCGTCACGCGGTCGAGCATCGGCACGTTGAGCTGATAAAAGCGGTCGGCCTCATCGTTGTTGCCGAGCACATTGTAGATTGCCGCCGCGCGTGTTATGATGGAGAAATCGAGGTCGTGCACTCCGGTGGAGTCAGCCAGCAGTATGGCCTCGCGCAGTTTCACCACTCCTTCGGCCGGGTTTCCCGTCATTTCGAGCAGTTCGCCGCCGTTGGCAAGATTCTTAATGGCAAGATGCCAGTTGCGGTTAGCATGAGCCTGCGCCGCCGCAAGGAGGAAATCGTCGGCTGCCTCACGGTTATGCCCGTAAAGCGAATGGATCACTCCCGTAATATAAGTGAACCGTTCCTGAGCCGACCGGGACCGGGGATTATGATTGACATACCGTCGGGTGGCCGACATAAGCGAGTCGCTCGCGGCGACATCTCTTTTCACAAGCGCGGCAAGCGCTATATGAGGCGTAAGGGCATAGTATACGTCACTGTCGGCAGCGAGGGAGTCACGCAACCGGGTCAGACCGTCGCATGCCTCGACGGGTGAGGTATAGATTGCCTGATAATATTTTCCGGCAAGGGAATCGGCACGAGCCATCATGGAGGCGGGAGAGGAAGGATGCTTCGAGCATCCGGCGAGGGCGATTATCATTGCCGCCATTGCCGCGGCGAGGATTTTCAATAGGTGTTTCAAGTCTGTATCAGGTAATAAAGGTTTGATATTCCGCTGGTTGAGATTATAAGGTGAGGATGATTAAGCCTTAAAGGCTCACAAAGTTAACAAAAAATATCTTAATTTCTTAACCATAACGTAAAAATTGTGGTTGAGAAACAGATTGTGCCCGCGGGGCGCGGCGGGCGTTCCGTATCATCTACGGAACGCTCCGCTGCCGTAGCGCTCACTGCCGGGATTGGTGAAGGGATCGGAGTAGTTGAATGTATCCTCTTCTTCCTCATCGGTATCGGTGAGTTGCCGGTTGGTATCCTTGGGCTTGTTTTTCTTTATCTCAAGGGGTTTCTGGAGATCGACGGGCTGATCGTTGATATTCCAGTTCTGCTCTATATCCCAGTTTTGCTTCAGGGAGATTTTGCGGGGATAATAATATATCTCTTCAGGCTGACGGGAAAGCGCTACCGAGCCGGTAGTATACGTGCCCGACGAGTCGGCGTCGACGTAAAGGCGGGCATAGTAAGTACCCGAGGTAAGATAGCTCAGCAGTGCCTCGCCATTCTCCACCGGAGCTGACGACACCGGCTGATCGGAGGTGCTGAGCAATTCCACCACGGCCGGAACTCTTGCCGGCAGCCCGTCGATGACGAAGCGTATCGACGAGTAATCGCTCAGCTTGCGGGTGGTAAACTCGTGGATGAAAGGCCGGTTGACCAATCCGTAGAGGTCGCTCATCGAGGCGGAGTCAATGGTGAGGCGATAATGCGTGTCCTCATCCCACTTATAGTCGGCGATATATTTCATAGGGTCACCCGGGCGTGCAAGTCGCAGAGCCGGGCGGGGCAACGGGTACCACACGGAGTCGATCATGGTCTCGAGACGGACGCCGGCGGTGTCAAATGTCACTATGGGAGTGGCCGACGAGAACGCAAGGGGGCGGTTGAGCTCCTGGACTGTGCTTGTCAGCGCCTTCAGCGACACCGACGGTATCTCCTTGGGCATCGTGTCGGCTTCCTCGACCGTATCCTTTTTCTTGGGTTTCTTCATCTTGGTCCGGCGCATGAAAAGGCGGAGTGTGTCGGTGGTCCACGACAGATTTTCGAGAGAATCGGTGCGGCGGTAACGTGCCTCTACCAGCAGAGAATCGTTGGCTATGAGCGTGGTATCGGTAATCCAGTAGGTCAATGTATCGAGCCCGGCCGTAGCTTCGAGCACACTCCAGCGTGATATATCCTCGCCGCGACGGTGGGTATTTAAGAGCTTCAATATCGGCAGCGAGTCGGCCGGGGCACCAAACCGCAGGTTGATCTTGTAGCGCTCGGGGCGGGCGTGGTCGGCGAGATACTGAGCCTTGTATTCCTCGTTGAACCATGTCAGCAACACGTCGTCGGGCAGAAAGCGCGTGGCGTCGTGTGCCACTATCGAGTCAGTGCCCTCGCTGCTCTCAAGCGTGTCGGTAACCTGCACGGTCATGGCCGAGGGGGTGAGCACCGTATCATAGAAAGCTATATCCTCGGAGCGGTCCCAGTGATAGTCGCGGTTTACGTCGTTGACGGCAAATATCCTGTAGTTGCCCGCCTTGAGGTTGCGGATTGTAAACTGGCCGAGCTGATTGGTCTTGGTGATTCGCTCGAACGGCACGGTGGTGAGCGTGGTGTCGGTAAATGAGGAATACACACCCACGAGCATACCCTGGGCAGGCTCGAGATTCCGCGCCTCAAGCACCATGCCGCTTATGCGGAGCGTGTCGATCGAGTCGCCGGTGGCGAAGTCGAGGGCAAACCCGTCGAGCACATTTCCCTCGTTGAGATCCTTGATGGCATCGGCAAAATCTATAGTATAGGTCACGTCAGGCACGAGCGTGTCGCGCAGGTCCACGGTCACGCGCCGTCCGTTGGCCGAAATCGCGGGAGTGGTGTGCTGGGCGGGCGAAATCACTATTTTTGAGCCGGGGTCGTCGAGCTGCACGTTTTCATCGAAATCTATGGTGATTCGCGAGCCGGTCACGCGGGTGGCTCCGGGATGGGGATTACTCTTTACGTATACCGGAGGCGTCACGTCGCGCGGCCCACCCTCGGGGCGGCCTATCGACGCGCATGCCGCCACTATCGCGCCCACGGCCACGGCTATTACCCCCAACGCGAGCAGCCGGAGCGATGATGCTGTATTTCTGTTGTCTGACATTTTTATAAAAGATCGATTTTCATGCCTTCGCGGGCTATGATTACATTGTCCATCACCGTGAGCGCTTCGGCGAGCAGCAGATCCTCCGACTCGTAGCGCTTGGAAAAATGACCGAGTATGAGCCGCTTTGCACCGGCGCGTGCCGCTATGCGGGCAGCCTGCAGAGCAGTCGAGTGGCCGCGTTGCATGGCAAGCGCCCGCAGCGAATCGTCGTAGGTAGCCTCATGGTACACCGTATCCACGCCCGCTATCGCATCGGCCACGCGATTATCGGCAAGCGTGTCGCTGCAATAGGCATAGCTCACGGCCGGCTCGGCAGGAGTGGTGAGCATCTCGGGAGTGTAGATCTTTCCCGACTCGTGGGTTATCGACTGCCCGGCCTTCAGGGCAAGCCGCTGGGTGGGCGTGAGATTGAGAAACGCAGCCATCTCGCCGTCGAGGTGGCGAGGCTTCTCCTTCTCGCGAAATATGAATCCCGTGCACGGCACGCGGTGATAGAGCGGAAAACACTCCACCGTCAGAGCCTTCTCGTCGAGAATCACCCGGCTCTCGCCCGGAGCTATGGCGTCATACTCCACTTCGAGCCCCGAGTCGCGCAGGAATGTATCGAGCCAACTGCGCAGCAACGGCACACCCTCGTCGAGGATATGGATGGTGACCCGCGAGGTGACACCGTGGAGCGCCATGGTCGAGAGCAAGCCCGGGAGGCCGAAAAGGTGATCGCCATGGAGATGGGAGATAAATATATGGCTCAGCCGCGAGAACTTGAGCGACATGCGGCGAAACTGCATCTGTGCGCCCTCGCCACAGTCAATCATCATCAGCCTGTCGCGGAAATCAATCACCTGACACGACGGCAGATGCCGTGACGACGGCGTAGCCGATCCGCAGCCGAGAATATTAATCTGAAATTTTGCCATGCACAAAAGTAATAATTTCCCGTCTCCCGACCAAAAAACACAAAAAATTTACTTTTCAGCAGCATGAGATTAATTGAGAATTTATTTCAAAAAAGTTTCTACAATTAGTTGTATTTCATATAATTATTGATTATCTTTGCAAATCTCAAATTCGATTTGAAATTTGCAAGAAAATCTGATACATCCACCCCATCACAATGATTAACAGACTTTTATCAACCAAAATAGCCGATTTAAGCACCAAGTATCCCATAATCACCCTGACAGGTCCAAGACAGTCGGGAAAATCGACACTTCTCCGAAATCAATTTCCGGAGTATGAATATATTTCATTGGAAAACCTTGACATGAGAGAATTTGCCGAGGAGGATCCTCAGGGTTTTCTTAAAACTTATCCTACCCACGCAATTATTGACGAAGTACAAAAAGTACCGAAACTGTTTTCTTATCTTCAGACTCATGTGGATATAAGCGGCGAGACCGGAATGTATATGCTTGCAGGGTCTCAGAATTTTCACCTGATGCAGCACATCAGCCAGTCACTTGCCGGCAGGACGCCTCTGTTGAAACTGCTTCCGTTTTCACGACGCGAACTCCACGATGCCGGGCTGCTTGATAATTCGATCGATGAGCAGATCTACAAAGGTTTCTACCCCAGGCTTTATGACAAGAACATCGAGCCGACCGACTACTATCCCTACTATATCCAGACATATCTCGAGCGGGATGTAAGAGATATTTTAAGAGTTGCGGATCTCAATAAATTTATAAAATTTATCCGCCTGTGTGCCGGCCGCATCGGTCAGATTCTCAATATGACTTCACTCGCCACCGAGGCAGGCATATCATCGACCACCGCCGATGGATGGCTTTCAGTGCTTGAGGCAAGCTACATTTGCTACCGCCTTGAACCGAATTTCAATAATTACAACAAGCGTATCATCAAGTCACCAAAACTATATTTTTACGACACCGGCCTTGCGTGCAGCTTACTTGGTCTCACCTCAGCTACTCAGGTCGAATCTTTCTACATGAGGGGAGCTTTATTTGAAAATCTTGTCATAAATCAATTTATCAAAGACGATTACAACTCCGGCCGAAATCCTGATCTCACTTACTGGAGAGATTCACAAGGTACTGAAATAGACCTTATAAAGATAGCCGACACTCTGCTTACAGCCTATGAAATAAAGTCAGGGCAAACTTTTTCAAAGGATTATTTCAAAGGGCTTGACAAATGGGGACAACTATCGTCTACTCCTGCCGCCAGGTTAAATGTCATCTATTGTGGTGAAAAGTCCATGAATACTTCCAACGGAAATGTGATCGCTTTCCCCGATATGTTCTGACCTGTGAGGTTACCGCAATTTTGACCGCTTGCATTTTTGAGGAATTTTTTATATCTTTGTAGATGGATTCGCGCCGACGCGCGCTTGTTTCCGCCAACATTTATTATTAACCGCAATTAAAACCACACACAATCATGGACAACAAGAAAAATGAAATAAAAATCGAACTTACTCCCGAAGTTGCCGCAGGCCACTATGCCAATCTCGCCGTGATCTCCCACTCGCCCAACGAGTTTTTCATGGATTTCATCGCCATGGCTCCCAATATGCCTCAGGCCAAGGTGCAGTCACGCATCATCATGACACCCGAAAATGCCAAGAATCTCATGGGCGCCCTTATCGAGAACGTGAAGAAATATGAGGCTACTTTCGGCGAAATCAAGCCCAAGCATCCCATAAACGGCGGCCAGGGCGAAATACCCAACCCCTTCATCATGGGCGGCAAGGCTTGATATAACACTAAAAAACCATCACTCTTTTCATATTTGCTCCGATGATCCGCGAAAATAATCTTGCAATCTACAATACTCTCTCCCGCACCAAGCAACCGTTTGTACCTCTCCACGAGGGCCGCGTGGGCATGTATGTGTGCGGTCCTACGGTGTATGGCGACGGCCATCTGGGTCACGCCCGCCCCGCAATCACTTTCGATGTCCTGTTTCGCTACCTGCGCTATCTCGGCTACAAGGTGAGATATGTGCGCAACATCACCGACGTGGGACATCTGGAGCATGACGCCGACGAGGGTGAGGACAAGATAGCCAAGAAGGCGCGGCTTGAACAGCTTGAGCCTATGGAGGTGGTGCAGCATTATCTCACCCGCTACCACAAGGCTATGGAGGCTCTCAACGTGCTCCCGCCGTCGATAGAGCCTCACGCTTCGGGTCACATCATAGAGCAGATAGAATATGTGAAGAAGATTCTCGACTCGGGCTACGCCTATGTATCTGACGGCTCGGTGTATTTCGACGTGCCGAAATACAACCGCGACCATCCCTACGGCAAGCTTTCGGGCCGCAACGTGGAGGAACTTCTCTCCACCACCCGCGCACTCGACGGCCAGCAGGAGAAGCGCAATCCCGCCGATTTCGCTCTGTGGAAGAAGGCTGCTCCCGAGCATATCATGCACTGGCCTTCGCCCTGGAGCGAGGGTTTCCCCGGATGGCATCTCGAATGCTCCACAATGGGCGAGAAGTATCTGGGCGAGACTTTCGACATACACGGCGGCGGCATGGATCTGATGTTTCCTCACCACGAGTGTGAGATAGCTCAGTCGGTGGCTCACAACGGCCACGACGCGGTGAAATACTGGATGCACAACAATATGATCACCATCGACGGCAAGAAGATGGGCAAGTCGCTGGGCAACTTCATAACTCTCGACGAGTTTTTCAACGGTACTCATCCGCTGCTCGATCAGCCCTACTCGCCCATGACCATCCGCTTCTTCATCCTTCAGGCTCACTACCGCGGCACGGTAGATTTCAGCAACGATGCCCTGAAGGGTGCCGAGAAGGCGCTGGGCCGCATGCTCGAAGGCTATCGTCGCCTGCGCGACCTGAAGCCGTCGGCGACCTCGACGGTCGACGTGGCGCAGTTTGAGCGCCGCTGCCGCGAGGCGATGGACGACGATCTGAATACGCCGGTCGTGATCGCTACCCTGTTTGACGCCCTGCGTGTGATCAACCAGATCAAGGACGGCCACGCTCAGGCTACCGAGGCCGACATCAAGGCTCTGCAGGAGCTGTTTGACACTTACCTGATCGACATTCTCGGCATACGCCCCGACATAGCCGGCGACGGCACGGCCGACGCTTCGGCCATGAAACCATTTGAGGACGCTGTAGATCTGCTGCTCGAGATGCGCGCCAAGGCCAAGTCGGCCAAGGACTGGGCTACGAGCGACCTGATACGCGACCGCATGGCCGCTGCCGGATTTGTGGTAAAAGATACTAAAGACGGGGCCGAATGGTCTCTTGCAAAATGACCGCTGAAATCGTTGACCCCAATTTTCTACTGAAGTACGCTATCGGGCTCCTTGACAACATGGGGCTCGATCCGTCTTATTCCCACCTGACAGCTACCATTGCAGTGGCATTGCTGACGCTGCTGGTGGCGTGGGGCATATATGCGTTCCTCACCCGGGTGGTGGTGAAATATGTGGTGAAGCTCACCAAGTTCACCTCCGCCACGTGGGACGACATACTGTTTGACACCAAGGTGCTCAATGTGGTGTGTGAGGTTCTGCTCACGGTCTTCCTTCAGTTTGCGTTACCGAGGGCTCTGAGTCTGTATCCCGAATGGAGCGAGGCTTCGATGGTGATGTGTCAGATACTCACCGTAGTAGCTTCCGTGCATCTTGTCAACCGCATCATCCTTGCCCTCTATTATCTTCTTGAAGAGAAGCGGGGCGCCCGCGTCACGGCTCTTAAAGGCATCAGGCAGATGCTTCAGGTGATTTCCATACTCGTGGGGCTGATAATCGTAATCAGCATCCTCGCTCACCGCGATCCGCTCATCATCATTTCGGGTCTCGGCGCGGCAGCCACGGTGCTCATGTTGGTGTTTAAGGACCCGATTATGGGTGTGGTAGCCGGCGTGCAGCTTACGCTCAACGATATGTTGCGGCCGGGCGACTGGATTTCTGTACCGTCGCGCAACATCAACGGTATCGTCAAGGAAGTGGGTCTCGCTACGGTCAAGGTGCAGAATTTCGACATGACCATAGTCACCGTGCCTCCCTACTCGCTTCTGAGCGAGTCGTTTCAGAACTGGCGCGGCATGGTCGACTCGGGTGGACGCCGCGTGCAGCGCTCGGTGTGCATCGACCTCAACTCGGTGCGCTACCTCACTGCCGAGGAGCGTAAGGCCGTAGAAGGCGAGGAATGGTTTGCCCCGCTTGCCGACGGCCGCGAGGTGGCCAACATAACCGCTTTCCGCCACTATCTCAAGCATGCCATAGCCACCACTCCCACCGTTAAGACCGACATGACCTGGATGGTGCGCGAGCTCGCCCCCACTCCGCAAGGTCTTCCGGTAGAGTTTTATTTCTTCACCTCCCACACCTCATGGGTGGAATATGAGGAATTTCAGGCAGGGGTATTTGACCGCGTGCTGGCCGACGTCAACCGCTTCGGTCTCCGCGTATACCAGGCACCATCGGGTCTCGACTTACTTTCGCTGAAACAATGAACAAAGACGAAGTATACATGCGCATGGCCTTAAATGAGGCACGGCGCGCCCTCGAGGCCGACGAAGTGCCTATCGGCGCCGTAATCGTCAGTCCGCGCGGGCTGGTGATAGGCCGGGGTCACAATCTCACCGAGGCGCTTGCCGACGTGTCGGCCCACGCCGAGATGCTCGCCATTACCGCAGCAGCTCAGACCATAGGCGGCAAATATCTGCGCGACTGCTCGCTCTACGTCACCGTAGAGCCATGCCTGATGTGTGCCGGCGCCATTGGTTGGAGTCAGATAGGCCGCATAGTCTACGGGGCTTCCGATCCCAAGCGCGGTTACTCCACGCAGGTGTCGCGCTCGCCGTTTCATCCGCGCGCTGAGGTCGTATCGGGCGTGCTGGCCGACGAGTGCGCGGCGCTCATGACCGACTTTTTCAAATCCAAACGATAATCGCATAAATCCTCCTTCTCATGAAAAAACTCGTTATCTCCACCGGCGCGGGTATCAGCGCCGAAAGCGGCATCTCCACATTCCGCGATGCCGACGGTCTTTGGGAAAATTACCCCGTGATGGAAGTGTGCTCGGCCGACGGATTCGCTCGCAATCCCGCGCTCGTCCACAAGTTTTATTCCGACCGTCGCCGCCAGCTGCTCACAGCCCAACCCAATGCAGCTCACCGGGCACTCGTTGACCTTGAAAAGAATTTCGACACATATATTATCACGCAGAATGTCGACGATCTCCACGAGCGCGCCGGCAGCAACCGCATACTTCACCTGCACGGCGAACTGATGAAAGCCCGCGCACTCGATGATCCCGACCTGCTTTTCACTCTCGATGAGGAACACATCGAGACTACGCCCGACACCGTAATCGACGGCCACCACGTGCGCCCCCACATCGTATTCTTTCAGGAATCCGTTCCCAATATCGAGCGTGCGATCGAGTGGGCGCAGATGGCTGACATTTTTGTGGTGATAGGCACTTCGCTTGCCGTTTATCCCGCCGCCTCGCTGCTCCACTACGTGCGCCGCGGCGTGCCCGTCTATTATATCGACCCGCGCCCCGCAGCCGTGCCCTCAGGCGTCACCGTAATTCCCGAGCCCGCCACCCGCGGCGTCGAAACCCTCAAGAAATACCTGTTAGGATAATATCCGTTTTTTATAGCAGCTTCAGTGCTATTGCGGCGCAGGCTTCGGCGTCGGCGAGGGCATGGTGGTGATTAGCCATGTCGTAGCCGCATGCGGCGGCGGAGATGTGGAGCTGATGACTCGGCAGGTCAAGGCATCGGCGCGAGGCGGCCAGCGTGCAGTGAAATTCATATCCGGGATATTCCATACCATACTCGGCAAAAACGGCCTTGAGGCAACTTTCGTCAAACGGTCGGTTGTGGGCCACAAGCGGCAGCCCCGCGATGCGGTCGCGTATCTGCTCCCATACCAGGGGAAATTCCGGTTGCCCGTCGGTATCGTCGCGGGTCAGGCCGTGGACTTCGGTAGTCCAGTAGGTGTAATAATTAGGCACAGGGCGGATGAGGCTGTAAAATCGGTCGACGATCTCGCCACCTCTCACTACCACCACGCCCACGCTGCACACACTGGAGCGTCGGCCGTTGGCCGTCTCGAAATCTATCGCTGCGAAGTCCTGCATAGTCTTTCCTCCTCAAAACGGTTATACACTTCAAGCATCTCACCGGGGAGATAGCTGAGAGCCCGGCGGCGCATATCATCGGGCACGGGATATTGCGCTTCGGCCAACGAGCCGACGATGGCGCCCACCGTGTCGGAATCGCCTCCATAGGCCACGGCCAGACGTATGGCATCCTCGAAGTTCTTTGAAATGGATGCTATGTAGAGTGAAACCGGGACACATCCCTGACAGGTCACATCGAAAAATCCTTTTTCGGGTAAATCCCTGAATGCGTCCTCGCCATAAAACTCCAAAGCTACATCCTCGAAAATCTTCGATGACTTATTGGAGGCAGTTCTCATCCTGAAAATGGCCACCGCTATTGCCACCGCTCCCTTGATGCCCTCGGGATGATTGTGGGTGATAGCGGCCGTCTTTTCAGCTTCGGTTCTCACCTTCTCTTCCGTATCAAAGAGCCACGCCACAGGCGCCACTCGCATCGCCGAGCCGTTGCCGAAACTATTGTAGGGATACGGATCGGGACGCATCACCCAGTTGAAGAAATATCCGCCGTACTCACCCTTGGGATGAGGATATTTCCTGCACCACCGGCGCATAGAGTCTTGATAGTCATGCCCGTTAAGAATGGCATCGGCCACGGCTACGGTGCATATCGTATCGTCGGTAAAGTCACTTCCGGGGGCAAACATTTCGAAATCATAGCGGAAGGTATTGTTAAATTCGTAATCAGAGCCGGCGATATCGCCTATTATAGTACCTGTCATAATCAATCATTTTTATAAAGTTCGTTCATATCAGATATCCACCCTTTCATGGTGCGCCGCAGCGAGGGCGGATATATCACCTCAAGCATAGCTCCGGAGTGAAGCAGTTTCATCACGAAGTCATAGGTAGGCGCCAGAAAAAGCTCATAGTCGGCATACTCGCCGCAATCTTCCAAAAGCCGCTGGCTGTGATGGAGCGGCAAGGTGGCGACGTAGTGCTTGTGGTTGCGGTCAGCGCGCACCACTATACGCTCGGGCTTGACGTCAAATCCTCCTATCACCACACCGAATCGTTCGGCAAAAAATTCTTCGGCCGAAAACCCTTTGGGCAGTCGGAAAGTATCGTCGGTTATCTCTACATTCTCAAGCCTATCGAGCGCATACACCTTGATTTCATCGCGCATGTTATGACCCAGCACATACCACCGCTTTTCAAACAATCTGACACAGTAGGGCTCGATGGCAAACGTATTGCCGCGTGGACGGTTGAACGGATGATGGGTGATGAGCACCACGCGGTTATCCTTCATAGCCTGAAGTATCGTGGTGAGGTGCTCGCGACCCGACGGAATCTCATCGACCATAATGCGGTCTTTGAGCGACATATGCTCGCCGATTATGTTTCCGGCGGCAAACGAGTCGAGCATCCATTTCCGCAGCTTGTCCTCGTCGATATCTTCGGGATTCTCGATATAGTAGAGGTAACCTCCCGTCTTTTGGCATGAAATTATTATGCCGAACTGATCGAAGATGGCATCTTTCCATCGGTTGAACGTAGCACGGTGAAGCGGCTTGCAGTCGCTCAACTCCTTATTACGCTCCCAGCGCTCCGACAGATCCCTGTGGGAAATCTTCCCCGCACGCCGTATCGTGTCGATGAGCCACGTGTATTTCTGCAGTTGATTCATAATTCAGTGGATGAATGTTCTTGATGCAAAGGTAGCGAAAAGGTGTCGCAAATCGTGATACACCTCTAAAAATTTTTACACGAAGTAAGGGCAAAATAAAAAGGAGCGACTTCACGTAGCTCCTTTTTATGAGTTTCCAATAGGTACAATTTCTAAGGTAAAAAAGATTGTTTTAGGTTCGTGATGCAAAGGTAAGTCCGAATGTGGAGCGGCGCAAATTAATTTATATGTTATCCAACATATTTTTTCAACACCTCTCCCATTTTCTCAAATTTTACCGCCATAACATCACCTGTTTCAATCTTTTATATTAATTGCGTTTCAAAATCATCCATTGTTAAACAAAGTTAAAGAGAGGCATTTTCGGGTGTTTCGTCGAATTTTTTGAGCGAAAACGTGGTGCCGTCCCACACTCCGTAGGTGAACTTGTCGATCCAGTCGCCAAGTACAATAACTCTCCCGCCGGCGGCCAGCGGATGGTCAAGTACGAGGTGTTGATGGCCGAAAACGAAGTAGTCCACGCGGGCATCGGGATGCGTGATATTGTATTCTTCGGCCCACTCCACGAGCGGATTCTGCCGCGGGTCGGCGGGCACTTGCATCTGCCCTCCCTTGCGGCGGCTGTGACTCGACCAGCGATGTGCGAAGCCTATGGTGAACCGTGGCGGCAGGAAGCTGTAAAGCCACTGGGCGAAGCGGTTGCGAAACAATCCGCGAAGCATACGGAACGACCACGGAAGGCGTCCCACGCCGTCGCCATGTTCGAGCAGGAAGCGGCGACCGTCCCACTCGGCGGTCATGATGCCGTCGTGGAGAGTGAAACCTATTTCATTGGGAAGATAGTCAAATATCCATATATCGTGATTCCCCTTGAGCCAATGTATCTCCACTCCGGCGTCGGCCAGCGCAGCCAGCGCACCGAAAAAGCGCGTATATCCGCGAGGCACCACCGTGGAATATTCCCACCAGTAGTCGAGCACATCGCCGAGCAGCACGAGTCGCCGCGCCCTCGGGCCTATCTCCCTCAGGAAATCGGCTATCTTTCGCTCATGCTCCCGCGGCGACTCTATATAAGAGGCGCCCAAATGCAGGTCGGAGATGAAATATGTAAGGTCACGGCTCATGGATAGCGTAATCAGAGAAAACCGAGTTCGAGTTTGGCCTCCTCGCTCATCATATCCTTGTTCCACTCGGGTTCAAACACGATGCGGATATCCACATTCTTCACCCCCTCGATACTCTCGAGCTTGATGCGTGCATCCTCAACAAGGAAGTCAGCGGCAGGACACGAGGGAGCGGTAAGCGTCATGTCGATTTTCAGCTCGCCGTCGTCGTGAAGGTCAATATTGTATATCAGTCCGAGATTGTAGATGTCAACCGGAATCTCGGGGTCGTAAACGGTGCGCAGCATATCCACGATGCGCTCCTCTATGGCAATTTTTTCTTCGGGAGTCATTATCGGAAATTTGATTACAAAAGTAATTGTAATTTTCCGAAATTACAATTCATAGCCCGCATGATTAAAATTTTATATCCCCGCACCCCTCCCCTTCGGAGTGATTCTATTACCAAAAAGTGTAGAATTCTACAGATTTTGGTAATAGAAACTGTGGCAAGGGTATCGTTGATCAGTGGGCTTCGAGCCAGTTGGTGGCTACGCCCATGGATACTTCGAGGGGCACGGCACCGGAGTAGGCTGTCTCCATGCCGGTGCGCACTATCTCCTGAAGGCGCGGCAATTCGTCGGGGACAACGTTGAATATCAATTCGTCGTGCACCTGCATTATCATCGTGGAGCGCATGCCTTCGGCAGTCATGCGGCGGGCAATCGCGATCATGGCGGCCTTGATAATGTCGGCAGCCGTGCCCTGGATGGGAGCATTGACGGCATTGCGCTCGGCATAGCTGCGCACTGTGGCATTGCGTGAGGTGATGTCGGGCAGATAGCGGCGGCGTCCCATGCGCGTGGTGACGTAGCCGTTGGCGCGGGCATTTTCAACTGCCTCGCCCAGATACTCCTTTATGCGGGGATAGGTGGCAAAATATCCGTCGATGAGCCGGCGGGCATCGGCGCGGGGTATGCCCAGACGCTGCGACAGACCGAATGCCGATATGCCGTAGATTATACCGAAATTGGCCGTCTTGGCGTGGCGGCGCTGATCGTCGGTGACCTCGTCGAGCGGTACTTTATAGATTTTTGATGCCGTGACGCGGTGAATGTCGGCGCCCGAGAGAAATGCCTCTATCATATCGGGGTCGCCGCTGAGGTCGGCAATCAGTCGCAGCTCTATCTGCGAATAGTCGGCGCTCATGAGCAGACATCCTTCGTCGGGGATAAAAGCCCGTCGAATCTCGCGGCCGTCGTCGGTGCGGATGGGGATATTCTGCAAGGTGGGATTGGTCGACGAGATGCGTCCCGTGGCGGTGACGGTCTGGTTATACGATGTATGTATCTTGCCGGTAACGGGATTCACCATAGCCGGCAGCGCCTCAAGATATGTGGTAAGAAGTTTTTTCAGGCGACGGTACTTGAGAATTATGCTAACAATGGGCACCGTGGCCTCATATTGCTCCAATATCTGCTCGGTAGTGGAATATGACCCCCGGGCAGTGCGCTTGGCTTTGATGCCCGCCTGCTCGTCGATCTTCATTTCCTCGAAAAGCACCGTGCCCACCTGCGAGGGCGAAGCGATGTTAAACGAGTGCCCTGCCATCGTGTAAATCTCTTTCTCATAATCGGCCAGGCGGTCACGCAACCCGACAGCAAGCTGATCGAGCACATCGGTATCGATGCGCACACCGGCCCACTCCATAGCGGCAAGAACGCCTATAAGCGGAAATTCAATATCATTCATGAGCGCCGTCATCTCGCGACGCTCCACCTCCTCGCTCATAGGCTCCATGAGCCTGAGCGACGTGGCGGCGCGCAGTGCGGCAGCCTCATGCGCGGGAATCTCGGCCGGCAACTCCTCGCCGAGATATTTCGCGGCCACGGCCTGAATGGTGTGCTTCATCTCGGGGTCGATTACGTAGTGAGCCACCGAGGTATCAAATACCGGAGCTGTCATCACTATGCCGAGGCGGCGCAGCAGAAGCATATCGCGCTTGATGTCGTGGGACACAAGCGTGACCGATACGGAAGTAAAAAGCGGATTAAGTATCTCGGCGACCTCAGCGCGATCGGTTGCCGTGATCGACAGCGGAATCCACGATGCCGTCTCGCCGTCAAAGGCTATAGCAAGGCCGGCGATGGCAGCCGTCATGGCATCCTCGCCCGCAGCTTCCACGGCTATACCCACCCGCGGCATCACGCATGCCCGCTCCACGGCCTCGGCTATGGCGCGCCCGGTGTCGGCCGTCTCCACCGCAATGGCGGGAGCGGCTACAGGGGGTGTGTCGACGGGAGCGTCGAAAAGCGATCCCATGCCTGAAGCGTCGGCGGGGGCAGCCGGGATTTCAGTCTGAGCGGCACCGTCGGCTGAAAGGCGGGCGTTAAGACGGGCGATAAATGACTTGAATTCAAGTTCGCCGTATATTTTGATAAGCTCGTCGACATTCATGTCGCGCCGCTCAAGCGAGTCGATGGCCAAATCCACAGGCACATCGGTTATGATTGTGGCCAGATGCTTCGACAGACGGATTTTCGCCTCATTCTCCTCCACCTTTTTCTTAAGCGCACCCTTGAGCGAAGCGGTAGAGGCAAGCAGATTTTCCACGCTGCCAAACTCCGCTATGAGCTTGACGGCAGTTTTCTCCCCCACTCCGGGGCAACCGGGAATATTGTCGGACGCATCACCCTCGAGAGCGAGCAGGTCAATCATCTGTCGCGGCGACGAGATGCCGTAGCGCTCACACACCTGCTCGGGGCCGCGTATCTCAAACCCCTGACCGCGCAGCGACGGGCGGTACATATACACGCCGTCACTCACGAGCTGCCCGTAATCCTTGTCGGGGGTCATCATGTACACCTCATAGCCTTCGCCGCGGGCACGGTGAGCCAGCGTGCCTATCACATCGTCGGCCTCATAGCCCGGCACCTCCACCACGGGAATGCGGTACGCTTCGAGAATACGCTTTATATAGGGAACAGAAGCTGTAATGTCCTCGGGCTGCTTCTCTCGCTGCGCCTTGTATTCGGGAAATTCCTCGTGGCGGAACGTGGGTCCCGACGGGTCGAAACACACGGCTATATGGGTGGGATTTTCCTTTCGCAACACCTCGTCGAGCGTGTTGACAAAGCCGAATATCGCTGATGTGTTGAAACCCTTGGTGGTCACGCGCGGATTGCCGAGCAGTGCATAGTAAGCCCTGTAGATGAGGGCGTAGGCGTCGAGAAGAAACAGTCGTCGCGGTGTCATTGACAGTATTTTATGGAAGAATTAATCATCAAGAAGATCGGGACGCAGGCGGCGGGTGCGCTCCACGGCCTGCTCGTGACGCCAGGCGTCGATGCGGGCCTTGTGACCCGAAAGGAGCACTTCGGGCACTTCCCAACCGTTATACACAGCCGGACGGGTGTATACCGGCGGCGCGAGAAGATTGTCCTGAAACGAATCGCTGAGCGCGCTCTGCTCGTCGCCTATCACTCCGGGAATAAGTCTCACCACCGCATCGGCGATAGCCACGGCGGGTATCTCGCCGCCGGTGAGCACATAGTCGCCTATCGAGATCTCGCGGGTGATGAGATGCTCGCGTATGCGCCAGTCCACGCCCTTGTAGTGCCCGCAGAGTATTATAATATTGTCGAGCAGCGACATAGCGTTGGCCATGGGCTGATTGAACGTCTCGCCGTCGGGCGACGTGAATATCACCTCATCATAGTCGCGCTCGGCCTTGAGAGCGGCGATACAACGGTCGACCGGCTCCACCTGCATCACCATTCCGGCCTCGCCTCCGAAAGGATAATCGTCGACCTTGCGGTGGCGGTTGGTGGTATACTCGCGCAGATTGTGAACCACGAGTTGCGCAAGCCCCTTGTCCTGCGCGCGTTTCAGTATCGAGCAGTTGAGCGGCGACTCAAGCATCTCGGGGAGCACTGTCAGAATGTCGATTCTCATCCTATCGATCCTTCAAGGGTTATCTGTAAAAGTTTCTGAGCCTCCACGGCAAATTCCATCGGGAGCTTGCTCATCACCTCCTTGGCATATCCGTTGACTATCAGCGCTATGGCCTCCTCGGTAGGAATGCCTCGCTGATTGCAGTAAAAGAGCTGATCTTCCGAGATCTTCGATGTCGTGGCCTCGTGCTCCACTATAGCGGTATCGTTGAGTATATCGATATAGGGAAACGTGTGGGCGCCGCATTTGTCGCCCATCAGCAGCGAATCACACTGCGTATAGTTGCGGCAACCCGTGGCGTTGGGTGCCACCTTGACGAGTCCGCGGTAGGCATTCTGCGAGCGTCCGGCCGATATACCTTTCGACACGATGGTCGACGAAGTATTTGGCGCCAGATGTATCATCTTCGTGCCGGTGTCGGCCTGCTGATAATTGTTGGTCACGGCCACCGAATAAAATTCGCCACGCGAGCCCTCGCCGGCAAGCACACACGAGGGATATTTCCATGTGATGGCCGATCCCGTCTCCACCTGGGTCCACGACAGCTTGGAGTGGTCGCCGCGACACAATCCGCGCTTGGTCACGAAGTTGTAGATACCGCCGCGACCTTCCTTGTCGCCGGCCCACCAGTTCTGCACGGTCGAATACTTCACCTCGGCGCGCTCCTCCACTATGATTTCCACGATGGCAGCGTGGAGCTGATTTTCGTCGCGCATGGGAGCGGTGCATCCTTCGAGATAGCTCACGTAGGCATCGTCGTCGGCCACGATAAGTGTGCGCTCAAACTGACCCGTACCCGAGGCATTGATGCGGAAATAGGTCGACAGTTCCATGGGGCAGCGCACCCCTTTGGGGATGTAGACAAAAGAGCCGTCGGAGAACACGGCCGAGTTGAGCGCCGCATAGAAATTGTCTTTATACGACACCACCTTGCCCAGATATTTTTTTACCAGATCAGGATAATCCTTCACGGCCTCGGAGATGGAGCAGAATATTATGCCGAGTTCGGCCAGCTTCTCGCGGTGGGTGGTCTTTACGCTCACCGAGTCCATCACCGCATCTACGGCCATACCCGAGAGCACTTTCTGCTCGTCGAGCGGAATACCGAGACGGTTGAATGTATCGAGCATCTGCGGGTCGACCTCGTCGAGACTTTTCGGTCCTTCCTTCTTTACAGGCTCGGCGTAATAGCTGATGTCCTGAAAATCGATCTCGGGAATATCGAGATGCGCCCATGTAGGGGGCTTGAGCGTAAGCCAGTAGCGGTAGGCCTTCAGGCGGAACTCCAGCAGCCACTCCGGCTCCTGCTTGCGGGCTGATATGTAGCGCACGGTATCCTCGTTGAGGCCGCGCTCCAGTATGTGGGTGTCGATGTCGCTCACGAATCCCCACTTATAGTCGCTGCCGGTGACGTCGCGGATTATGTCGCGCGACTCATCGGCTGCATTATCGGGTATATTTTTGTTTTCAGTCATAATCGGTTATAAAAAAAACATGTCAACCTGCCACGGCTCCCAAGCCGGCGCCGATGAGCCATAGAGCTCCGTCGCGCACAGCGGCCGGAAGTGTGCCGCAGGATGTCGCCACGGCAGAGCCGGGACTGACGAAAGCCCACAGCGCCAGCACCACGCCGGCAAGAAACCACCACTTGAACACCCCGAACACCGCGCCGGCCAGGCGGTCGAGCGGCCCCATGAGCGCTATATTAATGATGGTCTTGAGCAAGCGGGCTGCGAGAACCACTGCTATATATACAATCAGAAACAGCACAATGTTGCATCCGGCCACGGTGACAAGACTGTCGGCCGCGTCGGCCGACAGCATCGGACCAAGCCATGCGGCAAACTCATCGCCCTTGCAGCGGCACGCGATCACTCCGGCCACAATGCCCGCGAGCGAGCCTATCTGACCTATAAAGCCGCTGAGCCAGCCCGTCACGGCACCTACGCCTGCTATTACTATCAGTATTATATCGAGCAGTTCCATATCTCAGTGCAAAGATAGTAATAAAATCGCTATCGGCGAAGCGCATATAATCAAACGAATCTCTCTAAAAATTCGTTTACCTCTTCGATGTCAAATAAATGATCGGTCAGAAAATCATGTAATAATTCACCGTCCTCAAATCCGTGGTTTTCGGCCACCTCATCGCGCTGCTTCTTGCTCATGGTATCCCATCTTTCAAGCACTTCCCGCGCATCAAGGTAGCTCCACAAGCCTCCGAAATCCTCTAAAGCATTGAGGTCGCATTTAAACTTGGTGCATACCGGATACTCCGACCGCTTTTCGATTACATCCTTTACCGAGATGGTAAACATCCAGTCGTCGCCGAAGTCATACACATATTCCAGCTTGTCGCCCTTCTTGCGGAGAAACTGCGTGAGATATGTTTCGTCGGGACTCAACACATCCACATCATCCACGAAAAAGTCATTGTCTTCCAGCGTTTCCTTGATAAGGAAAGTACCGCCATAGACCTTATCGCCGAATTGCCACAGATGATAATCTTCCAGACCGGTCACCTCCTGAATTACCTCATGGAGCGACTGGAAGTCATAGTTGGCCGGGACTTCAACCTCGCGCCACATGGGAGGCTTGGTCACATCCTTCATCTGTATCCGCAGCAGCAGGGTGAGATCATCGGCATTTTCAAGAGGGGCATACCCTGATGAAATGCGTCGCTTGCGCGAGTCTTTTTTCTCCGCCTCATCCATCATTTTATCCACATGGCTGTAGAAGTTGTAAAACGAGGCATAATCCTCAGGCGTCACATCAAGCGAACAGAGACGGAACATGAGCTCCATTCTCAGTTTCTCGGCATCATCAAAAGAATTGAACATATCTATAGCCGTAGCCTCGGCTATATCGGCAAACGCATCTTCGCCGGGATTCTTACCGAACAGGTCAAGGATTTTGTCGTCTTTCAGCTCCTTCGATTCTTTATTGGGGGTTTTACCGTTCTTTTTCTTTGCCATGACTAAGTTGATTGCTTGAGTTATTAATTACGCGAAGATACAAATAATATGCGGTGTATCAAAAAATTTGCGCGGTAAACCGCGTCGCGCTCCTCCAAATATGAAAGAGGCCGCTCAACCACTGAGCAGCCTCTCCCATCTTGTCAGCTCCATGCTGACTTCTTATTCAATTCACATTATACAATCCTATCAGAATTTCACTTTAGTACCGGCTACGATGTAGAAGCCGTTGAGGTCGATGTGGAAGTCGTTGCGTCCGGCGTTGAGCTTGAGAGCCTTCACTGCGCGACCATCCAAGCTGTAGATCATCTCGGTGCGATCCTCGGGAGAGTAAACCACCAGAGTGTCACCATAGACTGCTACGGTCAGTTCGGCGCCGTCCCATTCGATATCCTCGATAGCGGTGGTGTGCTCGGCATCGGGCAGCTCGGTGAGGATTTCGGGTACCGATACGGGCGAGGTGACGTATACGGTGTTGGGCATCACGGTTACGTTCTCATCCTTGGTGTCGGCGGGAGCGAATGCCCAGGCGTCGGGAGTGAGGATGTAGGTCTCGGCGGCGGGAAGTTCGGCGGCTGCATAGGTAGCGTGGAGAGTGTATTCCTTACCGCTTACCGCGATAGCTGCGGGAGTGGAGGCAACTTCGATACCGGAAGCCGAGAAGATGTATTTGCCGCTTTCGGGGACGTGGAAGAGGTAGGGAACGTTGGCTTTGGCAGCAGCTACGCTCTCGAGCTTGTCAGCTCCGTCGGCGAGGGTGTAGAGGTAGAAGCCTTCGGCATTGCGGGCCTTGGGGTTGTAGACATTCACTTCTACGGCCTGTCCGGCTTCATCGGTGATCTTTTCTACATCGAAGGGTACCACGAGGCTGTTCCATTTCTCATTGTCGACGGTGAGGGAGATCGAAGCGCCGTCGGCGAGGGTGAAGTGGTGAGGTATAGCCAGAGGATATTCAGAGGTGAATACTACGTCGGACTTGGCGGTGTAGATGCGGCCTTCACGTTCCATGGTCGAGCCGTCGGGCTGAGTCTCGGTGATCATGCCTGAGGTGGTGTAGAGCACGTTGCGGCCTGCGGCTACGGTGTTGATACCCTCGTCGAGCACGATGAAGCAGTTGGGGTTGAGACCGTCGAATGCCTTGTCGTGTACGCCTGCCGAGCGGCGAGCCTTGCGGGGTGCGTTGTGCTGACCGGCATTACCGGCTGCGTCGTTGAGGAAGGTGATGGTGGTGAGGTTGTCGCAGCCGTTGAATGCGCCTTCGCCTACTTCATCCACGCCGGTGAGACGGATGGTGGTGAGCGACGAGCAGCCGTCGAATGCACCTGCACCTACTGAGGTAACCGAAGCGGGGATGTCGACTGACTGGAGCGACGAGCAACCGCTGAACATCGAGGGAGTGATAGCCTCAACTTCGGGGAGAGTAACGGTGGTGAGCGAGGTCATGCCCTGGAGAGCACCTTCGGGGAGCTCGCCTTCGAGGGCGGAGAGGTCGAGGTTCTCGAGGTCGGGGAATGCGCCGAGAGCCTGAGAGAGTTCTTCGTCGCTCATCGAGCCGGTGAAGCTGATGTCGGTGATACCGGCGGTCTGCTCGGGATCGATCGAGGCGATTTCAGTGGCGTTGAGGGTAGCGCCGTTGGTGGGCACTGCGAAGATGTGGATATTCTTGTCGGCGTTGGTGATGTTGACGGTGTAGGAGCCGTCAGCGTCAGCTGTGAGTTCCTGCTGGCCATCCATCACGTGTACTTCGAGGGCGGCATCGTGCTCGGAGTGGAAGTCGAGGTTGAATTTCACTGCCGAGTTTTCGGCTACGGCCTTCAGCACGGGTGCGAGAGGTTCGGTGCGGTCCATGTCGCCTGACTTGTAAGTCTTATCGTTGGCAACTTCGGGAGTCGAGATCGAGAAGAGGTCGGAAGTGGTGGTGAAACCGAGGTCGTAGGTGTACACAACCGAGATGTTGTGGTGGCCGGCCTTGGAGGCGTCCTTGGCGGGGTTGAAGAACTCTACGTCGATAGTGCCGTCGGCGTTGGGCTGGATGAGCTGGTTGTTGTCGAATACGAGGCTCTTGATTGCGGGGTTGACGAGCTTGAGCTTGCCTTCGACCTTGATGCTGGTGAGGGCCACATTGTCGCCAAGGAATTCAGCCATCTTGGTGATGTCCATATCAGCATCCACGGGAGCTACGCGGGAAGCGTCAAAGTTCACGCCATAGACGGGATTTTCAGAGAGAACATTGAAGTTGAAGTGCTTCCAGGGATTACCATAGTTAAGATCGTTATAGGTTGTGTTGTAAACACCGAGGTATTTTTCCGGAACTACTACAGTGATCTTAGAGTAATCGGTAGTTAAATCAGCGAGATGGCCGGTAGACTGTTCGTTACCATAGTAGGTACAGATAGGATTGAAGTGGGATACTACCTGACGGCCATTTCCGGTTGCCAAGTCACCGGGGATATATATCGTTTTCAGTGAAGTGCAACCGCTGAACGCTTGTGCACCAATGGCATAGCCATATTTGGGAGATCCACTTGCATAAGTGCCTACAACGATTTTCTCGGGTTTCAGCGATTCAGGTAAACGAATCTCTTTAAGATTCACGCAATTCTGGAAAGCGGCGTTACCGATTCGTACAACAGTCTTGGGAAGAATGATTTCCTCTACGATAGGCTTAACGGGATTGATACCTGAAGGGTTGTAAAGAAGGTTAGAAGGTATGTAGTTGGCGATCTTGTCATCGTCAGAAGTGGGAGTGATGACGTCGGCGATGATATTTGCGCCCGAGAGGTCGAGTTTCTTGATTGTGCGGGCTGCGAAGTCCTGACGCAGAGCGAGTGCAAGATCCTTGCTGTAAACGTCGCCGGTGATCACCACATTTGCCATGATTGAAGTGGGGGTGACTGCCTTGTAGAGTCCGCCGGGAGCTACGTTGTAGGTAACGGTTCCTTCTTCTTTGGGATCATATACCTTGAGAGAGATCTCGGCATCTTCCATGACTACGAAATCATGATTGATAGAAGCTGCACCCTGAGCTACGGGCTTGCCGTTGATCGTCACGTCGAGGCGGTGAGCGGCGTTGGAGGGAGACACTTTCAGAGTCACGTCGCGGCCACGTACGGCGGTTTCGGGGAGGCCGGTGATGTTAGCATTGCCTTCTACGTTTACCTTGATGTTGAAAACCTCGTTCTGATTGTTGAGGGCGGGGAGAGCGGCCACGATGTCGGCGTTGGCTCCGTTGACGAGAGTCCAGTTACGCTTGTTGACTGAGGTCACGAGGCGGATGGTGTTGCCTTCGCGCACCTTGGAATCCTTCACGCAGCAGTTTACGTTAAACTTGTGGTTGGCGGCGGGGCCGGCGGTCCAGAGGTTGACGGGAGAGATGAACTCCTTGATGTTGCCTGCGGCATCGGTGAGCACTGCAGCCCAGTAGAACTGGTCGTAGTTGGCGGGGATGTTGAGGGCGTTGACGCGGATGGAGAATTCCTGACTGGGGAGCACGTTGACTACGTCGGAGATCAGACCGATCGAGCCGTTGGCGTCAGTGAGGGTCCACTGTGATTTGTAAGACTCAACAGCGGTGGGGGTCACCATGTTGAAGTGGATTATGGTGTTGCCGTTGACAGTGGTGGTGTATACGCCGTTGGCGTCGGGAGTGAGGAGTGTGGAGTTGGCGTAAACCTCCATGCGGTTGTCATTGTCGGGGATGAGGCTGGCGGTGAACGATACGGGAGTACCTTTGGCCATCTTGCCGGGGAGGGTTTCCGACTCATATTTCACGTCGGCATTGTCCATCACTGCGAAGAGCACGTCGTCGGCAGCCTTGATGGGGTCAACCACGATATTCTTGATTGAGTTCCAGTTTTCAGCCTTCTGATAGTTGGCAACGGCGCGGTCGTTGGGAACGTGGAGGGTAACGAGGTCGGTTTTCACGCCCGAGAGCACACACCAGTTGATGAACTCGGCTGCTTCACGGCCTACCCAGATGTCGCGGAGGCGGGTATCGCCTACAAACACGTTGTATTCGTAAGTCTTAACGTTGGCGGGGATGGTGATTTTTGAGATACCACACTGGCGGAAAGCGCCGTTGTTGATGCGGTTGAGCGAGTTGGGGAGCACCACTTCGTCGAGAGTGCCTACGCCGCGGAATGCCTCGCGGGGGAGAGCGTTGGCCTGGTTGGCGCCGTTGGCTGCGATGTAAGCGCCCGAGATGTCAACGCGGGTGAGCTTCATGTTGTCGCGCATGAAAGCGAAGTCGCGGGCATCGATCGAGCCGAAGAGGGTGAGATCCTTGATGGTACCGGCTTCGTTTTCGCTGATGAGAGTGGAGAGTGTGCCGGGAGTCTCGACCCAGATGCTGCGCTTTGCCACTACGTCGGCGGCGTTCTGCACGAGCACGGTCACGGTCTGATTCTCACGCACGTTGTTGATTACATAGGTGTAGTTGTTGCCGGGAGTGAGCACGTAGCCGTTGGCCTTTACGGTCACTACATTTTCAAGAGCGTTTTCGGGAGTAACCTGGAAAGAGTAGTTCCAGCCGGGGATTACGGTGGGGTCGCCAGAGATGCTTACGCCGGTCACACCGGTGGGAAGGGTGATGGCGAAAGTCTTGGCGCCGGCGCCGTTGACGGCGAGTTCGTTGATGGTGGGGAGCTCACCTGCTACGGGAAGCCACTCGCTTGAGCCGCTTGCCTGGGTGGCGATGCGGATCACATCGTCGTCGGCCACGGTCACGGCTGCGGGGAGCTTGCAACCGCTCAGATCCATGTAGCCGTTGAAGAGGTAGCCCATCGACTGCATGTTGAAGTTGGCGGGAGTGCTGAGGAGAGTCTTCATGGCACCGTTGCTGCCGTAGAGAGCCACAGCGATCTTGCCTGAGAAGTCGTCGTAGGAGAGGTTCTTGAGGTTACCTACACGCACGGTGAAAGCGTTGCCGGCCGAGAGGTCGGTCAGGTCGCTGCCCATACCCACCTGGTTGCCGTCGGAGGTGATGTGGATGGGCGACCATGCTGCGATAGCGCCTGTGCCGGGCTTGATATTGTAGATGATGGTGTTGAGATTGTTGTAGTGGTGAGTGCGGCTCACTGTGGGATTGAGCGCGGTGGAGAGGAAGTAGCCGTTGGCGCTGCCGCCCCATCCCCAGTTGAAGTGGAGATATTCGCCCTCGTAACCGTCGCACACGAAAGCGTGGCCGGCAGTCACATCCTGACCGCAGTAGATCACGGGACGGTTGGCATCGATCTCAGCCTTCACGATTTCGTCCCATTCCTGCTGGGTGGCTACCTCGGCACGCTTCTTGTAAGATACGCCTGGATCGTAGCCGAAATAAGTGGAAAGAGCGCCGGGCACGCGCACCTCATAGGCGCTTGAGCCTGACATTGCATACTGGGTGTCGATACTCTTCGATGCGTGATACATCAGTGTGGCTACTGCTTCGCCTTCGGCAGGGGTGTAGCCCGAGCGATAGTTGTCGCTGCGCATCGAATCCCAGTCGTAGTTAACATTGAAATCAACTCCGCCGAAAGAGCCTGAACCGCTCTCGGGGAAGTTGTGATATTTCATCACGGTAGCCATGGCAGTGCCTACGCAACCCACCAGGGGCTGACCGGGGATCATCGAGTTGAAGGGGCCTTCCTGGCTCCATGCGGGAGTGGCGAGCTCTTTCTTGGCTGCGCGCTGACCTGCCTTGCGGGCGCTGCGGCGCAGCTCAACACCTGAGCGGGAAGCCTGCTCGGCCGGAGCAGCCTTGATTTCACGCTCGATTCCGCTCATGACCCACTGCATCGGTTCGGGAACTGCGGCGGAAGGATAAGCACCTTCCATGGAGTAACCGAGCACCGGAGTGGCGCTGGCTTCGGCCGAGATGATCACGAAGCCTTTATTGTCGGCCGTATTAAACACATAATAGAGAGGGGTAGACGTCGAAGTAGAAGGCGTAACCTGGTTCAATCTGATTGACTCAGGAGCATTACCGATCTTCGAGCTCATGAATTCTGCTGCGAGAGCGCGGGCTTCGTCGGCAGAAATGTTTCCTGAAAAGGAAGTGAGGGAAGTTCCCATCAGAAGTGTGGCAGTTGCCAGCAAGCTAATGTGCTTGGTCATGGAGTAAATAGGATTGAGTTAGTATAATGTGAATAATAAGTTTTCGTGGTAAGAATTAACAAAGATTGTCAGAATGTTCGGGCAAGGATTGCTATTGGTTTTCTTATCTGATGCAAAATTATGTCACATGCGGAATATTTCATTATTCAGTCGTGAAATTTTTGTTGCAAAAATTTTCATTTTACTATATATCAATGCTTTAGCAGTGTTACAGCCTGATAATTTTGTTACAAATTGTTACAATTTTCTATCATTCGGCCTAATTTGTAGCGGCGCGGATGGCGGGGAAGGTCGTTGACCACCCCTATCACCAGCCATGTGGCGAGGCAGAACGGCAGCGTGAGCACCGGTAATCCCGCCGGGATGAGAAGCAGCGAGGCGATAATCTGAAAGAGTCCCGTGATGAGGATGGCAAACAGTGTAACCGCATACCACATCGCACCGCCCGACACTGCGGGGCGGAACACCACTCCCACGGCTATAGCCGTAAGTGCCGGCGAGAAGCTCCACAGCCCGAGCATGATTTCATCCACCGGACATTTGGCAAGGAAAGCGAATGCCATTCCGCCGGCCGACCCTACGGCAGCCCATATCGCTGCCGGGCGGCTTGCCACCCACAGGCCCGCGAGAAACAGCAGGCCCGTAATCCACGAGTCGATGAGAAACACCTCGGAAATACCTTTGAGCCAAGCCACCGCGAGCGTGCTCGCATTCACCTCAGGAATCTCCGCTATCGATTCAGGCACATAGGCAGGCGTATCCATCCATTCCGCCACATATATTAATAGCCACGTGGCGATGATAAATGCAAACGTCAGCGACGATATGCCCGTAAAGCTGAAGATGCGGTCAAAGATTGTTTTAAGCGGAATCGTGAGAAGCACCGCACACACCGGTATCCACACCGGTAGCGTCACGGTGAAAAATGTATAGGCGGCGCACCCCGTCAGCACGGCGTTGAAGCCGCACAGCCCGTCGTCACATGCGCTTTTACGGGTAAGGAAGCCATAACCGGTAGCTGCCATGAGTGCAATAAGAGCGCCGATGAACACCGCCATGTGCCCCGCGCCGCCCAAGCCGAGGCTGCCGACAAGAATACCGGCGAGAAACAGAGCGCCGGTGAGTGACGAGCCCTGAAACATTACCTGCCCCGCTCCGCGCAGACAGGCGAAAATATATCTGCTGACGATACCCGTGTTCATGTGATCAAGTTTATGTGCAATACAAAATTAGTAAAAAAATGAAAATACGAAAAAACGTCTGATGGACTTTTTTGGGTCGTCTCAGGGTGAGTTTGGGTGCAAAAATGACCCTTTTAACACTTCCGACGGACTTTTTTGGGTCATCTCAGCGATTTTCGGCTTTTCGCGGCATGGCTCGGCGTGCGGAAGTCTCCGACGGTGACGATAGGTTTTGTCATCTCGTTTTTTATATTTAACTTTGTGGCGTAAAAACGTATATGACAATGAACCGCAAAGTAAGAGTAAGATTTGCCCCGTCGCCCACGGGACCGTTACATATAGGTGGTGTGCGCACCGCCCTTTACAATTATCTTTTCGCCCGCCGTCACGGCGGCGACATGATACTCCGCATCGAGGACACTGACTCCCACCGATTCGTGCCCGGCGCCGAGGCTTACATCAACGAGGCTCTGGCGTGGCTCGGCATAAAGATCGACGAGGGTGTGAAGGAAGGCGGAGCCTACGGTCCCTACAAGCAGAGCGAGCGCCGCGACATATACCGCGAGCATGTGAAGAAACTGCTCGACGCCGGCAAAGCCTACATCGCGTTTGACACCCCCGAGGAGCTTGAGGCTGCCCGCGCCGCCAAGCCCAATTTCCAGTATGACGCATCGACCCGCATGTCGATGCGCAACTCCCTGTCGATGCCTGCCGGGGAAGTGGAGAAGCTCATAGCCGACGGCACGCCCTACGTGGTGCGCTTCCTCATCGAGCCGGGTCGCGACGTGGAGGTCAACGACCTGCTGCGCGGCAAGGTGGTGATCAACTCGTCGATTCTCGACGATAAGGTGCTCTACAAGAGTGCCGACGATCTGCCCACCTATCATCTTGCCAATATTGTCGACGACCACCTGATGGAGGTGTCGCATGTGATACGCGGTGAGGAATGGCTCCCCTCCGCCCCGCTCCACTATCTTCTCTACGAGGCATTCGGCTGGAGCGACACCCGCCCTGAATTCGTGCATCTGCCGCTGCTGCTCAAGCCCGACGGCAAGGGCAAGCTGTCGAAACGCGACGGCGACCGTCTGGGATTCCCCGTATTCCCTCTCGAGTGGCACGACCCCGCCAGCGGCGCCATCTCGACCGGCTACCGCGAGAGCGGCTATCTGCCCGAGGCCGTGATCAACTTCCTCGCTCTGCTGGGCTGGAATCCCGGCGACGACAGCGAGATAATGTCGATGGATGAGCTGATTGAGAAATTCTCATTTGACCATTGCTCGCGCTCGGGTGCAAAATTCGCATTCGACAAGGGTCGCTGGTTCAACCACGAGTATCTCCAGAAGATGGACGACGCCGAGCTGGCCGAGCTTTTCATCCCCGTGCTCAAGGCTCATGGCGTGGACACCGACAAGTTCTCCAAGGAATACATCACCTGCGTGGTATCGCTGGTGAAAAACCGCATAAATTTCGTGGCCGACCTTTGGGACCAGGCCCGCTTCTTCTTCGTGGCGCCCGCCGAATACAGCGAGAAAGATATAAAGAAGCGCTGGAAAGAGGATACCCCCGTGATAATGCGCGAGCTGATAGAGCAGCTCAAGGCTCTGCCCTCGTTCAAGAGCGCCGACGCCGAGCCTGTGATACTGGCATGGGTGGCCGACAAGGGCTATCATCTGGGCAATGTGATGAATGCGTTCCGCCTCACCCTCGTGGGCGAATGCAAGGGTCCTCATATCTTTGACATCACCGAACTTTTAGGACGCGACGAGACCGTCTCGCGCATCGAGCGCGGCATCGAGGCCATCAAAGCCTGAGAATCGCTGATTATCCCAACGTTTGTTTCAAGGCGATGACTCCGCTATATAATCTTGCTATCAACCTCTACGGTCAGGCCGTGCGTCTGGCCGGACGCACGGGCAATGTCAAGGCCGCCAAGATGGTGGCCGGCCATCGCGATACCTTTGCCATACTTGAAGGGAAGCTCGAGAAAGGGCGCGAATATGTGTGGATTCACGCTGCATCGCTCGGTGAGTTTGAGCAGGGACGACCGCTCATAGAGCGCCTGCGCCGCGAGCGTCCCGAACTCGGCATAGTGCTGTCGTTTTTCTCCCCCTCGGGCTACGAGGTGCGCAAGAATTACGACAAGGTCGATGCCGTGGTATATCTACCTTTCGACACCCCCTCGGCCGCCCGCCGCTGGGTGGAGACGGTCAATCCGGTCATGGCCATATTTGTAAAATACGAGTTCTGGGGCAACTATCTTTCGGCGCTTGCCTCGCGTCATGTACCCACCTACCTCATCTCGGCTATCTTCCGCAAAGGGCAGATATTTTTCCGTCCGTGGGGTGGAGAGTTCCGCAAGATACTGCACTGCTTCACTACGATTTTCGTGCAGGACGACAACTCGCGCAACCTGCTCGCATCGATAGGGATTGACAATGTGGTGGTGGCGGGCGACACACGGTTTGACCGCGTGACCGACATTATGAAAACCACCCGCACCGTCGATGCCATAGAGCGATTGTCGGCTACCGGACGGCCGCTGATGGTATTCGGCAGCAGCTGGCCGGCCGACGAGGAAAAATATATACCTTGGCTCAAAGCTCACCCCGAGGTGATAGCCGTGATAGCTCCACACGAGTTTGACAAGGAGCGGCTTGAACTGATGCGCCGCAACCTTTCCATAGCCCCCGGCGACACGCTGCTGCTCTCGGAGATCACTGCCGATACCGACCTGAGCGGAGTGCGTGCGGTAATCGTCGACTCCTTCGGGCTTCTTTCGAGCCTCTACCGCTACGGGCAGATGGCCTACGTTGGCGGCGGATTCGGCGTAAGTATCCACAATATCAATGAAGCGGCCGTGTATGGCATTCCCGTGATTTTCGGCCCGAAGCATCAGAAATTCCGCGAAGCTTTCGGCCTTATCGACTGCGGCGGCGGTCACACGGTGGACTCAGCCGACGCATTTGACCGCATAGCCACCGCGCTGCTTACCGACACTACCCTGCGCCGCCGATCGGGCGATGCCGCCGGACAATATATACGCGATAATCTCGGCGCTACCGACACCGTGTACTCCCACATCTTTCCTCAAAAATAATCCTCCCTCACTTTCAATCTGATCACCATGTTAAAGGCCGGAATCATAGGCGGCTCGGGATATGCCGCCGGCGAATTGCTAAGAATTCTCATAAATCATCCCGACGTGATAATCTCGTGGGTCAATTCCCGTACCGTGGCCGGAATGCGCGTGGCCGATGTGCACCCGGGACTGATAGGCGAGACCGACCTCGTATTTACCTCCGATATTGATCTGGAGGATATCGACGTGTTGTTCTGCTGTCGCCCCGCCGGCAAGACCCGCGAATTTCTCGAGACACACGATATACCCGAGCATCTTAAAATCATCGACCTCGCCCGCGACTACCGCATAGAGAGTCCCGAGCATGATTTCGTCTACGGTCTGCCCGAGCTCAACCGCAAGCCTATGGTGCGCGGCGCCAAGCATGTGGCCAATCCCGGTTGTATAGCCATGGCTATCGAGCTCTCGCTCGCTCCGCTGGCTAAAAACATGCTGCTCAACAGCGAGATTCACTCCACCGTAATCACCGGCAGCACCTCGGCGGGGGCTGAACACCGCCCGTCGTCCCACTACTCGTGGCGCAACGACAACATGGTTGTCTACCGTCCTTTCTCCCACCAGCAGCTCCCTGAGATACGTCAGGCACTCCTTGCCATGCAGCCGAGTTTCAACGCCCGCCTCAACCTCATCCCCATGCGCGGACCTTTCTCGCGCGGCATCATCGCCGTGACCTATCTCGACTGTCCCATCAGCCTTGAGGAAGTGATCAAGCTTTACGACGAGTATTACGACGACCACAATTTCACTTTCATATCCTCCAAGATTCCTGACCTGAAAGATGTGGTGAACACCAACAAGTGCATAATCCACCTCGACCGAATCGACGGCAAGCTCATCATCACCACCGTAATCGACAATCTGCTGAAAGGAGGAGCCGGGACTGCCGTGCACAACATGAATCTTCTCTTCGGCCTGCAGGAGACAACGGGACTCACCATGAAAGCCTCGGCATACTGACATGAGCAAACATCTGAAAAACAAAGATATATACCAGTTTGCCCGCTACATAGCCGTGGGCGTGCTCAACACACTCGTCACTCTCGTGGTCATCTACGCCTGCAAGTCATGGCTGGGCATGAACATATGGGTGTCCAACGCACTGGGCTACATCGCCGGAGTCATCAACTCATTTCTCTGGAACAAAATATGGGTATTCCGCTCGCGCGACACGAGTTATCGTGGCGAAGCGTTGCGTTTTGCGGTAGGTTTTGCCGTGTGCTACTGCCTGCAGTTTGCCGTCACGTGGATGCTCAACGCCATGATAGGCCACATGCAATGGGATCTCACGTCCTCGTTCACCATCAGCGGCTACGGCATCGCTACCATAATAGGTATGGGCGTATACACCATCGCCAATTTCGTATTCAACCGCCTCATCACCTTCAAGGCCTCGTAAGCTATCTATCAGTGCGGACGCGGTTAATCGCGTCCGCAAAAACAAATATACCGAAACACCTAATTCCAAATTCTACGTTAAAAGTTGTTAACCCTTATTACATTGTGGTGATAAGGGGTATAGGCTGCGTAATTTTGTATTACTTTTGTAGACCGACGGACATTCCCGCCACTAACTTTTTTCATATCATACTTTTTTACCTAATTCTATTACATTTACTTTAATGAAATTACCATTTTTCCGACTGATGCTGTTGGCCGCGCTGTGGTGTGTGGCTCCGGCTTTGGCAGCTCAAGTGGTGACCACCACTCCGGCTATCGTGCAGACCAACTCCACCGACATCGTAATCACATTCCACGCTGACCGCGGCAACAAGGGTCTGGCCAACCAGCCCTCAACCGCTGAAATCTACGCCCACACAGGCGTAATAACCTCCAAGTCGCAATCTACAAGCGACTGGAAATATGCGCCCGACTGGAAAACCAACCTTCCCAAATATCGGATGAAATATGTGTCGGCCAACACCTGGACACTCACCATCCCGTCGATCGACTCTTTCTACGGCATCACTGATAAATCGGAAGTGGTGAAAAAACTCGCTTTCGTGTTCCGTAACGCCGACGGCACCAAGGAAGGCAAGGGCGACGGCAACAGCGATATTTTCGTCGACGTGCTCCCCGCCGGCTTCCAGTTTGAGCTCACTTCATCGGCCTCCAACGGAGTAGTCATGAACTCATCGCCCGTCACCTTCACCGCCTCAACCACCGAGAGCGCTGAAATCAGCATCTATCTCAACGCCGCATCGGGCACTCCGCTCAAGACGGCTACCGGCGTCACCACTCTCTCGGTAGAGCAGGCTTTCACCTCGCAGGGCTCATATAAGGTTATCGCAACCGCTAAAAACGCTGCCGGCACTGTCCTCACCAAAGAGACTACCGTAACCCGCATCGATGCCGCAGTCGAAGCTCCCTATCCCGGCGGCACTCCCAAGCCCGGCCCCGTGGCTAATGCCGACGGCTCGGTTACATTCTGCTTCCCCACCGTGAAGGATCGCACCACGTCGATGGTGATCGTTCCCTCGTGGACCGGCTACACTGTTACCGACCAGTGCGTGATGAAGCGCCACACCGTAGGCAACAACGTATACTTCTGGACCACCATGACCGGTATTGACAAGAATGTCGATAACCTGTATTACTTCCTCGCCGACGGCGTGACCAAAGTAGGCGACCCCTATGCACGTCTCGTCCTCGACCCCTATTATGACAAATACATCTCATCGGAGGTATTCCCCGGTCTCCCCGACTATCCCATGGAATATGTGCAGAATGTACCCTTAGGCATCTACAATCCTTCGCGCGACGCTTATGACTGGAAAGTTAAATCATTCAAGGGCGTGGCTCAGGACGATCTGCTCGTATATGAGCTCCTCATCCGCGACTTCACCGGCACCGAAGGTCAGGCCAACGGCGAAGGTACCGTGGCCGGCGTGATCAGCAAGCTCGACTATATCAAGAGCCTCAACGTCAATGCTGTGGAACTCATGCCTATCATGCAGTTCAATGGCAACCTCTCGTGGGGCTACAACACCAACTTCTATTTCGCTCCCGACAAGGCCTACGGTACGCCCGCCGACTACCGCCGCCTTATCGACGAATGCCACGCGCGCGGCCTTGCCGTGATACTCGATATCGTGCTCAACCAGAGCGACGGCCTCCATCCCTGGTATCAGCTCTACCCCATCGCTTCCAATCCCTTCTACAACGGTTCGGCGCCCCATGCCTACAGCGTGCTCAACGACTGGAATCAGGATTGCGAACTCGTGCAGAAGCAGTGGGAAGACTGCCTCAAATACTGGCTCACCGAATATAAGGTCGACGGCTTCCGCTTTGACCTCGTGAAGGGTCTCGGCGACAACTCAAGCTACGGCAACACCTACAATGCCGCCACCAACACATTCGGCACTCCCTCCGACGCCAATACCAACCGCTATAACGCAACCCGCGTAGCCCGCATGAAAACTCTCCATGCAGCCATGCGCACCGTGAATCCCGACGCTTATTTCATCAACGAGAACCTCGCCGGTGCTCAGGAAGAGAACCAGATGGCCGAGGACGGCGAAATCAACTGGGCCAACATCAACAACGAGTCATGCCAGTTTGCAATGGGCTTCAACTCCAATGCCTCGCTCAACCGCTTCTACGCTCCCCTTGATCAACGCACTTGGGGCTCGACCGTAAGCTACGCCGAGAGCCACGACGAGGAACGCATGGCCTACAAGCAGCGCATCTACGGCGCACAGGGCGTGCGCGGCAATACTGCCATGATGATGCGTCGCCTCGGCTCCGTTGCAGCACAGATGATACTCTCGCCCGGCGCCCATATGCTTTGGCAATTCCAGGAATTCGGTGCCGACCAGACCACCAAGACCTCAGGCGGCGGAAACAACACCGACAACAAGCGCGTGATCTGGAGCTACCTCGACAACGCCGACCGTGCCGGACTTAAAGAATCCTACACACAGCTTATGGGTATCCGCGCCAATGCTCCCGAGCTCTTCGACAACAACGCCACCACTACCAACGTGAACCTCGCAGGCTGGGACAACGGACGCTCCATTGCTCTCAAGGCCACCAACGGTAAGGAACTTTACCTCTTTGTCAATCCCAAGGTAGACGGTGCTGTCAACATAGCCACGCCCACCAATCTTAACAACGCTACCTATCATCTCGTAGCCGCAAGCTATGGAGTGACACCCACCCTCACCAACACATCGGTAAATCTCCCCGCAGGTGCTTTCGCAGTCTATGCCACCACCAATGTATCGGGTCTCGATGAAGCCACCATCGATACCGAAGCCGCTCCCATGATTTATGTAGACGGCCACAGCATCAAGGTAGAAGGCTACGCTCCGGGAATGTATTCGGTATACAATCTCGCCGGCATCAAGGTTAATCCCGAAGCCGTGACACCCGGCATCTACATCGTCACCGCCGGCACCCACACCGCCAAGGTTGCCGTGCGCTGACCTCCGCACCCATAGACAAAATTAATGCCGTGAGGACTCCTCCCCACGGCATTTCTTTTTTGCAATCTTTGCTTCAGCGAGTCTTTTGCTCGACGAGGGCTTCCATCTTCACAATCTCGTCGCGGAGACGGGCGGCTTCGATGAAGTCCATGCGCTTGGCGGCATCGACCATCTCGGTGCGACGCTTGGTGATGAGCCGCTGCAGCTCGTCGGCGCCCATGTAGCCTATTACAGGATCGGCGGCAAGATCCACCTTGGTGCTGTATTCCTGCTCGTAGGGCACAGGCTGGCGCGAATCGCCTCGCTTGGCAGTCGAGGGTTTGGTGCCTCCCTTGCGGCGCGGTGCCATATCGTCGGTATCCTCATCGTCAATTCCTATTATGCGGTTGCGGGCCTTGACGATAGCTTGCGGAGTGATGCCGTGCTCCTCGTTGTAGGCGAGCTGAATAGCGCGGCGCCGGGCCGTCTCGTCGATAGTGAGCTGCATGGAGTCGGTAATCTTGTCGGCATACATTATTACGGTGCCGTTGAGGTTACGGGCGGCGCGGCCCACGGTCTGAGTGAGCGAGCGGTGGCTGCGGAGGAATCCTTCCTTGTCGGCATCCAGTATAGCCACAAGCGACACTTCGGGAAGGTCGAGCCCCTCGCGGAGCAGGTTGACGCCTATGAGCACGTCAAACACGCCCGAGCGCAGGTCGTCGAGGATGCGTATGCGGTCGAGAGTCTCCACATCGGAGTGGATATAGGCGGTCTTGATGCGCAATTTCGACAGATATTCGTTCAATTCCTCAGCCATTCGCTTGGTAAGGGTGGTGACGAGCACTCGCTCGTTGCGCTCTATGCGCTCATTGATTTCATGCAGCAGGTCGTCGATCTGATTGAGCGATGGGCGCACCTCTATCAACGGGTCGAGCAGTCCGGTGGGACGTATCACCTGCTCCACCACCACGCCCTCGGAGCGCTCCAGCTCATAGTCGGCCGGCGTGGCGCTTACATACATCACCTGAGGCGTGAGCCGCTCGAATTCCTCGAATTTCAGCGGGCGGTTGTCGAGAGCCGCGGGCAGGCGGAAACCATACTCCACCAGGTTGAGCTTTCGCGACAGGTCGCCGCCATACATGGCTCTCACCTGAGGAATCGTGACGTGGCTTTCGTCGATGATGGTAAGGAAATCCTTGGGGAAATAATCGAGCAGGCAGAACGGGCGCATGCCGGGCTCGCGGCCGTCGAAATAGCGGCTATAGTTCTCTATTCCCGAGCAGTGGCCCACCTCGCGGAGCATCTCCACATCGTAGGTCACTCGCTCAAGCAGGCGCTTGGCTTCAAGCTCCTTGCCCTCGCGGGTAAGAAATTCGGCCTGCGTGCCCAGATCGAGTTCTATCTGCGCTATCGCGCTGCCGAGTCGTGCCGGAGAGGTCACGAAAAGATTGGCCGGATATATCTTGAATGAATCATGCGAGCCGAGCGAGGTATTGTCCTCTGACCGTATGGTCTTTATCGACTCGATCTCGTCGCCCCAGAAGGTGACGCGCACGGTGATTTCCTCGTAGGCCAGGCGGATGTCGACTGTGTCGCCCTTCACCCGGAAATTACCGCGGCGCAGCTCTATCTCGTTGCGCGAGTAAAGCGAGTTGACCAGGTCGCGCAGAAACTTGTTGCGCGATATTTTCTGTCCCTGATGTATATCTATCACGTTTACCTCGAAGTCCTCGGGATTGCCCATACCGTAGAGACACGACACCGACGACACCACTATCACATCCTTGCGCCCCGACATCAGGGCCGAGATGGTAGCGAGACGGAGTTTCTCGATCTCGTCGTTGATCATCAGGTCTTTCTCGATATACTTGTCGACCGACGGTATATAGGCTTCGGGCTGATAGTAGTCGTAATACGACACGAAATATTGCACCGAATTATCCGGGAAAAACTGCTTGAACTCGCTGTAGAGCTGCGCGGCGAGGGTCTTGTTGTGACTGAGTATAAGCGTGGGCTTGTTGACCCGCTCGATCACGTTGGCCATCGTAAAAGTCTTTCCCGAGCCCGTGACGCCGAGCAGCGTCTGAGCCGGATTGCCCGCGATGACACCCGCCGCAAGCGCGTCGATGGCCTGCGGCTGGTCGCCCGTGGGGCTGTATGCTGACGAAAGTTTAAATTTCATATTCAAATTAATCTGTAACTTACAAAGTTACGAAAAATATCAGTCACATCCACCGTCCGCTAAGAAAATTTAACTTCAAAAATCGTATCGGAGGCGCTCTTCTCCAGTCAATATCTCACCCTAATATTTGCTTTCGACGGGGAAAAATGTTAATTTTGCACTTTGATACACAACAGTTCTGACTAAAATTATCACTTCATAAATGGAAAAGAATTTCAAACGAACTCTCATAACCACCGCTCTCCCCTACGCCAACGGCCCCGTGCACATAGGTCACCTGGCCGGCGTATATGTTCCCGCCGATATTTATGCCCGTTACCTTCGCCTGCGCGGCGACGACGTGATAATGATAGGCGGTAGCGATGAGCACGGTGTACCCATCACCCTGCGCGCCCGTAAGGAAGGCATAACCCCGCAGCAGGTCGTTGACCGCTACCACACCATCATCAAGGATTCGCTTGAGGAATTAGGCGTGTCGTTCGACATATATTCCCGCACCACTTCGGCCATTCACCACGACACGGCTTCGGAGTTTTTCCGTCACCTCTACGACAAGGGTGAATTTACCGTGATGACCGAGGAGCAGCCCTACGACGAGACTACCGGCGAATTTCTCGCCGACCGCTACGTGGTGGGCACATGCCCCCGCTGCGGCAACGAAAATGCCTATGGCGACCAGTGCGAGAAGTGCGGCTCGACGCTCTCGGTAAGCGAGCTCATCAATCCCCGCTCGGCCATGACCGGGCTGCCGGTGAAGATGAAGCCCACCACCCACTGGTATCTGCCGCTCGACAAGTGGGAGCCGGCGCTGCGCCACTGGATTCTCGACGGTCACAAGGAATGGAAAACCAACGTCTACGGCCAGTGCAAATCGTGGCTCGACGGCGGCCTTCAGCCCCGCGCAGTGAGTCGCGACCTGAAGTGGGGCGTGCCCGTGCCTGTGGAGGGCGCCGAAGGCAAGGTGCTCTACGTGTGGTTC
>JAIDSW010000252.1 GCA_029061025.1 Duncaniella sp.
TCGTTGCCTGCCATGAGGTAAGCCTCGGCGGCTACGAGATACATATCGCTGACGTGGAACACGGGGATATCGCGGTAGTCATTGTCCTTGATCACGTTGTCTGCCTCAGCATCGTCGTATTTCTTCACGCATACACCACCATAAGCGGGCGAGATGAAGTCCTTGGTATTCTGAGAATCGGCGTTACCGAGGGAACCATCGAGCTCGAAGGGAATAATGGTAACCGAAGGATAGTCGAGGATGACAGCCTGAGGATTGGGGATACCGAAATCGGACTCGTTTTTAGGCTTAACAGTCTTGCCGGGGATAGAGGCGAGAGCTTCGCGGGCTTCACTCTCAGTATAGTACCAAGGGAAGAACTGGAAGGCGATGTTTTTCTCAGCCTTTTCAGCATCGGTACAGTTGAAGTAAGCAAGGTAACCTTCAGTACCCCAGTCTTCGGTAGCAACGTTGCCTCCCTTGAGAGGACAGTTATAGTAAGTGGTCATGAAAGTACCATTGAAGCGCTCGTCGTCGCGATCGAAGAGACGGAGAGCCTTGTAGCTCATGCGGTGTTTACCACCTGAACCTGTACCCTTCTGGCCGATAATCTGGCAGTTGCCATAGTAGCTCATATACTGGTTCATCATCGAGTGGCCGCCGGTAGCGACATCACCGGGGAAGCCGGCACGGTCATACTGCATGGAGAAGATTTCCTCGACGTTACCCTCGTTGAAGGGAGACCATTTCTGCTCGAAGGGCATGGTGAGCTTCACGCCGTTGATGGCGAGTTCGGCCCACTTAGCAGCCTCAACGAAGTGGTCGCGACCGGTCACGGTGTAAGTACCGGCAGCAGCGTCGGCAACCTGAGTGTCAAGATCCCAAGCAGCTGAAAGCTCAAGCTTGGCGATAAGGGCGGCAACAGCCTGAAGGCTGGGGTTACCCTCATGGTCAACAGCGGGAAGGAGCTTGGCGTTGTAAACCTCGGTGAGGTCAGCGATAAGAGAGGTGTAGATTACACCGAGATCCTCGCGGGGGTAATCGCGGGTAGAGCTCTGGATGTATTCAGTCACATAAGGAACCGAGCCGAACTGCTGAACGAGGTGGTAGTAACCGAGACCGCGGAGGAAGCGACCCTCGTGGCCGAGCTTGGTGTCAGCACCGGCATAGTGAACCATACCGTTGGCATAGTCGATAGCCTTGTAGGACTTCTTGTAGTAGTCAGTCACAGTACCATCCTCGGCAGTAACCTGGAAGTCGCCGTAACCGTCGGCAGCCGAGGTCACGAAATAGAGGTCGGTAGCCTCCTCGTGGAGTTCGAGATGAGTCGCATAATACTTGAAAGCGTCGAAAGCCACAGGACGGAGCGACTCGGGATGTGCAGTAAGGTAGGCATCGGCGTCGTCGTTGGCGGTCGATTTGTTATCGGCGTCAAGGAAGTCGCTACAGCTTGTGAGCGACATCGTAGCGATGGCGGCGAGACCAATATAATTGATAAGTTTCATTGTTGTTTCGCTTAGATAAGGTTAGAATTTAATGCTTGCACCAATCTGATAAGAGGTCACGCTGGGACCGTCGTTCTTGCCGGCAGCAGCAGCCCATTCAGGATCGAAACCACGATACTTGGTCCAGAGGAAGGGGTTGGTGACGGTGAAGTAGAGACGGAGGTTCTGGCAAGCGAAGCTCTTGATGAGGTTCTTGCTGAAGGTGTAACCGAGAGTGATGTTCTGAACGCGGAGGTAAGAGATCTTCTCGAGACCGCGAGAGGTCTGATAGTAATCCTTTGCAACGCCGAGACCGTCGTTGGTACCACCGGAGAGCATGGGATATTCACCGTAGTGAGTATTCATCTGGTAAACGGGGTTGCGGAAAGTACCGTCGGGGTAGATACCGTCAACGTCTACGATAGTACCTGCGGGGATGTAGTAATCCATCTGCATCTTACCGCGGCCACGGTCGTGGAGGTCATAGTAGTCACCGTTGAGGAATGAAGAGTTAACGTAGTAACCGTACTTGGCGAAGAGGGTGAAACCGAAGTCAAGCTGACCGCCGTTCTTGGGAAGACGGTAGTTGAGGTTAGAGCTCATCGAAGCGCTCCACTTGGGATCGCCGTTGAAGATCACGCGGTCGTTGTCGTCCCACTGGCCGTCGCCGTTGACGTCGCGTACCATAGGCTGACCTTCACCGATGCCGTAGCATGCCCAGTAGTAGTCACATTCACGTACCTGCTCGCCGGGAGTGAAGCCGCTCTTGACAGCGATTTCGTGGTCGGGCACGGTCATGACGCGGTCAGAAACCACGCCGTCCCAGATGTACTGGTAGATATTGTTGACGGGATAGCCTACGAAGAGTGAACCGGTAGCGCCTGAAGCAACGATCTGATCAGAAACGCCGTTGATTTCCTTAACTTCGTTCTTGTTCTTGGAGAAAGTGAACGAGGTGGTCCAAGTCCAGTCGCGGGTATCGATGTTGACAGTAGTAAGAGCGATTTCGACACCGGTGTTGCGAACCTTACCTACGTTGGTGGTCATAGTCTGACCGCCTGATTCGAGAGGCAGCTCAACCTTGTAGAGAAGCTCGGAAGAATTCTTCTGGTAGAAGTCGACAGAACCGCTGATACGGTCGCGGAGGAAACCGAAGTCAACACCGACGTTCCATTCCTTAGAGGTCTCCCATTTAAGAGACTTGTCGACGATACCGCCGGCGGGGATACCCTGAATCCAGCTGTTGCCCCAGGGATAGTAAACGGGCGAGCCGATACCTACGATGGTGGCGTAGTTGCCGATACCGGCGTTGTTACCGGTCTTACCGTAAGAGAGACGGAGCTTGAGGTTGTTGATCCAGGTCACATCGCGGAGGAAAGATTCCTCATTGATACGCCAAGCGAGAGCGGCCGAGGGGAATGAGCCCCAGCGGTAGCCGTCGGCAAACTTGGACGAACCGTCCCAACGCATGGTAACTGTAGCCATGTAACGGTTGAGGAGGGTGTAGTTCAGACGGAGAGCGAATGACTGGAGAGAGCTTTCAGAGTAAGAAGACTTGGTCTTGGTAGCGTCGAATTCACCGGTACCCATGTTCCACCAGTCGGTGTTCTGGAGCACGTTGTTGGCCACCATGTCATATTCCTCGGTGTTACCCTTTTCCATAGAGTAGAGACCCATAGCAGAAATAGAGTGGATACCGAAAGTCTTGTTGTAGTTGATGACGTTGTCCCAAGTCCAAGAGAGAGAAGTCTTGTTGACTACAGTTGCGGTGTGCACGTCGTCGTCAACATAAGTCTTGCCTGTGCGGGGGTTATCGTAACCTACATACTGACCGTTGCGGTAAGTAGAGAAGCTGGGCGAGAAAGTAGACTTGATGTTAAGACCGGGGATAATGTCGAGCTGCAGGTAAACGTTACCGAGGGCGCGGTAAGTGGTGCGCTTTTCGGTAGAGTTGAGCATACGGTCAAGAGGATTGACGAAGTCAGAGAACTGGTGGTCATCGGTACCGAGAGTGTGCTTGTTACCGGGGAAGTGCTGAATCTCACCGTCTTCCTGATAAGGAATCATGTAGGGGTTCACACGGTAGGCCTGAGCGATGGCGTTGCCGTCGGCGTAGGTGTTCTTCATCTGAGCGAGGTTGAAGTTGAAACCTGCGCTGATTACTTTGTTGACGCGGGCGTCAACCGAACCCTTGAAGCTGATGGTCTGCTGTGAGTCGCCTTCGTAGATACCGTTTTCACCGTTGTAACCTACACCGAAGTGATAGTTGGCGGTGTCGCTGGCACCCTGAATAGAAACGTAGTGGTTCTGCTGGTTACCGTCGCGGGTCACGAGGTCGATCCAGTCGGTGGTGTTACCGGCCTCGAGGAGCTGCTTCATGATATAGGGAGACTGAAGATCATCTTTCTTCTGCTGGAGGAGCGCCTGACCTACACCGTAGGCAGCGGGGAGCATCCAGTGAGCGGTCTGCACGCCATAGTTGTTGTCACCGCCCATGGGCGAGAGGAACTTACCGAAGCGATAGTAGTACCAGTCCTGACCTTCCATGAATTTGGGCTTATGGGAAGCGTGGTTGATACCATAGTAACCGTCGTAGGAGATCGAAGCCTTCTGAGCCTTGTTGACGTTAAGACCGCCCTTGGTGGTGACCATAACGACACCGGCAGTAGCGCGCGAACCGTAGATGGCGGTAGAAGAAGCATCCTTGAGCACGTCGATACGCTCGATATCCTGGGGGTTAAGGAAGTCGATATCAGAACACATCACACCGTCGACAACGAACAGAGGGGTAGTACCCGAGTTGATTGACGATTTACCGCGGATTTCGATATTTACGGAACCGTTGGTACGGCCGGTGGCCTTTGTGATGTTCACACCGGGAGTGGTACCCTGGAGGTTCTCGAGGATCGAGGGAGCACCCTTGGCGTTGAGTTTTTCAGTGTCGACCGAAGAAACCGAACCGGTGAGGTCGCTTTTCTTCATAGTACCGTAACCTACCACAACCACTTCGTCGAGGACTTCGGAGTCTTCCTTGAGGACCACCTTAATATTAGTGCGGCCGTCGACGGGGACAGTTTCGGTCTTGTAACCGATGTAGGAAACTACGAGTTTGGCTTTGGGCGATACGTTGGGGATGGCGAAGTTACCGTCGAGGTCGGTAGCCATACCGTTGGAAGTACCGTCAACAACCACTGAAGCGCCCATTACGGGTTCGCCTGACTCATCTTCAACAGTACCGGTAACGGTAATGTTCTGAGCGAAGACAGGCAATCCTACGCAAAGGACCGCTAAAATCATCATTGCCCTCAGCAGGCGAGCCGGCGAGAACAATTTCAGCCATTGATAATGACTTGTCACATTGTCTTTCATGATGTCACTGTGTTATTAATAAAAAATTTTCTTGTTGCAATAAATCGAGAGTTTAAAATGTAGAATATAGACTTTTTCTGAGGTTGAGAGTTGTTTTTAAAGTTTTTAGGTTAAAGAGTATTATTGTGCAAGAGCTGTGGTAAATTTGGAAAAGGGTCAAAAAATCCGCTGAGCGACATTAATGTTTATAACGTAAATACCGTTCAGCATATTTTAGAGAATTATATAAAAAATGTGAAAGTTTTGGTGGTATCTTAGAGTTTTTTGGTAATTTTGTGCAAATATACAAATTAAGTTTCAATATCCATGAAAAAAGTACTGTTAATTTTTACGATGGCGGCAATATTTTTTTCCGCGCGGGCCACTGACCCGGAGGAAATGTGGAATACCGTCTATCCCCAGATCGAGTCGCGCATCAAGGCTCCGACCTTTGCCGACAAGGATTACAACATCCTCGACTACGGCAAGCGCAGCAAGAAAAAAGGACATCTCTATACCCAATTAATAAATAATGTGATAGAGCAGTGCTCCAAGCAGGGGGGCGGCCGCGTGATAATCCCCGCCGGCGAGTGGCTCACGGGTCCCATCACCCTCAAGAGCAACGTCAACCTCCACCTTGAGGAGGGCGCCACGCTACTTTTCACCACCGACCCCAAGGAATTTCCTGTGGTGTTCACCCGCTGGGAGGGCATGGACTGCTATAATTACCAGCCCTGCATCTATGCCATCGACGCCGTGAACGTGGCGCTGACCGGCAAGGGCACTGTGGACGGCGCGGCCGAGAACGGCAACTGGTGGCGCATGTGCGGCAAGCCCGTCTACGGCTATACCGACGGCATCATCTCGCAGAAGATAGGTCGCCCGCTGCTCCAGGAGTGGAACGAGAACGGCACCCCGGCAGAGAAGCGAGTGCTTGGCGACGGCATGGGCATGCGCCCGCAGCTGGTCAACTTCGTCAACTGCAAGAATGTGCTTATAGAGGACGTGACGCTGCTCCGCTCGCCTTTCTGGGTGATACATCCGCTGTGGTGTGAGAACGTGACGGTGCGCGGCGTGCACATACAGAACGACGGCCCCAACGGTGACGGCTGCGACCCTGAGTCGTGTAAAGATGTGCTGATTGAGCGCTGCTACTTCGACACCGGCGACGACTGCATCGCCATCAAGAGCGGACGCAACCGCGACGGCCGCGAGGACGGCCGCCCCAGCGAAAACTTCATCGTGAGAGACTGCGTGATGAAAAACGGCCACGGCGGCGTGGTGGTGGGCAGCGAGATCTCGGGCGGATTCCGCAATCTCTTCGCCGAGCGCTGCACCATGGACAGCCCCGATCTGGAGCGAGTGATACGCATCAAGACCAATCCCTGCCGCGGCGGCGTGATCGAAAACATATACGTGCGCGATATTAAGGTGGGACAGTGTGACGAGGCTGTGCTGAAAATCAACGTGGACTACGAGCCCAAGGAAGCCTGCGACCGCTCGTATCCTCCGGTGATACGCGATGTGTATCTCGACCGTGTGGACTGCAACAAGAGCCGCTACGGAGTGATGCTGATAGGCCTGAAAGACGTGTGCAACGTGTACAACGTGGAATGCAAGAACTGCGTGTGGAACAATGTCAGCTCGGGCAACTCATTCACGGGCATGTATCGCAACGTGCGCCTGGCCAACGTGACCATCAACGGCAAAAAGGTGAATGAATACGCTCCCATGTCGCAGCGCATGGCCCAGAGTGAGATGAAGCGCTGGCCCGAAAGCTGGCAGCTCGACTATGTGAAAGCCCCGAAGTGGCAGTATGCCATAGGCGTGGAACTCGACGCCATGCTGGCTTTGGCCGATACCTACGGCGACACTGCTTTCCGCGACTACGCCCTGGCCTATGCCGACACGATGGTCAACGCTCAGGGCAAGATATGGAAATACAAACCCGCCGAATACAACATCGACCACCTGAAAAACGGCACCGTGCTCATGGCAGCGCTCGACATCACCGGCGATCAGAAATACCGCACCGCCCTCGACACTCTCTGGAGTCAGCTCAAATCGCACCCCCGCACCAAAGAAGGCTCATTCTGGCACAAGAAGGTATATCCCCATCAGGTGTGGCTCGACGGCCTGTATATGGGTCAGCCATTCTACATCAAGTACGCCAACCGCTTCCTCAACGACGAGGAGAAGGCAGCCGTATACAACGACATCGCCGATCAATTCCTCGCCATAGCCCGCAACGCCTATGATCCCGCCACCGGCCTCTACCGCCACGCATGGGACGAAGCCCGCGAGCAATTCTGGGCCGACAAGACCACCGGACAGTCGAAACACGCATGGGGTCGCGCTCAGGGATGGTACATATGGGCGCTGACCGACGTGCTTGAGGAGCTACCCGCCGACAATCCCCGCCGCCCCGAGCTCATAGCCCTGCTCAAGAGCATAGCCGACGGCATACTTAAATATCAGGATCCCGAGACAGGCCTGTGGTATCAGGTGCTCGACCAGCCCGGCCGCGAAGGCAACTATCTTGAGTCGACCGCCTCGTCGATGTATGTCTACAATCTGCTGCGCGCATCGCGCCTCGGCCTGCTCGACGATGCCAAATATGCCGAAGCCGCACGCAAGGGCTACGACGGCATGCTCAAGAATTTCATCAAGGAAAACGAGGACGGCACCGTGTCGCTGACACAGTGCTGTGCCGTGGCCGGACTCGGTGGCAAGGACCGTCGCGACGGCACATTTGAGTACTACATCAGCGAAGAGGTGCGCGACAACGACCCCAAGGGCGTCGGTCCGTTTATCTTCGCCGCGCTCGAAGTGGAAGGAGAGCAGTTTAAGTAACGCCAACCCTGCTGACAGCTGAAGCTGCCTGAGCGGGACAAATATTCCGCTTCCGCAAAACTAACTAATCCTCCGCTACGGCGGGGGATTTTTTTATTGAAGTCATCTAAACTAATTTAGACAAGTTAAAAATTGATGTAGAAAATTAAAATACAGCGTATTTCCGCGGGAAAT
>JAIDSW010000253.1 GCA_029061025.1 Duncaniella sp.
ATGGTTTACGCATCAAGGTTACGGTTGCCTTTGGGAACTTTGCTGCCTTTTGCCAGCTTGTCCGCTTGATACGCCTTCGTACCATGTTTCTATCCGTCAGGCCACGATTTCGCTATTGCTTCTTCTCTCCCGAGAGTCACCTCTCGAAACTTGCAAGTCGCTCTGGGGTTCGTCGGCAACTACGCCCCGAGTGGACTTTCACCACAGATGTATGACATGCCCGTCATACAAAGAAATCGCCCGCTGCTCCACGGCAGCGGGCGACGATATTGTAGGGACATCGCTTTGCGATGTTTCAGTGGCTCAGATGATTAGAGAACGACTTTCTTAACCTCGTTGCCCTGACGGCGGATAAATACGCCATTTTCGGGGTTGACTACGCGGATACCCTGGAGATTGAAGTACTCAACCTCGGCAGCAGCGTCAACAGCTACGTTTTCGATACCGGTTACTACACCGTTACCCTTAACCTTGAGGGTCTTGACTTCACTGGTGAGGTCATTTACGGGATCGTGAGCGAAATAAGAGAGTGTACCGGCCTTGTCGATTGTCACACCTTCCTCGGGCATGAGAGTGAAGGTCTTACCGTGGTGTACCATAGAAGCAACGGGAGCTTCAGCAGCACCTTCGGCATAGAGTTTCACCTTGGCGGGAGCAGCCTGTGCTTCTTCGGCTGCGAAGTGGAAGTAGATGTTGTGGTGGGTAGCAGCGGGATTGAGCACGACTTCAGTTTCGTCGGTAAATTCAAATTCTTCACCGGTGTGTTCCTCGCCGTCGATAGTCATAACGGGAGTGCCGGGAGCGTGTTCGGTGTAGATATACTCAACATCTACTACTACGCTGATGTCAAGATCTTTTTCAGTGTGGAGGTTCATATCCATCTTGTTGAGCATGATGCGGTCAACGGTAAACGATACAGGAGCTGTGCGGTCTGCAGATGTGATAGGCTCGAGATCACCCTTAGCAAAAGTGTGGTTACCTACCTGAGTGAAGTATGTTTCCTCAGTGTCAGCACCTGTGTTGGCGAAAGCATATACGGTAGCTTTCTTGATGGCCATGTTGGCAGGTGCGCTGATGGTATAGGTTACCTGATCAAGATTATCACCGATGAGACCTTTCATTTTGAAAGCTATATGGTCGGTGCCGTTCACTGATATTTTACTATCAGCTTCTGCCTTTTGACCTTTGGTAATGCTGTTGGAACCAGTGCGGGCGAGTGTGAAACCGAAATCATCAGTAGCGGAAGTTGCATCCTTAATGTAGCTTACCACATGGCTGTTGGTGCTAATGACGTTGTGTTCCTTGTTTGCCACGATGTAGCCAACACCGTTTACAATGTAGGTAGTACCGGTGGCATACATATTATATTCCTTGCCTGCTTGGAGTTCGATCTCGGAAATACCGTAGATATAATCTATACCGTCCCATTTGCCGAGGTAGGAATTCTTTTCAAGAACGTCAGTGGGATTGTCTATTTCGTTAAACTTCAGCGACTTTTTGTCGTTAGCGTAGAACATATAATATTGGTTGACGGTGACAACGTTATTTGCTTCGTCATCCTCAATCTTGCGAAGGCTCGGGTCTTCCTCAACCTGACGGCGACCGTAAACGTAAAGAGTCATGTCGACTTTGGGCTTAACGACAAGTGATGTGGTTTCATCGGCGATATCATCACCATATTCGGGACCATAAGGGTGATCTTCGCTGGGATCATTCGCTACGCGAACCTGAATACCTCTTGTAAATGTATAGCCGCCAAAGTTACCTGCATATTTTTTTGTAGAGATTGTAGCACTGTGGGCTATGATCTGCAGATTCTCGTCAACGAAAATCTCGCCTGCGTCATATGAGTCTTTGGTGGAAGGCAACATCTTGTCAAGAATGAAGTAGGAAGGCTCTACATCAGGATACTGATTTCTTACGAACACTTCATTGGTCTTCACGTCAACGTTAAGTTCCAGAATTTCTTTTTCGAAAGTGTCGTTGCCCTCAAATGTAGCGCGTACTTTGGCCAGACCAACTTTAGTGCTGTAAAGAGTTACGACGCCGTTTTCGTCTACCGCTGCGATTTCAGCGTCAGTGGTAGTGAAAGTGACGGGCAGATCGTTGGGATTTTGGAATGTGGGTGCTTCGGGTACGTTGTCGCGAATCTTATAGGTGATTGCGTCATCGCTCCATGCAAGGCCTGATGCGCCTACGGTTTGCTCTTCCTCATCAGTGAGTACTAAATTAAACAGTGACTCAGTGCCCTGATGCTTGAAAGAGATAGAACCCTTTGCAGGTGTGTCAAAAGTGAAGGAATAAGTGGTAGGCTCTACAGTCTGTTTGTCAAGACCGTCAACGAATACATATTCTGTTGAACCGTAGGTGACATAGTTAAGCTCCTGAAGGTAAGTGGTGGTTCCGGCTTTACGAGTACCACCGGTAATTGTCATGCCTGTCACCTGACGTCCTTCAGGAATAACGATTGTATAGACAACACCCGATGAATATTTGATGTACTTGGTCTTCTTCGCATAGTCATCGTTGCCGCTACCGGTGTTTTTGCTGCTTCCATTAGTGAGCTCGTAGCCGTTTTTAAAGGTGGTGCTACCGGTGCCTGCCGACTTCACCTGGCTCGGGATAAGCTCAACAGTATCAGCCCAAGCTCCACCGACCGTAAGCATGGCTGCTAAGAGAGTAAAGATTTTTTTCATGTAATTGGTTTTAGATTGTGTTATTTTGGTTAAATTAAAGTTATTTCATGGGGTAAGGGGTTGACGTCATAGAAAAGTGGCCTGAATAGTGATGTCGTAGAATAAAGTGTCTTTCTATACCTTAATTATTATCCTTCGCTATTTGCCTAACTATATAAAAATATGTAGTGTTGTACAAACTGATCATTTTTCAGGCTCACTAAAGATGCAAATATGAGCGTATAAAGGGTCCTTACCTCCCTTATACACCTATTGCTCGGCAAATATACGACTGAAATTACCCCCCCCAAATTTTTAACGAAGTTTAACGTTTGGGCGTTGGGGATTAGGTTTTAGATTTTAGGGATTAGGGAGGGCGATGTGAATTGGGAATTGTTAAGGGAAATTTAAAATGGGAAATTTGTAGGGACATCGCTTTGCGATGTTTCGGAGAGATTCCTCAGGTAACAAATTAGGCATCAACAATGTAGGGACGGTGCTTTGCACCGTTTCCGAGTGACGCAACGTGGTAATCCCGAGGGTCGGAGGCCCGATGCATTCCGATACATGTTGTCGCTGCGGCGGGGATCGGCGACCCCCGCTCCATATAATGATAATCTATGGCGGCGGCCATTGCACCTCGGAGAGGTTGAACATCACGTCAGCAATGTCCGGCCCATCCCGGGCCGATAGGGCGAGGGTCGCGGGTACCACGGGTGACAAGCACCCGCGGTTATACAGCGGTCTATCCCTCCGGGATGAAATTGCTGCGCAATATTATGGAGCGGGGAAACGAAGTGAATTGAAAATTTAGAATGGAGAATGGAGAATTGTAGGGACATCGCTTTGCGATGTTTCGGCGCGGTTCCCTATGCAATAAACTATGTATCAACAATGTAGGGGCGGTGCTTTGCACCGTTTCCGAGTGACGCAACGTGGTAATCCCGAGGTGGGCGGCGACCCGATGCAATCCGATACATGTTGCCGCTGCGGCGGGGGTCGGCGACCCCCGCTCCATATAATGATAATCTATGGCGACGGCCATTGCACCTCGGAGAGGTTGCAATCTTTTTAGCCCCGGGTGCTCGCCACCCGGGGTCGCCCAACGGCACATAAACCAACCTCGGAGAGGTTGAACATCACGTCAGCAATGTCCGGCCCCATCCCGGGCCGATAGGGCGAGGGTTGCGGCTACCACGGGTGACGAGCACCCGCGTTGATCAGCTGTCTATCCTCCGGGATGAAATTGCTGCGCAATATTATGGAGCGGGGGTCGCTGACCCCCGCCGCAGCGACAACACGGGGTGAATTACGCATCCAACGTCGGAGCATGTCACTGAGCCGCGGAGCGGCGATGTGGTGGGTAACCTCAGGAGCAAGCCTGCGGATCATCAAGGCAGCCATGTCTGAGCCGCGGGCTCGCACCCGCGGTTTTCGACAACATCGGGTCTCCGACCCTCATGATACCGTATTGCAGTTGCAGGGAAACATCGCAAAGCGATGACCCCGCAAGGGTTAATGCACGATATGGCGCGGTTAATTACATCTTTGCGTCGCCCGGAAACGGTGCAAAGCACCGTCCCTACATAATTGATACATAAGGTACTACTCCGAAACATCGCAAAGCGATGTCCCTACAAAGGCGGGTGTCAGCCGGTCAGTGTATGCCGATACAATAGAGGGGGTATTATATGGTGTAGGCATTGCATCCCGGAGGGATAGGCATCTGATCAGCCCCGGGTGCTTGCCACCCGGGGTAATTCCGTCGCGTATAATCCCAACCTCGGAGAGGTTGTACAATGCCGCCGTGTAGCCCCTCCCAACCGTGCACGTGACGAGGCGAGGCATGGGCAACGGTGCAAAGCACCGTCCCTACTTTGCGGGGATAGGTGTTTCGATTGAAAAATTACAATTTTGCGCGCGGCGGGGATATTTTCGGGCGATTTTTTTGCTTGTGAGCGGAAGTGTTTATAATTTTGCGATAGTCAAAAAAATCGCAATTCTAATTTTAATTAATCCGCAAAATATTACGACAATGGAAAAGAAATTTCTGTGTGTGAAGTGCGGCTACATCCACGAAGGTGCCGAGGCTCCCGATGTATGCCCCGTGTGTGGTGCTCCCAAAAGTGCATTCAAGGAAATCACCGATGAGGAAGCCGGTGCTCTTGAGTTTGTGACCGAACATATCATAGGCGTTGCCGCTGATACCGACGACGAGATGAAGGCCGACCTGCGCGCTCACTACAATGGCGAGTGCTCGGAAGTGGGTCAGTATCTCGCAATGGCCCGTCAGGCCGACCGCGAGGGTTATCCCGAAATCGCCGAAGCTTTCCGCCGCTATGCGTGGGAAGAAGCCGAGCATGCCGCTAAGTTTGCCGAACTGCTGGGCGACAACGTGTGGTCGACCCGCGAGAATCTTGAGAAGCGCATGGCTGCCGAAGCAGGTGCCAATGCCGACAAGATGCGCATAGCCAAGCGCGCCAAGGAACTCAATCTCGACGCTATCCACGACACCGTGCATGAGATGGCCAAGGATGAGGCTCGTCACGGCAAGGGCTTTGAAGGCCTCTACAACCGCTTCTTCAAGAAGTGATTACAGTCTTGTAATAAGCATTTAAGCCTCCCGTCGGGGAGGCTTTTTTGTTGGTATGACTGAAGGTTGGCAGTAGCCATGTCGATCCATATGTGGGAAATTTGACGTTAACGATAACGCATCGACCAGTAGGGACGCGTTTAATCGCGTCCGGCAGGACAAAAATGTAATTTTCCCCGTCGTGGTCGCGCAATGTTCATCGCCGTGTTCACCGCCGGTTCGATTCATGTTATCGATGCGGACGCGAAAATTCGCGTCCCTACTGGGGGATGGGGATTTAAAGGATGTCGGTAGCTGATGTACAGTAGGGACGCTCACTGGGGAGCGTCCGGCAGAGCAAAAGTGTAATTTTCATCGCTGCCGGCGGCGGAGGGTGATGCGGGTGATCTCAGGCCATGCGCCGAGGCGGAGGGGGAAGAGGTGACCCAGGCCGATGTTGACGAAAAGCTGTCGGCCATCTTCGGCGGTGTAAAGGCCGTTGTGCTCGGGGTAGATGCGTGATGCGGGTGAGTAGCCCATGAATGAGAACTGCATGTCGTGGGTGTGGCCGGCGAGCATGAGCTGCACATTGCTCTGCGGGAGCACTTCGCGACGCCAGTGGGTGGGGTCGTGGGAGAGGAGCACGGTATAGCGGTCGTCGGTGCCGGCCAGGGCGCGCTTGAGGTCGCCGCGGCAGGGGAAGGGGGGATTGCCCGAGTTTTCCACGCCGGCTATGGCTATTGAAGCATCGCCGCGGGTGATGATGGCGTTTTCATTGTTGAGCAGACGCCAGCCCATGTCGCGCTGACGCATGGCGAGCGACGAGAGGTGGCCGAAGGTACCCATGGTGGTAGCCAGGCGCGAGTAGGTTCCGTAGTCATGATTGCCGAGCACGGAGAACACGCCGTCGGCAGCCGAGATTTTCGACAGGTAGGGCATGAACTCGTCGATTTCGTCGGCGTCGCTGTTGATGAGGTCGCCGGTGAAAGCCACCATGTCGGGGGCGAGGGAGTTGACTATCTCCACGGCGCGGCGCACACCCGACGTGTTGCCGTGCCAGCTTCCGGCATGGAAGTCGCTGAGCTGCACTATGGTGTAGCCGTCAAATTCCTCGGGGAGAGAGTCGGATTCGATCTCGATCTCGCGCACGCGGAAGCGACGCTTGCCGGCCGTTGCGCCATAGATGAGGGTAAAGAGAGCGGCGGCGGCCACGGCTATGCCGCTCCATGTGGCGGCGTAGGTGTCTACGCCCAGCGCCTCAAGCGAGGTGAGCGTGGCGGTGAATCCTATCTTGGGGAGGATGATGGAGAGGGCTGAGATGATTATGACCCCTACATTGTGGTACACGGCGCTGCAGCGGCTGCGGCGGAACATCATGGCAGCAGTGGCGAGCGATGCCACTATGAGGAGCGAGGGTATCCAGTAGGCTGTGCCGAGCCAAGCCGGCCACCAGTGGATGGCGAAGCGCGAGTAGATGTAGAAGTCGGGCACCAGAATGGCGCACGAAGCCACTACGGCAATGAGGAGATTACGGAGAATTGATGACTTCATTAAAAGGGGGAAGTTAATAATTTGCAGTGTCTATGTTATTATTGCGTCTGCAAAGTTACGAATCCTGATGGTTAAAATCAAGATGCGAAACGTTAACAATATTGAAAATCAACGGCGGTCGGGCGTAATTTTCACTTCCATGCCCTTGAACACGAAGGGACGGAGGCGGCGCAGGTCGTCGTCGAGCAGGCGTATGCACCCCTCGCTGTCGCGGGTGGAGATACGCTCGGGGAAGCATGTGCCGTGGATGCCTATGCCGGTGTGGGGCGGGGTGGCGAGGCGGAAGAAGTAAGGTCCGTAGGCGCCTTTGCGCTCACCGGCGCCGTCGTTGAAGTCGTGGGTCCAAGTCGAGGCATCCTGAATCTGGGTGATGGAGAAAGTGCCTTCGGGGGTGCGCATGTCGCCCTTGCGCTGCTTGTTGCCGAGGTTTTTGCCCACGCACACCGGGGCGCGGAAAAGCGTGTCGGCTTTCTCGCTGATTACGTAGAGCATCAGCGAAGGCTTGTCGATGACTATGCGGTCAGCGGCCTGCGAGGCGGCAGCCGCGAGGATTAGGAGCGCTATGGCGGCGAAGATCTTTTTCATAATGCTGCAAAGGTCGGCAGTTTTTCCGAGAATTGCAATAGGGGATTTGGCTCATAGCGGGATTTTTAGTATTTTCGCGTGTTAAAATCAACAATCGTGCCCTGCACGACGTAATTAATAAGTGAACGAAAAAAAATCCCGACCATATGCAACATCTCATCGAAATAAAAGACCTCCGCGCCGGCGTGGAGGGTAAAGAAATACTCAAAGGCTTGAGCCTCACCATCAATCCCGGTGAGGTACACGCCATCATGGGCCCCAACGGCAGCGGCAAGAGCACGCTGAGCGAAGTGCTGGCAGGCAATCCCGCCTTCACCGTCACCGGCGGCTCGGTGAACTTCCACGGTGTCGACCTGCTGAGCCTTTCGCCCGAGGACCGGTCACACGAAGGACTGTTTCTGTCGTTTCAATACCCCGTTGAGAATCCGGGCGTGTCGATGGTCAACTTCATGCG
>JAIDSW010000254.1 GCA_029061025.1 Duncaniella sp.
TGTCGGTAAGCGCGAGAGCCTTGTTGTAGAGCACACCGCGGTTCACTGGCATGTCGGCCAGGGCGGCATCGTAATCTGCCACGGCATCTGCAAGTTTTCCCATATTCTGTCGCGCCACAGCTCTTACCTCGTAAGCATCCGTGATAAACGGATTCCGCTCGATGGCAAGCGTGGCATCGGCCTCAGCTCCGAGATAATCCTCAAGATTGAGCTTGGCTATAGCGCGGTAGAAGTAAGGCTGAGCCAGATGCGGCTTGGCATTTATGACCTGATTGAAATACTGAATCGACAATACATAATCCTCGAAATAGAGCGTGTTGCGGCCTATGCGCATCACCTGATCGGTATTGATCTGGGCTGATGCACCGAAGATGCACGCGAGCGCGCACGATATTGCGAAGAAAAGCCGGCGTATCATGATTCCGCAAAGTTACGAAAAATTACGCACGCCGAGTGTTAATAATTGTCACTTGAGGTTTTTCTTGATCCATTCCATCTGCCCTACGTTGGTGGTGCGTGATGTCCAGTGCTCGTTGACCGGGGTGATGAGCGCTTCTTTAGGGCATGTGAGAGTATTCCACAGGGCATAGCTCGTGGTGGGAGGGCAGGTATTGTCGTTGTAGCCCCATGTCATGTAGACGGGAGCGTTGACGTGACGACCGAAGTTGATTACATCGTAGTAGCTCAGTGTGTTGCGGTAATCATCGCGGTCAAGGAATCCCTTGACTTTGTTGAAATGAGGATAGCCGCCCGTATGCCCCTGAGTGTGGTAGCCCTCCATATCGGTGAGAGCCGGATGATTGGCCACGCAGAGCGTCACGCGGGGGTCGAGTGCAGTGCCTATTACAGCAAGCGCACCTCCCTGACTGCCACCCTGCATCACAAGATTTTTCCCGTCCCACTCGGGAAGCGAGGTGAGAAAATCGTTGGCACGCACCAGTGCGGTGTATACACGTTTCATATAGTAGCGGTCCTTATCGTCGGCACCCACACCCAGATAACCGCCGTTGCCATTGTCGACTGCGGCGGAAATTTCCTTAAATTTTGAGTCGGGCATGCGCGGGTCAAGACCGTGGATTTCGATTTCAAATCGCATAAAGCCGTTTTCAGCGTAGAAATGATTGCGGGCGGGGAGCTTGATGGTCTTGATTCCCGCGCCGGGAGGACAGAGCACGGCCGGGAGAGAGCCTGGTTCTGCTCCTTTAGGCATCGTGAGATAGCCATAGATGGAGTGCCCCTTTGTATCGGTGTCGAGCTTCACCAGCCAGCAGTCGACTTTGTCGGTGCAATATTCGGGAGCAAGTTCGCGGGTGTATTTCATAGGTGTCTCGCGCATCGCCTCAATGTTGGCGCTCCAGAAATCGGTGAAATCTTTCGGCTCTTTCACATGCGGCTTGATCTTATCGGGCGAGAAACCCACTTTGATATGATGGCGGTAGACGGTGCCGTCAACGTCGGCCTCAAGGGCGAGATCGCGGAATCCGGGTCGGGAAGGGGAGGGGATGGTGATGAATCCGCGGCCATCCTTGAGCGTCACTTCTCCTGACTTCATGGGCGACTGAAGGTCGTCGGCTATCGTATAGTTGACCTTAACATGCTGAGGCATGCCGTATTTCAGCAGTATGACCTCGATGCGGGCATCCTGTCCCTGATCATATACCCAGTCATGATGATCGGGCACGGTGACCCACATGTAGTATGACAGAGATGGATAAGTTTCTTCAGCTCGGGCGGTAAACGCGG
>JAIDSW010000255.1 GCA_029061025.1 Duncaniella sp.
CGTAAATAGGAAATCAAAGTGTAAATTCGCAGTCATACACCAATAGACAACCTTATGGCTGATCCGACCTCACGTTATGACCTCCGCGGCGTGTCGGCGTCAAAAGACGACGTGCACGCAGCGATAAAAAATGTAGATAAAGGTATTTTCCCGCAGGCATTCTGTAAAATCATCCCCGACATACTTGGCGGCGACCCCGAGTGGTGTAACATAATGCACGCCGACGGCGCCGGAACGAAATCATCGCTCGCCTATGCCTACTGGCGCGAGACGGGCGACCTGAGCGTGTGGCGCGGCATAGCCCAGGACGCTCTCGTGATGAATATCGACGACCTGCTGTGTGTGGGAGCCGTCGACAATATACTTGTCAGCTCCACCATAGGGCGCAACAAGATGCTTGTGCCCGGCGAGGTGATCTCGGCCATAATCAACGGCACAGAGGAACTGCTTGAGCGTCTGCGCTCGCTCGGAATAGGCATTTACTCTACCGGCGGTGAGACCGCCGATGTGGGTGACCTCGTGCGCACAATTATCGTGGATTCCACCGTGACATGCCGCATGCGTCGCGCCGATGTGGTCAACAATGCCAACATACGCGGCGGCGATGTGATAGTGGGCCTCGCTTCTTTCGGTCAGGCAACTTATGAGACTGAATATAACGGCGGCATGGGCAGCAACGGCCTTACCTCGGCGCGTCATGACGTATTTAATAAGTCGGTAGCCGAAAAATATCCCGAGACATTTGACCACGCCGTGCCTGCCGAGCTCGTTTACTCCGGCACTTGCAACCTGCTCGACAAGGTGGAAGACACACCCCTCACGGCCGGTAAGCTCGTGCTTTCGCCCACCCGCACATATGCACCCGTAATCCGCGCACTCCTCGAAGAGATGCGTCCCGAAATCCACGGTATGATACATTGCACCGGCGGCGCCCAGACCAAGGTGATGCACTTCGTGCGCGACAAGCATGTGATAAAAGACAACATGTTTCCTGTTCCCCCGCTGTTCGCGCTCATCGCCCGCGAGAGCGGAACGGATTTCAAGGAAATGTATAAGGTGTTCAACATGGGTCACCGCATGGAAATCTACGTCGCTCCCGAGCATGCCGACAAGGTTATGGAAATCGCCTCGCGCTACGGTATCGAAGCCCGCGTAGTGGGCCGAGTGGAGGATGCTCAGGCCAACCGCTTAACCATCAAGTCAGAATACGGTACATTTGAATACTAAGCTTGCGATACTCGCGGCGGTCATCATGGCCGCAATTTCCGTGGCCTGCAAGTCACGGACGGCTGATGTTGCCGCAGAGGAATCGAAAGGCTACCCCGATACCTTGCGAGTGGCCACCCTCTACAGTCCCGGCTCGTATTTCATATACCGCGAGACCAAGATGGGTTATGACTATGATCTTGTCAATTCCCTGGTCAAGGACAAGGGAATAGCCCTGAAACTGGAGGTCGCTCCCGGTCTTGCCACGGCTGTGGAATGGCTCGACTCCGGAAAGGTGGATCTGATAGCATATGAGATACCCGTGACGGCTGAATATAAGTCACACGTGCTTCATTGCGGCCCAAAGAATGTAACAACCCAGGTGCTCGTGCAGCCCAAGACTAAAAAGCAGGCTGACCGCATCTCCGACGTCACCGCCCTCGTAGGCCGCGACATCTATGTGGAAGCAGGATCGAAATATGAGGCCCGACTGAATAATCTCAACGACGAGCTGGGGGGTGGAATAAATATCCACGCCATAGACCGCGATACGCTTATCACCGAAGATCTGGTGGCGATGGTGAGTAGGGGTGAAATCCCTCTTACGATAGTTGACAGCGACCTGGCGCATATCAGCACCACATATTACAATACGCTCGACATCACGCTTGAGGTGAGCTTTCCGCAGCGGTCGCAGTGGGCGGTGTCACCGGCGCGTCCGTGGCTCGCCGACAGCATCAACGCATGGATCAAGCAGGACAACTCCCGCCGCGATCTGGCGCGAATCCACAGGCGCTATTTCGAGCTCAGCAAGAAAAACGAGCAATATGAGCTTCAGCAGACCATCGACCTGAGCCGGGGATATATCTCGCCGTTCGACGACCTGTTCCGTAAATATGCCCGCGAGATAGGGTGGGACTGGCGATTGCTTGCCGCGCAGGGATATGTCGAGAGCCGTTTCGATCCCACGCTCGTGTCGTGGGCCGGTGCGAGGGGAGTGATGCAGGTGATGCCCTCCACGGCCAAGGCTTATCATCATGACCCTGAGGAGCTGATTGATAATGATGTATCCATATCGATTGCCGCCGAAATGATCAATGACCTCGACAAGGCATTTCAGGCGCGTGTACCCGATCCTCAGGAGCGCCTGAAGTTTATCGTAGGCGCGTATAATTCAGGACTTGCACATATATTCGACGCTATCGAGCTGGCCAAGAAATACGGATATGACCCTCAGGTGTGGGACGGCAATGTGGCACGTGCCGTGCTCATGAAATCTCATCCGGAGTATTACAACGATCCGGTGTGCAAATACGGATATTTCCGCGGGCAGCAGACGTTTGAATACGTCAATCGCGTATTTGACTTCTACACCGAGGCCCGACATAAGATTACCGCGTAAAAAAATTACATATTCGCATATGAAAAAGCATATCTTAACCCGAGCAATAATCCTCGCTATGTGCGCCGGCATGGTCAGCACTTCTTGTATAGGAAAGTTTCAGCTTACCCGCAATCTTCTTAACTGGAACAAGAATATCAGCAGCAAGTTTGTCAACGAACTTGTGTTCATAGCCCTGTGCATAGTCCCCGTATATGAGGTATCGGCGCTCGCCGATCTCATCGTGCTCAACTCCATCGAATTCTGGAGCGGAAGCAATCCGTTGGCAGCCGGCACTAAGGTGATCGACGGCAAGGATGGCCGCTACCTCGTGGAGTGTGACGGCAAAGGTTACACCATCACTTCGGAAAATGACAACAGCGTGGTGCGCCTCGATTTCATTGACGAGACCGACACCTGGACCCTCAGCATCCCCGGCGGTGACAGCTATGAGCTGATGACGTTTGTCGATGACACTCATGTGGCGCTTCCCGCTCCCGACGGTACACGCCGCATAGTCGAACTCTCACAGGACGGCCTGCTCGCTTATGACACTATGGTCAAGCAGGCTCTTGAGTTGCGCGCTCAGTTGTGATAGCACGTCTCATCAGAAAAATTTACGGGGTGGTGCCCGCCGGCGTACCCGGTGCGCTCGTGGTGGCATTGATACTTTATCTCACCCTTGCGCCGCAGCCGCTGGGCGACGACGCTCCCGAATTGTTTGAAGGTGCCGACAAGGTGGTGCATGCCATCATGTTCGGCGTCATGTCGTTTACACTCTCACTTGACCGCCTGATGGGGCGGGGGAGTGTTTCGGGCAGGGCTCTTGCCGTGATTACAGCTGTCACGATATCGGCGGGCATAGTGATAGAATGGCTTCAAGGGGCGATGGATGCCGGGCGCTCGGCTGACTTTGCCGACGCGATAGCCGATACTGCGGGAGCACTTGCGGGCGCGTGGCTTTTCACGCGGATCAGTAATGTTTTGCAAAAAGATCCTCAATAGGGATCGACGTCGTAATAAAGCGTCGTACCGGCAAGGGTCTTGTCGTTGGTGCACTCAACATACAGCTCGCGAAGCAACTGCTTAACCTTGGCGATGGATGCCGTGGGCTCTATCTTGAGCATGATGCGGCGTATGTAGAGCGACTGGATGCGACCTACGGGCGGCTCTTCAGGGCCGGTGACACGTGTGCCGAACAGGCCGCGAAGGCGGTCGGCATAGACACGGGCAGCCTTGTTGAGGTCGGCGGCGTCGCGATGCTTGAGATATATGTAGATTACCCTCACGAAAGGCGGGTAGCAAAATTGCTGCCGTTGCGCTATCTCCATATTGTAGAAGCCCTGATAATCGTGCGCGGCGAGAAAAGTGAAAATCGGATGGGCGGGGGAGTAGGTCTGCACCAGTACGCGGCCGGCCGAATCGCGGCGTCCGGCGCGCCCGGATACTTGTTCGAGCATATTGAAAGCCCGCTCGTTGCTGCGGAAATCGGGGAAATTGATTATGGAGTCGGCGTTCATCACTCCCACCACCTTGACATTGTCGAAGTCGAGACCCTTGGTTACCATCTGTGTCCCCACGAGAATGTCGCTTTTCCCGGCCGAAAAATTGTCGATTATATCCTCGTAGCCGTTTTTGTTGCGCGTGGTGTCGAAGTCGAGTCGGGCTATTTTCATTTCGGGAAATGCCGCCGTCACCTCATCTTCCACGCGCTCGGTACCGTAGCCGAGTACCTCGATGGCAGGTTCCTGACATGCCGGACACACGGATGGCACTTCATAGGGAGTGCCGCAGTAGTGGCATACGAGTTTGTCGATGCGGCGGTGGTAAGTAAGCGATACGTCGCACTGCGAGCAGCGTGGCACGTAGCCGCACATCTTGCATCTCGCCACCGGTGCATATCCGCGGCGGTTGAGAAACAATATGGCCTGCTTGCGGTCATCCACGGCGTCAACCACCAGCTCGCGCAACCGCGCCGACAGGATTCCGTCGACCAGTCCTTTCTTGCGGGAGGCGCCGAGATCCACTATCTCAACATCGGGTAGCGGCACGGAATCATATCGCTCCGTGAGGCTCACAAGACCGTATCGTCCCGTGAGAGCCTTGTAATAAGTTTCTACTGAAGGCGTGGCGCTGCCGAGCAAGGTCTTGGCGCCATGCATCGAGGCAAGCACGATGGCAGCGTCGCGCCCGTTGTAGCGCGGGGCGGGATCCTGCTGCTTGTAGCTCGCTTCATGCTCCTCGTCGACTATCACCATGCCGAGCGACGAGAACGGTAGAAAGACCGCCGAGCGTGGACCGAGCACCACGAGGGGCTCGCGCGACGTCAGCAGCCGCTTCCACACGTCGACACGCTCGTTGTCGGTAAACCGTGAGTGGTATATCACCACCTTGTCGCCAAACACCCGCTGCAACCGCGACGTGAGTTGAGTGGTGAGGGCTATTTCAGGCACAAGATAAAGCGCCTGCCGCCCTTGACGCAACATAAGGTCGATAAGGTGAATATATATTTCAGTCTTGCCGCTCGACGTCACTCCGTGGAGAAGCGTCACGGGATTGGCGGTCATAGACGCCACCACTGCATCGCGCGCTTCAGTCTGCGCTTCCGACAGCACAGGAAGCGGTGCCACGGGCAGACCTGTGTAGCGGAAGCGGTTGATTTCCTTGATATAAAGTCTGATAATCCCCTTGCGCGCCATAGCCTGCAGGATGGGCACGGTGACACCCGAGCGCTCCAGCAGTTCGGCGCGCGACACTTCCCTAACATCATCGGTATCGCATCGCATTATCTCGCTCAGGTCTATCAGGGCAAGCAGCGCCTTTTCCTGCTTGGGAGCACCTTTCACGGCGTCGAATGCAGAGTGGAGCGCCTCGCGGTCAGCCTTCGTCGCGGTCAGAGCCACGTAGCTCTCGCGACGCGGACGGTATTTTTCTATCACCCGCTCGGCTATCGTCACGGCACCTTTGGCAATCAGGCCGTTGACCACCGAGGCTATCGATTGAAAACCGGTAGCGGTGCGGAGTTGGTCGAGCGTGAGTTTCTTGGCCGCTCCGATTATCTTGTCGAGGGCAACTTCCTCGCGTTCCGACAGAGGCGGCGCCAGAGCCGGATCATAGTCGGGATGAAGCTCGATGAAAGTCTCGCTTTCCAGTCTCAGTCCCGCCGGCACGGCAGCCTTGTAGACCTCACCGGGGGTGCAGAGATAATAGTCGGCTATCCAGTTCCAGAATTTTATCTGCGGATGACGCACCACAGGCTCATCGTCGAGCGTGAATGCTATATCCTTCACCTCATAGCCCTCGGGCGGAAACGGCGTGAGGGCGGTGACGATGCCTGTATAGAATTTTTTGCGGCCGAAAGGCACCACAACCCTGTGACCCACCTTGGCGCCGGCAGTCATAGCCGGCGGCACACTGTAGGTGAAAGTACCCTGAATGGGCACGGGGAGCAGTACTTCGGCAAAAGTCATGAGTTACGGGCTTTCCAGAAGTCGACAAATGATCGCCATGCGCTGCTCAGTCCGAAACGGAGGCAGTTTTCAATTACGTATTGCGACGAAACCTCCTCGTCGAGCAGGAACGCGAGTTTGAAAAACACTCCATCCTCCTCGGCCACACAAGCCACAGCGCGATGGGTACGGTTATATTCGTTGGCGAGTTGGAGCGTGTCGGTGAGCTTGAAGTCAAACGAGCGGGCGATGATCGTGAGCCAGTTGTCGTCGACGATAAACCATGCCACCATGTCGTGGGGAAAATCGTCGTCGGCAGCGAGCACGGTCATCAGGTCGCCGTCCTCGTCCTTTTTGGTAGCGATTCCCGCCTCGTCGAGCAGGTCGCGGAGAGTGCTTTGGTTTAAGCCTTTGAATATCATAATCCGGAATATTGATTTTTTATAGTCGTGAATAAGTGATCAGAATCCTATGCGGGGCTGTTCGTTGCGGTGGCGGTCATATGACTCACGCAACTTTTCATAGCGGTGTCGCTCCGAGGCGGTCACCGACGGATGGGCATTTTTGATAGTGCTTTCGAGTGTGTCCTGGGTGATGGCTACGATTTTCTTGTCAGGCTCGGCTATGGTCTGCTCAAAAGCCTTGCGGGCACTTTCTTTTACGAGAAAAGAGATGTCGCCCGACGAGAACCCGTCGGTCATCTTCACCAGTCGGTTGAGGTCAAGTTCGTCGTGGGGACGATCTTTAAGTTCGAGCTGGAAAAGCTTCATCCTCACCTTTTCGTCGGGCAGATCCACGTATATCACCTCATCCATGCGCCCCTTGCGCATCACGGCCGGGTCGATAGCGTCGATGCGGTTGGTGGTGGCGATGACATACACACCCTTTGACGCGCAGTTGTTGAGCCGGGTGAGAAATTCGGCCACCTCATCATTGCGGCTGTTGCTGTCGCCTCCCGCCGCGGCGCGGCTGGGCACGAGAGCGTCAAATTCCTCCAGCACCAGCAGCACTCCGCTTTTCTCCTTCGAGGCCATGCGCTCGCATTTATTGAATAGCTCGGCTATAAGTTCCTGAGTGCCATGAATGAATATGCTTCCGAGGTCACCGGGATTGATTGTGGCGTAAAGCAGACCGCTCTCTTCGGCGAGTTTCTTGGATATGAATGATTTCCCGTTGCCCGGAGGCCCCCAGAGCAGCAGGCCGTTGGGCGGCTCGATGCGGAAAGTGCGTGCGAGTTCGGGATTCTTCACTATTGAAATGAAGTTGCGGGTCATCTTGGCCTTTATATCATCAACGCAGGCCACGTCACTGAATCCGACGCCCCCGCCGCGCACAAAATTGATTTTCAGCTTCGGCTCATTGGGTCGGTGATAAGTCTCGTGCTCATTATCGCTGAAGGCGTAATCATAATTTTCCGTCGGGATTTCCGCTTCTTGAAATTCCTCAGGATTTTCACCATCTGTAATTACGAGCTCATCGGGTAATTTCATCTCCTTTTCCTTCATTATGGAATAAAGATCATGAAGGAATTCACCTGCCGAAGCACTCCGGCGGTCGGGCGACGCTGAGAGATTTCGCTCAAGTAATTTACGCAAGCTGCCTATCGCATCGATGGCAGGGGCAGTCGTGGTGATCTTGCAGTAATATTCTCGATACTGCTCGTCGGTCATGTCGGCCGATTTAGGCTTGAGCTTCCACGGATAATCGCGCTGAATCATGCGGGTGAGCAACATGGCGGCTGCGAAAAGCCACGTCTTTTCCTTGAGGAATACCACCGGGCAGTCGCCTGCATTCAGCTCGGGAGCTGAATAGATAGTCTGCCCCTGCGACTCAAACCACTCGGTAACGACTGCCGTGAAAGGATGTAATTCCTCACCGTCCTTCGTCAGAAGAATATGTTCGGGAAGCAGCGACGTAGTATAGAAATGCGTGGCATTATTCCTGATGCGCTCAGCAATTATCTCATAAAAGAGCGGCAGCGCCGTGTCCCACGACATAGGACCGGCGGCAAGTAGTTCATCGAGAAATACCAAAGTCCTGTCACTACGGATAGCAACAACTGCAAGATTTCCGGCATGGTGCACGGAATAATGATACCCTTTCTGCTGTAAATTCAGGCTGTCGAGACGACCGGTCTCGTGCAGCAGCAGATCGTCGCTGTCGGTAACGAAAATTACGCACCGCCTCTTCACGCCATCCACGCTTTTGGTCATGGCCGAGTAGTACTCACCGTTATCAAGCATAGATTCAGTAGATGAGTACAGATACCTCTCAGGCACTAATCCGCATATCTCTTCATTAAGATTTATAAGCATACACTACAAAATTACTTCATTATTGTGTAACCTGCAAGAACAATGCCACAAAATTGTTAAAAACAAAATGGTTAACAAATTTTAACACTTGGGGGGGGTAATTTGTGAGATTATATTTACTTTTGCACACCTGAATTTTTCAGTAACCAGTCTTTATCACTAACTATAGGAAAATATTTAAACCTTAATTCGGCGGTTTTTTCTGACTTAACGACCAGCGTTACAATCTTTTTAAACCTGCTTGATTATCTTTTAAATTTTTAAACCTGCATCAGTAAACACCATATATA
>JAIDSW010000256.1 GCA_029061025.1 Duncaniella sp.
CAGCCCTATACTCCCCGCCCTGCCCAGCCGCAGCCTGCCCAGCCGAAACCCGAGCAGCCGCACGTGCAGGAACATCAGGCTCAGCCGCAGCCCGCCAAGCCTGCCGCGCAGCCCGCTCACACGCCTGCGCCTGAACCTGCCGAAGAGCCCCGCAAGCAGGGATTCGGCTCAAGGTTATGGGGAAAATTCGCCCAGCGTGTGGCCGACCTGCTCTCAGAACCCGCCGATGACGATGAGGATGCTGATGAATGATACATGCCTCTCTCTAAAATAAATTCAACCTAATCAACACTATAACTGAATAATACTACGCATCCTATTATGGACAACGCAAATATAAGCAGCCCTATCGACAATCTCGATAACGCTCAGGATTTCTTCACCGAGACCCCGACTCACCGCGTGTATATCAAAGCTATCGGCGTGGGTGGCGGCGGTAACAATGCCGTCGACCACATGTACAAGACCGGTATACGCGAGGTATCGTTTGTAAACATCAATACTGACCGTCAGGCTCTCCAGAATTCCAAGGTACCTCTGCGCATGGAGATCGGCGACGGTCTCGGTGCGGGCGGTGATCCCGAGGTTGCCCGTCAGTATGCCGAGGAATGTGCCGACAAGATCTCCACTCTTTTCGACGACGAGACCCAGATGGTGTTCGTCACCGCCGGTATGGGTGGGGGCACCGGTACGGGAGCAGCTCCCGTGGTGGCTCGCATAGCCCGCGAGAAAGGCATGCTTACAATAGGTATCGTCACCATCCCGTTCCTGTTTGAGGGTCAGTGGAAGATACGTCAGGCTCTTGCCGGTGCCGACGAGATGGCCAAGCACGTCGACTCGCTGCTTGTGGTCAACAACGAGCGCCTGAGCGACATTTATGGTGACCTCGACTTCATCAACGCTTTCGGTAAAGCCGACGATACGCTTGCCGTGGCTGCCCGCTCGCTCTCCGAAATCATCACCTCTACCGGCCATATCAATCTTGACTTCAAGGACATCAACGCTACGCTGCGCAACGGCGGCGCCGCTATCATATCGTCGGGCTACGGCGAGGGTGAGCATCGCGTTACCCAGGCCATCGAGGATGCCCTCAACTCGCCCCTGCTCAAGGACCGCGACATAATGGGCTCGAAGCGATTGCTGTTTAACCTCTTCTTCTCGCGCGAGGCACAGAACTCGTTCCGCATGTCGGAGGTCAATGAGATCACCGATTTCATCTCGTCGATCAATCAGGACGTGAAGGTGATATGGGGTGTGGCCTTTGACGAGTCGCTGGGCGAAAAGGTGAAGATGACAATTCTTGCCACCGGCTTCGACGTTACCATAAAGGACGGCGAGAAAGACAAGCCTGCAGTGAACACCGATAAAAATGAGCCTGCCCGCGGCGGCGACACCATAGTGTTCACTCCCGAAAAGCCTGCCGAACCGAAACCGAAGGCCGAGACTATCGATGATCACCGTATCACCGAGGAATACGGCAAAGGCAAGCTCGACAATCTCATCGGCGGTAAGGAGCGCGCATCCTATATTATTCTTGCTGACAATCAGCTTGACGACGATGATATATGCGACATTCTCGAAAAGACACCTGCCTATCGCCGCGACCGCAAGCTCGTGGAGCAGGTGAAAAACGGCCAGACGGCCACCGCTCCCGCGACTGATACTCCCTCGCCCGACAGAGGCCGTACGATCACATTCTGAGCATCGTCAGGAAAAGTATATTTGGTGTGTTGACGCGAGTAATCGCGTTACCACACCAAATTTTTTTGCATCACTCCTTGCGGTCGTCGACCTGAATGGAGGGGTTGAGGAAGTAGAGTTGCCGCGTGGCGCGGGAGGCGGCGGTGTAGAGCCAGCGGTAGAAGTCGAGACCCAAAGCATCGTCGGCTATGCCGCCCAGATCCACGATTACGTTGCGCCACTGCGCGCCCTGCGCCTTGTGGCAGGTGATGGCATAGGAATATTTCACCTGCAGGGCATTGAAATATTCGTCGCTGCGCAGCCGCGACAGTCGGGTGGAGTCGGGTGTGCCGGGAGGGTTAACCTCTGGGTCGTTCATGCGGGCCAGTGCCAGCCGCTCCATCTGTTCGCGCGACAGTGAAGGATACTCGCTCGTGAGGGTGTCGAGTATTATCTTGCAGTCGATCTCTTTTTCGTGATGAGTGAGGCGCAGGGTGACGTCGGCGAATCGGAATCCGTAGCGGCGCTCGGTGGAGTTGACCTGCGTAACTACAGCCATGTCGCCGTTGGCTATGAAGTCGAGATCCTTGATTTTGGTCGAATACATGTAATTGTTGCGGGCCACCATGAGCCGCTCGCCGCGACAGAGTTCCTCCTCGCTGTAGAGTATCTGTGAGCGCACGGCCAGATTGAATGCCACGGCGCGCTTGTTGGAGCGGGTGATGAGGATGGTCTCGTCGGGCGTGTCGCGGCTGTAGCATTGCGCTATCACGTCTATGATGTCTTCGCCGGTGATTACCTTCACGTCGTCGAGCCCGGCGGTGAGGAGGCGCGGGCGGGGCAGGGGATTGGCGAGCATGGAGCGGCGGAGCAGGGTGGCGTTGCGCAATATTCCCGAGTTACGCTGCTGGCGTGCAGTGTCGGTGAGCGTGGCGCGCGATACGTGAAGTCCCATCTCCTTGAGTTTTTCAGGACTCATGGCAGGGGAGAGGTCGGTGCCCACGGGCGGGAGCTGGGCGGTGTCGCCCGAGAGTATCAGTCGGCAACCCTCGCCGGTAAACACGTGCTGAAGCAGATCTTCGAGCAGTCCCGATCCGGGATTGCCCTCGGCATCGGCGGTGGAGTCGCCTATCATCGAGGCCTCGTCTACTATAAATACCGCGCCGGGTGTCTTGTTGTCGCGCACGGCGCGCGAGTGTTCGAGCAGTCGGCCTGTGGCGCCGTAATATATGCGGCGATGTATGGTCGATGCCGGGTAGGAGGCCGACGTGCTGAAGACCTTGGCGGCACGCCCGGTGGGAGCGAGGAGCACCACGGGAATGCGTATAGCCGTCAGAGCCTTGACGAGCGCGCCTATCAGCGACGTCTTGCCCGTGCCGGCATATCCGGCGAGTATGAATACCGAGTCACTCGGCGTGGACGATGAGCAGAATCTCGCCAGCGCCTCGGCCACGAGACGCTGCTGCGCGTTGGGCCTGAACGGCAGCCGCTCTATGATCATGGCGGCGAAATCGTCGGTGGATATGGGGGTGGGGTTGGTGGATTCAGAACTCATAGCGGGTAGAGACGGAAAGCAATAGCGATATGGATGTGCCGCGGGCTGTGGCGTAGTCGGCTACTCCGTATTCGGCTGAGGGGGCGATGTCAAATCGGTAGCGGGAAGCCTGCAGTCCGGCCGAGGCCGCGGCCGACAGATGACGCGAGAGATGCCATATGCCTGAGGCGCGCAGGCGCCCCAGTGGTGATGACTTGCCGGTAGAAAGAGTGCCATCGGTGCCGTGGAGCGAGAAATTCACGTGCCATCCGGCTGAGGCTGTCGCCGCAAGACTGAACCGTTGCGACAGCGGAAAATACATGTGGGCCGACGCCGCGATTCCCGCCGAGGTCAGCGGGCCTGAAATAAAGCGATTCTCTGGCGTGGCGAGTGCAAGGGGTAAGGATTCTACCTCTGCGGCCGCCGAGAGCGATACGGCGCGGCTTACGGGGTGCTCGTAGCCTATTGCGGTGATGAGGGCAGGGCGGCGCTCTATGTTGACACCCTCTGCTGCTGTGGCGGGGCCGAGAGGCAGGCGAAGCGTATTGTCGAGGTATAGTGACGGAGTAAGTCCGTCAGCGGCGTCGGAGTAGGTCGGTCGGGTATGCGTGACGCCCTTTCGGCCCATGATGAGATCGGCTAAAAAATATCCCGCATGAGTGGCGAGAATACCTATCGATGCTCCGGCAACCACGTCGGTGGGGTAGTGGTGGGCGTCGATCACTCGCTCCATCGCTATGGCCGATGCAAATGTGTAGGCGCCCCACGTGTACCATGCCGAGTTGATGCCCAGCTCGCGTTCTATCATTGTCGCACCGGCAAATGCCCATGCCGAGTGCCCCGACGGAAAAGAGCGTGAGTCAGTCCCGTCAGGCCGCGGCGAGTCAATGATATGTTTCAATCCCCACACCAGGGCTGCATTTATCACTATGCCCGAGCCTTGCGCCACACCCATGCGTGCCCACGATGAGCGGGTGGGTACTCCCGTGGCTTTCAGAATCCACGGCAACGCGATGGGGGCGTATTGGAGCACTCCCGTGCCGCGCGAGGTGTGCTCACCGGGGCGGGAGTTGACAAATGCATCGTGGGGGTATATGCGGCTCAGCGAGTAGGCCGTGACGACTCCGGCGGCCGGGATGGCTACGCCTGCCGTGGGAAACCGCAGTGACGCCACGCTGTCGGCCGTTTCGGCTGATGACGCCACCGCAAGCGAGAGCAGTATGAGCAGCGAAAGCAATCTATTCATGTGCGCTGGTATTCCGAGGGCGACATGCCCGTGAGATGCTTGAAATACTTGCCAAACGATGACTGATTGGGGAAATTCAGCTCGTAGGCTACCTGCTGGATATTCTTGCCCGAAAACCGCAGCAGATTCTTGGCCTCGAGTATCACAAACTCATCGATCAGTTCGGCTGCCGACTTGCCGGTGGCCTTCTTGATTACGAGCGACAGGTATTTGGGCGAGATAAAGAGCTTGGAGGCATAGAACGATACCGACCGCTGCGAGCGGTGATGCTGGTGGAGCAGCGATATGAAATCGTCGACATAAGTGTTGCGGCGCGGTCGTGTTTCGGCCGGAACAGTCTCGGTTTTTTCGGCATCGGCTCTGTCGCGCGCCGACTGGATGAGCTGGTAGCACAGCGCCGCTATGATGCAGCGGGCTATGGAGCGCACGTAGATATCGTCGCGGTTTCGGGTGGTGTTGTGATGAAGCAGCTCGAAATAGTGGCGGAACAGGGCGGCATCCTCGGGCGAAATCTCTATGCAGGGTATGCGGTGGCCGTTCTTCGGTCGCGGGATTGTCGACAGGATATTGACATCGAGGTTAATATCGCGCATGAACTCGCGGGAGATGAACAGAGTGTAGAAGTCGACCGGACCGCTTTCCACTTCCTTAATCTCGATTATCGATTCCGGATTGGTGAGAAGCAGCATGTTTTTATGCACCGAGAAGCTCTCCAGATTCACGTTGAGCGAGATATTTCCCTCATAGCAGAGCATCCAGCTTATGCCGTCGATTTTTATAGGTCCGGATGAAAAAGGCGGAAATTCGGTCGACGAATGGAAATGGGAAAATATGTAGTCATCAGCAAGATGCGAGAACTCCTTGGAGTACCGCGATATGTCGACGAGTTGCGAGAGGTTGACTATATTATTCATAATTGTCTACAAATATAGTGAAATCTCCCAATAATCTATGCGAAACCGACCAAAAAATTCCCAAAAGGGAGAATCACAGGGCGCCGACCGCACCCGAAGACAAAAACACGCCGCTGCACGGTTCAATCCGCCACCAATTCCCTGATTGTATCGCATCGCGTCTGAAACACAGATTGTTAGGCGCGTCAGTGAGCGCCACTTTAATACAGGCGGGTGTAGGAATAGCCGAAGCGGTCGCGGGCAAATATTATATTCCGGATATTCCCGGATAAAAAAATGTTGAGTTTGTACTTTGTATGTATTTATAATAGGAAAACTTTTCTTATTTTTGCATGCGAGGTGAGGCGCAGACATATATATTCTGTATCGGCTGTCTCCCTGAAAAGCATATAGTTACTTTAATCTCCATATCTATGACTCAAATTGTTGTGACTTTAGAAAATAATGCTGATGAAGTTTTCCTTCGGCGCATGATAGAAAATATGAAAGGAGTGCTGAAAACCTCTTTAACGCATTATATCGAAGACAAAGGGGAAGAACACTCGCAACGGCTTGATTCTCTCCATAAGATTAAAGAATCTATTGATCCGAGTGTCATTGATAGCTCTGATCCGCGAACCAATTACATAATGTCGAAATGAAACGGGTCTTTCTTGATACGAATTTTATCATAGATTATTTCGTAAGAGAAGATTATGCCGGAGATGCCGAGAAAGTTATGATGTTGGGAGATTCCATGAATATGGAGTTTTGCATATCATATCTTACCGTGGCAAACTTCGCATATATCATGCGCAAATCTCCTGCTGATAAGTTAAAGACTTTGATAAGCAGAATATGCGAAGTTTTTACGGTTGTGAGTAATACGAAAAATCAGATATTGCTTAACCTGCAGGAACAAGTATCGGATTTTGAAGATGGTCTCCAGTATCAGGCTGCTGTGTATGCCGGCTGTGATTGCATGATTACACGCAATAAAAAAGACTTTCAATTTGCCGAGATTCCCGTTTTTACGCCTGATGAATTCTTGAGACACTTTAAAGGCTGAATGTCGCTCAGTCGATAAAAAAGTGATTAATACAGCCGTGTGTAGGAGTAGCCGAAGCGGTCGCGGGCAGCGCGGTCGAGTGCCTCGCGGTCGGCGGGATTGGCTATCGATATCATCAGCTGGGCGCGCTCGGGAAGCGATTTCCCGAGAAGATTCACGGCCCCGTGCTCGGTCACCACATAGTTGGTCTGGAAGCGGGTGGTCACGACACCGGCTCCCGGAGTGAGCACGGGCTTGATTTTCCCCATACCTTTGCCGGTGGTCGAGGTCATTGCTATTACCGATATACCTCCTTCGCTGCGCGATGCGCCGTAGACGAAATCATGCTGTCCGCCTACGCCCGAGAAGATGCGTGTGCCTATCGAGTCGGCGCATATCTGACCGGTGAGGTCGATCTCAAGACACGAATTGATGGCCGTGACGCGGGGATTGGCGGCTATGATGAATGGATCGTTGGTATATGCCACGTCCTTGAATATCATATCCTTGTTGTAGTCCATCAAGTCATAGAGATTGCGTGAGCCGAGCGCGAGGCAAGCCACCGATTTGCCGGGGTATACCTTCTTCATCGAGTTGTCGATC
>JAIDSW010000257.1 GCA_029061025.1 Duncaniella sp.
GGCCATCGCGGCCGGAAGGTCTGCTCTTTTTTTCTGCGGGGGAAATTTTAAAGGAGAGGCGGATGATTGGAAAATATTTTCTATCTTTGTGACAGCGTAAAAAATTTTATCTACACTCCTATATGAAGATCTCAGGATATTTCTTGATTCCGGCGGCCATGCTTTTGGGTGCCGTACAGGCTGAGGCCTATACCGTGACCACTCCTGCCAGGCAGACGGTAGATGTCACTTTCATGAACGATAATATCATCCGCGTCACTGCACTGCAACCCGGTGAAACTGCCGCCGCCCCTGCGGCCGCTGTGATGAAGCCCGGCGATGTGAATGTGACCGTGACCGACGGTGAGGTGGTGACCCTGGCGTCGCCTTCGGGTCTTACGGCTTCGATCGACCGGTCGAGCGGTGCCGTGAATATTTCGAGCGGCGGCGACCGCATGGTCTATGACTCGGGATTGCGCTCCCGCGGCGACGACGGCACTCAGTCGCTCTCGCTGTCATATCTCGGTAAAGGAACATTTTACGGCGCGGGCGAGCGCGGCCACAAGGTGAACCTCGAGGGTGACACGCTCGTGATGTATAACCGCCAGAACTATGGCTACACGGCCGGCGACCCGCGCATCAGTCAGATGAACATCACCATGCCCATGTTTGTGGCCAAGGCCGGATATGCCATCGTGTTTGACGACTATGCCGCCGCTACCATGATATTGGGTAACCCTATCGTGTATACCACCGAGTCGCGGCAGCCGGTGACATATTATTATATCGACGGTCATGGCAGCCTGCCCGAAGTTACCCGCCTCTACACTGAGCTGGTGGGCCGTCAGGATCTCCCGCCGCTGTGGGCTATGGGCTACATCACGTCGAAATACGGTTATCATGATCGCGGCGAGACCGTAGGCGTGATCGACACCCTTCGCCGCGAGGGCTATCCCGTCGACGGTGTGGTGCTCGACCTCTACTGGTATGGCAAGGAGCAGGATATGGGACGCCTTGAGTGGGAACCTTCGCAATGGCCCGATCACAGCCGCATGCTTGCCGATCTGAAGAAGCGCGGCGTGAATACGGTGGCCATATCTCAGCCCTACGTGCTCCGCAACGGTCGCGCGCTCGACAATTACAACGAGCTCGCCGAGGGCGGCATGCTTCTGCGCGACACCACCGGCGCACCTCAGGAAGTGAAGATATGGGTGGGTGAAGGAGGTATGTTTGACGTCTCCAATCCCGATACCCGCGCATGGCTCCGCAACCGTTACCACAAGCTCACCGAGGAAGGCATCACCGGCTGGTGGGGCGACCTGGGAGAACCCGAGGTGCATCCCGAGACCGGTGTGCATCACAACGGACTGCCCACGCGGCTGTATCACAACCTCTACGGCAACGACTGGAGCTCGATTATCTACGACCTTTTCACCGAAGAGTACCCCGAGACCCGACTGATGACCATGATGCGCGGCGGTACCACCGGATTGCAGCGCTACAGCGTGTTCCCGTGGTCGACCGACGTGAGCCGCTCGTGGGGCGGTCTGCAGCCGCAGATCACCATCATGCTCAACTCAGGCCTGAGCGGACTCGGATATATGGGTCACGACGTTGGCGGTTTTGCCATCGATCCGGCTGCCCCCTATGATCCCGAACTCTACGTGCGCTGGCTCCAGCTCGGCACATTCTCGCCCGTACTCCGCACCCATGCTCAGGCTACCGCCGAGCCTTATCACTATCCCGAGCAGCGCGACATAATACTCCCCCTTATCCTCGAGCGCTACCGCTGGCTTCCCTACAACTACTCTCTCGCTTACCGCAACGCGCTCTATGGCGAGCCGCTGGTGCAGCCCATCGGATACTACGACGAGCCCTCGCTGCCTGCGTCGCCCGACGTCGACGATCAGTATCTGTGGGGTCGCGACGTGATGATAGCCCCCGTGCTCAAGCAGGGCGCCACCTCCCGTCAGGTGCTCTTCCCTCAGGGCAAGTGGCTTGATTTCAAGAATCCCTCGAAGATCTATGAGGGTGGCATGGCCGCTTTCGTCAATGCTCCTCTCGAAGTGCTCCCCATGTTTGTGCGCGCCGGTGCCATCATTCCCATGGCCGACTATAAAATGGACAACACCACCCAATACCGCACCGATACCTATACCGTCAACGTATATCCGGTGGAAGGCGTCAGCGGCAGCTACACGCTCTATGAGGACGACCTGACCTCCCGCTCGGCCATCGAGGAAGGGAAGCATGCCACCATGGAGATGACCGACGCCATGACCGCGGGCCGCGTGACATTTACCGCAGCGCTTGCCGGAAGCTATCCCGGTATGAAGGCCGTGAAGAAACTCACGGTGAAATTCCACCGCATCATATCGGCTCCCGCAGGGGTAACCGTCGACGGACGCGCCCTCAAGGGTAAGGCGGTGAAATACGACGCCACGGCCCGAGTGCTTACCGTGGTGACCGACTGGAATACCGCCTCGCCCCTTAAAATTGAATTTTGAGTGAACCAAACGGCCTTGTTATCGGTTGTAAGTACGTAAAGAAATAAATTGATAATACTCCCCACCAGCATAACAAGACACAAAAATGGCAACAAAATCAATCAAAGGAACAAGAACCGAACAGAATCTTCTCGCAGCGTTCGCCGGTGAAAGCCAGGCACGCACCCGTTACACCCTCTTTGCCAAGAAGGCCAAGGAGGAAGGCTACGAGCAGATAGCACATATATTCAAGATCACCGCCGAGCAGGAACTCGCCCACGCCACCGCATTTTTCAGCCGTCTTGAAGGCGGAATGGTAGAAATCAAGGCCGCATATCCTGCCGGAGTCGTGGCCGATACGCTCACCAATCTCCGTGAAGCCGCTGCCGGCGAACGCGAGGAATGGAGCGCCCTCTACTCTGACTTTGCCGGAGTGGCCGCCGAGGAAGGTTTCCCCGAAATCGCAGCCCTGTTCCGCAACGTAGCCAAGGTAGAGGTAATCCACGAAGATCGCTACAACCGGCTTGTTAAGCGACTGGAATCAGGCACTGAATTCTCCGTCGACGAAGACATCGAGTGGCAGTGCATCCACTGCGGATTTGTCTACACAGGCAAGACCGCTCCCAAGAAGTGCCCCGTGTGCGGCATGCCTCAGGGATTCTTCGAGCGCAAGGCCGACAATTATTGATAAGCAGCGATTATCCTTATATTCCCGAGCAACCGGAGCAGGAGGGCAAAAGCTCCTGCGCCGGTTGCTTAACGTTTCAACCTCACATTTCACCATGCCCTCAATCAACTCACTTCTCTTCAACATAGGTATCTCCACCGGCGAGCGCCCCGAGGCCGGATCGCTGCTGGTGGCGGAGCCGTTTCTGTCGGAGCACTTCTTTCACCACGGCGTAGTCCTTCTCATCGATACCGACGATGAACGCGATCACACCGCCATGGGCGTGGTGCTGAATCTTCCCGTGGGTGCCACGCTTCACGATGCGCTCCCCGATAGCGGACGCGCCGCCCGTAATATCCCGCTCTACTGCGGCGGACCGCTGTCTCACGACCGCCTCTATTTCATCCACCGTCTCGGGCCGCTGATCCCCGACAGCCGTTTGCTCAAAGATGACCTGTATGTGGGTGGCGACTTTGAAGCCGTGATGGAATACATCGAGCAGGGCGGCGAAGTCGAAGGCATGATACGTTTTTTCGTAGGCTACAGCGGATGGAGCCGCGGACAGCTCGACGACGAGATTGCCAACGGCGTGTGGGCGGTGGCCTCGTGGAAAGATCCACGCGACATCCTCACCGGTTCCGATAACGCCTTCTGGCATCGCTGCGTGCGCTCACTCGGCGCCGACTACCGCGGCTGGCTCTACCATCCCCGCGACCTCCGCGCCAACTGACCGGTAATAAGGGCTTTGCCGCCTTAATAATCTTCGCAAAGAAACTCGCGCAGCGACATCATGCGTATGCCATCATTGGTGTTGGGTGCTGAGTCGCGGAGTGTGACGAGGATTTTCTCGTAGTTATCCGATATGTCACGGAGATTCCCGAATTCACGCTCGGCAGTCGCGGGGTCGGATACGTTTACGGCCACCTGGATATACCGGCGTTCACCGCCACGCTCGGCTACAAAATCTATTTCCCTCCCTTTAGGCATTATACCTGTCATTACTTCGCATCCATCGGAAACGAGCTTGTTGTATACGGCATTTTCCAGTAAGCCGGAAATATCTGTCGGGCGATAGCCCACGATGGAATTACGTATACCGAGATCCTCGAAATAATACTTTTCGCCTATCTCGAAATACCGCTTCCCTTCTATGTCCCATCGGCGCGATTTATTCACTATATACGCATCGCAGATATAGTCGGCGTAGGTCTGCACGCTTCCCACCGTGCCTCCGAGTCGTTGTGATTTCAGGTAATCGGCTATGCGTTTGGCGGTGAAAAGCTGTCCTACATTGTCGGCCATAAACATAAGCATACGTTGCAGAAAATCAGTATTCCGTAGTGAGTGGCGGGTTACTATATCGCGATACACAAGGGCATCGGTAATGCCGGTGAGATATTCGTTCCACGACGCGCGCGAAGAGAGATTCCTGAGGTAGGGCATACCTCCGTAGCGAAGGTAAGCGTATACTTCATCATCACTGTCATTCAATGCATGAAATTCAAGGAATTCGGTGTATGACAGCGGATGTATCCTGAACTCCAAGCTGCGGCCCGCAAGACGCGATGCGATTTCTGATGACAACATTGACGAGTTACTGCCGGTCACATAGATGTCATTATGACTGTCGAGGTTGAGCGACCGTAATACTTTGTCGAATCCTTCCACTTCCTGTACTTCATCGATGAAGATGTAATTCATCAGCGAAGGTGACAGGCGACTGCATATTTCATGGTTGAGTGCTTCGGCATCGGTTATATGGGCAAAAGCGAAGTCTTCGAGATTTACAGTGATGTAATTGGCTTCGGGCGAAGTTTTCCGTATTTCCTCCTCTACAGCCCGCAATATGTAGCTCTTGCCCACACGGCGCTGACCGGTGAGCACTTTTATAATCCCCTTTCCGGTGTAGGGTATTATCTTATCAAGATATCCGGGGCGCGGAATATTGTCAAGAGTTTTCATTATAACTTAAACTTTTTGCAAATATAACAAAAGTTTTCGTTATAACTGAAACTTTTGTATAAATCGGTGAAAGTTTTCGTTATATTGAAAACTTTTTTCGCTCACTTGCGGCCGAAGTCGGCGGGGATCTCACCCCAGTCGTCGGTGTTCCATTTCAATATGGGGTTCTGGATGGAATGTGTGTCCATCCAGGCAATAGCGCGGGCAAGTATGGCGCGTATGGGCTCGTTTTCAGGGGTAGGGGTGAGGGTAGTCTTGACTTTGCGGTGGCGCAGCCACGACTGGGCGGTGACTGAATCGGAGTAGATGGGGATGTCGGTGCGCCCTTTGCGTGCGCAGAGGGCGAGGGCATGGATGAGAGCGCAAAACTCACCGATATTGTTGGTGCCCCCTGCGAGGGGCCCTACATGAAACAGCTGCTGCCCGGTGCGCACCCACACTCCGCGGTATTCCACCGGACCGGGGTTGCGCGAGCATGCGGCGTCGACGGCTATGGCATCGAGCTTTATCTCGGGTATGGCCTCATAGTTTACCACCGGTGCTGAATGGGTGGCGATATTTCGGATTAAGTCGAGCTGTGAAGCAGGGTCGCCGCGAAATGCCGCTACGGCTTCTTCGGCCGAATTGAAGCTCTTGAATTTCGCTCCGGGATAGCCCGTGACCTGAAGCTGGCATTCTTCCCAGGAGTCAAATACTCCCGTGGCAAATCCCTTCCACACTACATAATATTTCTTTTTCTGAGTCATGGCGTCATGAAAGGGTGAGGAATATGGATATGTCCACGCCTGTCATGCCTGCGGCGCGGGCCACGGTCTCATTGACGGGCTTGCCGAGAAATGTCATCACGCTGCGGCGTATCTCGGGGCGCAGGCGTATCACAGCGTTGACACCCTCGCTGGCATCGATGCGGTCAAGCAGTGTAAGGAGCGAATTGCTCAGAGCCATTGCCGCGGTGCGTGCCACGGCGCTACCGGCATTTACCAGACACAAGCGTCCCTGCAGGCTCGTCGACGGGTCGCTCGCTGCCACGGTGGCAAGGTCGACAGCCCGCATGGTGGGAAATGCTTTGCCACCGGCGAGGTCAAACGTCACCACGCCGCGCTTCATCATGCGCACCAGTTCGTCGGAGGCATGAAACTCGCCGCATGTCACCACCACTACGTCGGCGCTCCTCATCGCGCCGGCAAGCACCTTGGGATGCAATACCGATGTCGTCACTCCGCCACCGAGTTCCATCCACGCGCGGCGCAGCGAGTAGACATCGTCGTCAAACATTCTCACCATCGCGCCGAGTCCTATGGCCGAGCGAGCGGCGGCTACCGCGGCGATGCCCGATCCTATTATTGTCACCTCACAGGGAACCACACCGGCTATACCACCGAGCAGTATTCCCTTGCCGCGGCGCGTGTCGGCAAGCAGCGACGAGGCGAGGGCGATCGAGGCGCGCCCGTCGATTTCGGCAAGAATGTCGGCAAACGGGGTGTTGCCCTTGGCGTCGGTAACAAGATCGAGAGCAAGCGAAAGCACCTTGCGGTGGAGCAGTGCCTCTACCGCTGCCGGATCCGATGCTACAGGCCGCAGAAATGTCAGCAGCATGGCACCGGGACGCATCATGCCGGCATCGTGGCGCGACAGGCCGGCAAGATATATCACCACCTCGGCGCCGAAAGCCTCGCGGCGAGAGCCGATTTCGGCACCGGCGTCGGCATACTGCGCGTCGGTGTAATTGATGGTAGCGGCGGCTCCGGCCTCCATCACCACCATGAAACCACGCTCCACGAGCATTGCCACAGCCTCGGGAGTGAGCGGAAATCGACGCTCCGACTCATCGCTGCATGCGGGCAATCCTATCTTCAGACGCCTCCTCAGCGTAGCTACTTCACAGGGCTGCTCAAGCGTGACAGCCGAAAAGTCCGACAGTTTCATATCTTTCGCGGTATATTGAATTTCTTAATAAAGAGCTCCACCGTCGCGGCCACCTCGTCGGGGGTCTCGAGAAGCGAGCTGTCAAACCGACACCGTGCCCTCTCGTAATGCACTTTCCGCTGCTCAAGCCCTCGCTCCATGGCGCGTTCCACCTCGGTGTCGCTGAGCGACGCTATCAGCGGCCTTCCGGCCCGGCCCTCGAGTAACCTCCGCAACAGTCTGTCGCGGCAAGCTTCGAGAAGCACCGTGGTGCCGCGGCCGTTCATCAGCTCCATGTTGGCCGTGCGGCAAGCCGTGCCGCCGCCGCACCCCACCACCACATTTTCGAGGCGGGCGATACGGGCGAGAGCATCAGCCTCAAGGCTTCGGAACGCCTCCTCGCCGCGACTTGCGAAAATATCGCTCACGCTCATGCCCTGCTCCTCCACGATCATGTCGTCGAGATCGATATATGTCACGTCGGCCACCTGCTCAAGGGCGCGCCCCAGGGTAGTCTTGCCGCTGCACATATATCCAATCAGGAAAATCGGTTTCACACTGCAAAAATAAGCAAAAAAATCAATAAATTAGCCCATAATTACCCGGCCCCGACAAATATAAAGACAAAAACAATGCAAAAAATTTGTGGGAAACAAAATTCTTCACTACCTTTGCATCACGAAACCGATGCCATCACATCTCAGCTCGGTGTTCGAGGTCCTATAGCTCAGTTGGTTAGAGCAACAGACTCATAATCTGTGGGTCCTAGGTTCAAGCCCTAGTGGGACCACCCGAAAAAAGCTTCATTTGATCCCCGTCAAGTGAAGTTTTTTTATTTCCCTGTCGCATTACCGAGATAACCTTTATCCATATTCAAGAGGGCGATTTTTTAATTGATTTCTAAAGTTGTAAGGGTGAGGTATATTTTATAACTTTGTAGCTTACACGAATTAAGATGACTATCGACGATATAAAGGCATTGATTGTGGCAGATGAGTCGAGGACTCTGGAGCTGAAGAAGAGTACCGGCGAGCTGAAAGACGGTATGCACGCTGCGTGCGCGTTTCTGAATACTGCCTGGAACAGAAGAATTGCATAAAGGTTGAATTTTTACCATAATAAGATAAAGAAATGGCTTTACCGATAAATATTGAGGATCTGCTGAATAAGCAAAAGATAGAATCCAACCGTATTGAGTTCAAGCGTGGATGGAATCCTGATAAAATCTACCAAACTATCTGCGCCTTTGCTACAGACTTGGATAATACCGGTGGAGGCTATATTTTAGTGGGAGTAGAACAAGACGAGAATGGGATAGCCAAGCGTCCGGTGAAAGGATTGCCGATTGAGGATATTGACGACATCATGCAGAAGATGGTAGGTTACGACGCAAAAATTACAACATCAAATCTCAGATCGATAGCATATAATAGCCGCGTTTCAAAAGAAGAGGTAGACGGAAAGTTTATTTTAGTGATTTGGGTGCCGACCGGTCCCAACAGACCTTATTGTGTACCCGAAAGTGTGGTTGCTAAAGGTAAATCGCCCCTTAAGTATTATATACGCAGTAAATCCTCTACAATAGAGGCGAGAGGCACGGCTCTTTCATTTAAACTTAAAGTAACGACATTATCTCCCTTACCCTGTTCAGTACGAATCGGGTAAATTTTCA
>JAIDSW010000258.1 GCA_029061025.1 Duncaniella sp.
AGTAGGTGTATCTGTTGTACGCCCCGGCAAGTCAGGTGCTGAAGAAATCCAGGCAATGATGAAGGAATTCCGCGCCAATCCTCCCAAGCAGCTCGCCGGCAGCCCTGTGGAAGTTGTGAAGGACTACGAGGCTCTCACGCTCACCCGCGGTGACGGCTCTGTTGAGAAGATCGACATGCCCGGTACTTCCAATGTGCTTCAGTTCTTTACCGCCGACGGCTCGAAGATTTCAATCCGTCCTTCAGGAACTGAGCCCAAGATCAAATTCTACATGGAAGTTAAGGTTCCTATGGAAAAGGTTGAGGACTACAATAAGTGCGGCGAACTTGCCGACGCCAAGATCGAAGCCCTCAAGAAAGATCTTAAGATCTGATAATCGAAATTAACCAGATAACACGCGGGGCGACATCAATTATGATATCGCCCCGCTAATCTATTAGTCATCAGTAACAATACGCTTGACCCTCTCTGTGGGGACTCCCTTGAAGAAATCTTTTGAAAACGGCTCGAATAGTTGATACCGACACGGATGATGGAGCGTATATATTGGCGACCAAAGTTCCACGTCATAGTCGATGTTTCCGTAAGGTGAGTTCATGAATTGATTCAGTATAATGTAATGATCCTTTTCAGTCTTGATTTGCCAATGGATTACTCCACAATAAAATGCTATAATTACCATATATCCAATTAAGGAAGTATGCTTTATGAGCGTGTCGAGTCTCCTATAACTATTTATAAGCGATACGATAGCAAGTATCGCAAACATGTTTGCGCTCCATGATACCCGTGATGATTCTCCGGCGTGAACAACTATTACCACAGCTGTGGCCATTGCCCCCAGCCATAGCACCAATAATGAGGTATCGGCTATTTCTTTTAATCTCTTTCTCCGGTTGGGTCGTAAAGACATTATTAGAAGCCAGATTGTGACACATAGTACCGGTAACATGTCACGCATTACGTAGCTGATAGTAAAGTTATTGCTTACAAAATGATTTTCATTGATTCTGTTTCTCAGTCCCGACGACGACATCGCGAGAATGATTCCCGCCACAAGGGTCAGAAATACAGCAAAACGCCACGGATTGTCAAGTTTTCGCTTGTAGATGGAATAGCCGAAAATTCCCGCCGCTAAAGGTACTGAAAATCCTTCGTGCCAGCATCCGGTGATAAATGCAAGCGGAAGCAATAACCATAACTGCCGGCTCTTTTTACAGAGAAAATATAATCCCAAAAATGTTATTGTAACTGCTGAAGCCACTACATAATTGAGTGAAAAGTCTACGCACGACATAATTAAATCCCTCCATGGCAAAAATATAATATAAATTAGCCATATTAAAATCACCGTTGGAGCATAGCATTTTCGGTCAGAACGTGTCAAGATGGAAGAATAAGCGAGCCATGCTACTGTAGATAATGCAAAAAATACATCATATACATGTCGGGGCAGAAATTCAAACAGAATTACAACGATGTTGCTCAGTCTACCGTCATTTTCTGCTCTGACGATTTGGATATAATCAAGGAAATGATTGAAAGAGAGACTGAATACATCGCCCGACGTTCTCATGTATATCTCTTTGAAATTCCAGTCGTCCCAGCAATAGGGGATATGCGCCATAAAAATATAAAATATGACGGCCGCTGTGCACAAAACCGGGTATGTGAAAAGAGATAGCTTTAGGGATTCCTTCATGAGAAAAATGCCGATGTTTTCAAGATATTCGATTTGCAAAAATACAAAATTAAACAATAATTATTAATTTTGTGTTTGATATGTGAGAATAAAAGATTTATAGAATTATTTTATTTTAAAGGATAATGAATATAAATAATATATGTGACGGTGTTGTTTACGTGGGTGTAAATGACCGTGTTACCCATCGCTTTGAAAGTCTGTGGCCTATACCGCGCGGCGTCAGCTATAATTCTTATTATGTGAAGGGCTCCGAAGCCACTGCTCTTATTGATACGGTGGAGATCTCTGAACTCCCTGTTTTCCTCAACCATCTCCGCGAGCAAAATATTGAGAAAATCGACTATCTCATAATCAACCACATGGAGCCTGATCATTCCGGCTCGATTGCGGCCATCATGAGAGAATTTCCCGGCTTGAAAATTGTGGGTAACCGCACTTCCATAGGAATGATAGGGGGCTATTATAATATCACCGATCCTGATTGCTTTTATGAGGTAAAGGACGGTGACAGCCTGTCGCTCGGCGATCTCACGCTTTCGTTTCACTTCATCCCCATGGTGCACTGGCCCGAGACTATGGTGACCTATGTAGCTGAGCGCGAACTGGTGTTCAGCGGGGATGCGTTCGGCTCGTTTGGTGCCCTTAACGGTGGAGTTATGGATACGCAGATGGATTGTGACTGGTATTTCCCTGAAATGGAACGTTATTACTCCAATATCGTTGGTAAATACGGCAAGTTTGTGCAGCGCGCGCTAAAAAAACTTGAAGCAGTCAAGCTATTATATATCTGTCCTACCCACGGCCCCGTATGGCACGACCGTATAGATGAAGTTGTAGCCGTATACGACCGGCTCAGCCGCTATGAGGCAGAGGAAGGAGCTACAATAATCTATGGCTCTATGTATGGTAATACTGCCGCGGCAGCCGATACCATGGCACGTGAACTGTGTGCCCTCGGGGTTAAAAAAATAGTCGTGCATAATGCTGCCGTGAGCGAGATGAGCGACATGATTGCCGATGCATTCCGCTACAAGATACTCGTTGTGGCATCGCCCACTTACTCTGCTACACTTTTCCCGGCCGTTGAGCAATTCCTTCGTGCCGTGGAGACCCGTGAACTTTCCGGACGAGTATTCGCTACAATCGGAAGCCACACATGGGCAGGAGTGGTGGAGAAGGAGATAGGCGCATTCCTCGAGCGCACAAAATCCGTTTCAGCAGGCCACGTGGAAATCAAGCAAAGTTCCACTGCCGAGACCGATGCCCGCCTTAAAGAACTTGCTGCCAAGCTCGTAGCCGAGTGTTGACAAATATCCTCTCTCCTCCCGGCTGAGCGTTGGAATTTGCTTATCCATCTAAGTTATGAAGTTTAAAGCCATGGTCAATGGTTGTTTCGATTATATCGGACGCCATCGTATGCTGTTATTATTACTGTGTGACCTAAGCTTTATGAGTATCTTGGATATACCCGGAAGTCCGGCCTTCAAGATGCCGGAGGTAATTCAGGTACTTTATCTAACGTTCGTAAGCATTTTCAAGGGATTGCTCCTGCTCCTGCTTATGGCGCCCTTGTTCAAAACCCGCATCGGCAGAATAGTAATATGGACTGCGACCGTTCTCTTTGCTTTCCTCGCCGCAACCAATGCTATATCTTTTCATTATTATGGCATAGGGATAACACGCAAGCTGATACTCATATTTGCCCAGACTAATAAAGCGGAAGCAATTGGATTCATGCCCGGGTTGATGCAGAATCTACTGTATTTATTTAAATCCACGTGGCTATATATCTGTGTTTTACTGTCAGCAGGCTTGATATACGTAGTTAGGTTGATACCCGGAAAGCTCTTTGGTGTCATTGTCATGGTATGTAGCGCGGTAGGGCTATGCGCATTCACTGTCTTCAGTATGACTTACACTTCCGGTAGAACAGCTCATCTGCTTTCAGCGCGAATAGTCAAGTATGGAAAGGAGGTGAAGGCTGCTAATGAAGAGTATGAAGAGCTGCTTAGACACAAGCGGCCACTATCGTATAATAACACAGCTAAGAGTGAACATAAGGCCTCGCAGGTAATTGTGGTGATAGGTGAGTCGGCCCATAGGAGGCATCACTCGTTGTATGGCTATCGGCTGTCTACAACCCCCTGTTTAGAGTCACTTGCTGATAGCCTGGTGGTTTTCACCGATGTGATAGGTTCATCCAAAAGCACGGCTGGAAATATGGAACGTATTCTGTCGTTAAAGGAAGATGACACAACCAGTGACGACGGATTGAAATTTCCCCTCGTGATCGATCTTTTTAAGGAGATGGACTACAAGACATTTTGGCTTTCCAATCAGGAACGATCAGGTACTGTGAGCAATACTTCGGGAGTTATGGCTATGAACGCCGACGTAATCAATTACGTTGGTGCTGAGAATTCTGAAGATGCACTGGTGGTGAGATATGACGAGGCCTTACTTCCGCCGATGAATCAGGCTCTTAATGACACCTCTGCCTATAAACTGATATTCCTCCATCTGCTCGGATCTCATGTGGAGTATAAGACACGTTATCCGGCTAATTTCGATGTATTCTCGGCAAAGGATGAAATAGCTGCATTTCAATATCCCTGGCTTGATGAACCAATGGCACAACGCAGAGCCGAGTATGATAACTCAATAAGATATACTGATTCATTGCTGGGCGAAATAATCCGTAAAGCGTCTCAACTTGATGAGCCTGCGATTGTGGTGTATTTCTCGGATCATGGCGAAGAAGTTTATGACTTCAGCGCTTATTCAGGTCGAAATGACAATACGGTGCAGGTGCCGTTTATATTCTATGCCAACGAAGCCTATTCATCAGCTAACCGTGAAATTATGGAAAGGGTAATGGCTGTGAAAGACAAGCCGTTGTCGACTGCCAATCTGGTTCACTTCCTGATTTCATTGACGGGAGGTGCATATGAATTGTATGACCCCCGGCTTGATATACTGTCAGATGAGTATGTGACGAGACCCCGATATGTTGATGAAGAAATTTGGAGTAATGATCTCAAGTAATCAGGAGTAAAAAACACCGTGAATTTCGGTTGTTTCACGAAATTCACGGTGTTAAAATTTTTTTATAAGACGGCTCAACTTATTATGAATAGACCGCCTTGGTCGGCTGATGATTATTTCAGGGTAAGGGTGTAGTTGAGCGAGTCGTTCTCAGCTTTAGTGAAGTCGGCGCCTACCATGGTGAGAGTCTGATTGTCATTTACGAGGAAGTAAAGGGGAGAGTTGTCGGGGGTGCCGAGGCTCTCTTTAGCTTCGGGAAGGAGTGTCATAACTTTCGCCTCTGCTCCGTTTACACTCTTTGTCTCGATTTTGAAGTCACCTTCGGTGTAAGATGCGGGGCCTGCGACGAAAGCAGGTGCAGAAACGGTGTCAGATTGAAGAGCTACCACTGAGAGTGAGTAGTCACCGTCGGTATAGTTATTGTCGTCGTCATAATCAAGGCGGAGTGAGTATACATAACCCTCTGCATCGGTTGCCGGGAGAATACCTGCATAGAGTTCTTCTTTGTCACCGCAATTACCTTTTGACTCGCAGGAGCCGCTTTTGCAGTCACCGCATGACGCAAGCGCCACAGAGACGAGAGCCAATCCTAAAAATAATGATTTTTTCATGTCGTTTTTTTACTTTTAAGTTGTTACTGATTAATGTAACGAATTTGATGACTGAAAAGTTTGCTCCGACACTATATAATTTAACAACAACCGGGTGCTTCTTACATGAAAAACACACGGTTTGATTTCTAAATCAGGTCTATTTCATTTATTTCACGGCGTCGGCAAGTTGCTCGACCGAGATGAGCGACTGCTCTCCGGTGGTCATGTTTTTCAGGGTTACTTTGCCTTCGGCGAGTTCTGATTCCCCGATTATGGCCACGTATGGCACGTGAAGTTCGTTGGCGCGGCTCATCTGCTTTTTCATCTTGGCGGCATCAGGATACACTTCGGCCGAAATGCCGGCAGCGCGCAGTGCTTTGGCAGCCTTGAGCGAGGCGGCAGCTTCGGCTTTGCCGAAATTGGTGAACATCACTTTCACGCTTTCTTCCACGGCGGCAGGGTAGAGGTCAAGAGTATTAAGCACGTCGTAGATGCGATCAGCTCCGAAAGAAATGCCCACACCCGAAATACCCGGCATGCCGAATACACCGGTGAGATTGTCGTAGCGACCGCCTCCGGTGATTGAACCTATCTCCACATCGCGGGCTTTCACTTCGATAATGGTTCCGGTATAGTAGTTCAGACCACGGGCAAGCGACACATCAAGCTCGAGATCGCAATCGAGACCGAGCGCTTCAACCCCTTCGATTACTTCGGTGAGTTCGTCGATACCTTTCTGACCGATTTCCACGCCTGCAAGCAGCTCTCGCAGCGCGCTGAGTCGCTCGGCGGTAGAGCCCGAAAGAGTGAGGAGCGGGGTGAGGCGGTCAACGCCTTCGGCCGGTATACCTCTCTCAAGCAGCTCGGCGCGCACATTGTCAAGGCCTATCTTGTCGATCTTGTCGATGGCAACCGTTATATCGATAATCTTGTCGGGGCAACCTATCAGTTCGGCTATACCGGCGAGCACCTTGCGGTTGTTGAGCTTAATGGTTACGCGCACCTTTAGGCGACGGAATACCTCGTCGATCATTTCGAGCAGCTCTATCTCATTGAGCAGCGAGTCGCTTCCCACCACATCGGCGTCGCACTGGTAAAATTCGCGGTAACGGCCTTTCTGCGGGCGATCGGCACGCCACACGGGCTGAATCTGATAGCGCTTGAAAGGAAATTGGAGGTCATTGCGGTGCATCACCACGAAGCGGGCAAAGGGCACTGTAAGGTCGTAGCGCAATCCCTTCTCGCAGAGCTTTGCGGCCAGACGGGTGACATTTTCGCTCGTCATCAGCGCCGGCTCTACATCGCGGAGAAAATCGCCCGAATTGAGTATCTTGAACAGGAGTTTGTCGCCCTCTTCGCCATATTTTCCCATAAGGGTGGAAAGATTCTCCATAGCCGGAGTCTCGATGGGGCTGAAGCCGTAGAGGCGGAATACATCCTTGATGGTATCGAAAATATAATTGCGTCGCGCCATTTCCACCGGGGTAAAATCGCGTGTGCCTTTGGGTATAGAGGGTTTCTGTGCCATGTTTGAGTAGATTTTTCTATTTTGATAATGCAAATTTAAGCATTATTTTTTAACTTTGCCGTTTAGAAAATAGAATATTATGGATAAAAAAGAAATAGTACTCTCGGGTATCCGTGCCACCGGTAATCTTCACCTTGGTAATTACTACGGTGCCCTCAGTAAATTTGTCAAGATGCAGCAGGATTATGAC
>JAIDSW010000259.1 GCA_029061025.1 Duncaniella sp.
CCTTCGCTGAGCTACGGCGGCGCCGGTTACGAATAATTCAGCGCCCGCGGGCGCTATTTGATTTTTGACACAGCCTCCTTTTTGCGGAAAGACAGGGATTCTTGCTTCGCAAGCGCTAAAGCGATAACGAACCCCCGGGTTCTCATCCCTGCTTTCCTATGCAAAAAAAGCTGCAAGTCGTTGACTTACAGCTCTTTTTGCGGAAAGACAGGGATTCTTGCTTCGCAAGCGCCAAAGCGATAACGAACCCCCGGGTTCTCATCCCTGCTTTTCTATGCAAAAAAAAAAGAAAGCTGCAAGTCGTTGACTTACAGCTCTTTTTGCGGAAAGACAGGGATTCGAACCCTGGGTTCCCGTAAGGGAACAACGGTTTTCGAGACCGCCCCGATCGACCACTCCGGCATCTTTCCAATATATATATGTCGCATCGCCCGATTGTTGTCATCAGCCCCTCGCTCGGGGCTTTAGCGGCGATTGCGGTGCAAAGGTAAGTGTTTTTTTTGAGTTTACCACTATTTTAAGGCACTTTTTTTATTTCAAAAATTTTTTTCGATTTTATTTGGAGGATTTGATTATTCGTATTACTTTTGCAGTGTACTATTAAACTATTACACTAATATGGTAAAAGTAGATAATCTTTCTTTTCGCTACAGCCGCCGGCAGAAGTCGGGAATAAGCGATCTTTCGCTGGAGCTGGAGGCGGGAAATATCTATGGCTTGCTCGGAATGAATGGTGCAGGCAAGTCCACGCTGCTCTATCTCCTGGCGGGCCTGCTGAGACCTGATAGCGGCCGTGTATCGGTAGAAGGTGAGATCGTGGCCCGAAGGGATCCGTCGACACTCGAGAAAATTTTCATAGTTCCTGAGGAATTTGATCTTCCCGACGTAACATTTCAGCGTTACGTAGAGCTGAACGCAGGGTTTTATCCGCGGTTTTCAGTCGAGGATCTCAAGCGACATCTGTCGACAATGGAGCTTGACTATGATGTGAATCTCGGGGCTCTTTCGATGGGACAGAAGAAAAAGGCTCTGATGTGCTTTGCGTTGGCGTGCAACACGCAGGTGCTTCTGATGGATGAGCCTACCAACGGGCTTGACATACCGTCGAAGAGCGCGTTCCGCCGGTTTGTGGTTTCGGGGAATATCGACGACAGGGTGATTCTGATTTCCACGCATCAGGTCAAGGATATCGATAAGGTACTTGACCATGTGATAGTGATGGACAATGGCAGGATATTGATGAACCGCAGCGTGGCCGAGATTACTTCACGACTGGAATTCGTCACTACACCCGATGCTTCGGCATTGGAAAGCGCATTGTACTCGCGACGGGGGCTCGGCGGTTATGACCTGGTGAGACGCAACACCGGCGGAGAGTATTCGGAGCTTAATCTTGAGACTCTTTTTGATTTCGCGACAAACCACAATGAAGTTCTTGAAACTGAATTGGTAGAAACTGAATCCAACGACGGAAAGGAGGACTGCGATGAATAATAATACATTTTCCATATCACGTTTCTTTAAGGTATCTCACAAGATGCTCAGAGAAAACTGGCGCGAGCTCGTAATGAGTCTGGTGATGCTCGAAGGAGCATTGTTGCTGATGATGATATTCTTCACGCTGGTCACCGGCCCTACGGAGGCTGACTCGCTTGATGTGGCCGCACTGCAGGTGGAAGGCGGAAAAGCATTGTTTATGGTGTTCGGTTGCATCGCCGGCTCGATGATGTTCGGAGGTATGTCCACTCCGCGGCTGCGCCTGTCGGTGCTGATGACTCCGGCATCCACTCTCGAGAAATATGCGGCCCGATGGATGACATATGTAATCGTCTATGCTGTATCTTTCGTAGTGCTATTTGTATTGGCCGACATACTGAACTTCGTGATTTTCAGCGTAGTATTGCGTCAGGCTGATTTTGTGATACCATTTTTAGGCACGCTGCGGCCTGAGTGTTACGAATTATTCCACTGGGGTCTTTACGGCGGTATGTATCTGATTTTCACTTCCATTTTCGCTTTGGGATCGCTTCTGTGGCCCAAGAAATCGTTGTTGAAAACATTTTTCGCTCTCGCAGTGATAATGCTGGTCTACTGGATGATCGGTTACTGGGCATCGACAATGGCACCTGAGGCGGCAATAGGCGGGGGTTATATCCTGGAAGACCGGAATATCACTGCCGATGGCATCAACAAAGCATGGTTTACTATCGGCCTGATACTTTCGATAATCATTTATGTGCTTTCATATTATCGCTTCAAGGAGAGCGAGATTATCGACCGATGGTAGCATTTAAAGAAAACAATAAATCAATTTTCCTTCAGATTGCCGATATGATATGTGAAGATATTCTCGCCGGTCGCTTGTCGGGCGGGCAGCGCCTTCAGTCAGTGAGGGAATGTGCCGGAGAAATGGAGGTAAATGTCAACACGGTGATGCGCTCCTACGAGTATCTCGCTCAGCAGGGAGTGATATTCAACCGCCGCGGAATAGGATTTTTTGTAGCCGACGATGCCTCGGAGGTTATTGCCGGACGCAGGCGCCGTGAATTTCTCGAAGGAGAGATGACCGATGTTTTCCGCCAGTTGCGGTTGCTCAACGTTACCCCCGAGCAGCTTACGGCCATGTATAACGATTACATTTCAAAAAATAACTAAACAGATGAAACCCACTACATATATAATCGTCGCACTCGTGGCATTAGGCGCGCTTGCGTCGGGCGTCAGCGCCTATCTGTGGAAATCGACCTCGATCAACTCTCTTGCCCCTTACGAGTTCACCGACAGCGTGGTTGCGCGCAAGTTTTCTCCCTTGAGCAACGTAGCCATATCGTTTCAAAGCTCCTTACCCGAGAATGTAAAGGTATATTTCTCTTCAGGGATAAATCTTGAAGTGACTGAAAGTGACGAAGCTGAATCGCCCTGCATCATGGTGTCGAAAGACTGGCTGCCACTGCTCGACCTCCGCGAAAGCGGCCGTACGCTCGACATAATCGTTGACGTGCACGGGCTGGCCGATTATTACGAGATGCCCGAAAAATCCAAGAGAATGGAGATACATCTGAGCACGCCTTCGATAAGTCTGGTGTTGCCCAAAGGAACGCTCGCGGCGATCAGTTCCGACGAAAAGTGCCGAGTGCAGCTCCGTGACATGACATTATCGCATCTCAAAGCCGCTTTCAACAACCGCATGAGTATCGAACGATGTGAGATTGACACATTTGCTCTGAAAATCACCGGGCTGAACGAATATAGCACCACGCATCACGGACCCTCATATGATCTGCTTGGTATTAACCGGCCGAGTGTGGGAGAATACGAATATTCTTATCTTATACTCACCGATACCCGCATAGCCACAGCCTTTATCTCGGCCGTAGCTCCCGCTCTCACCGTCAGCGGCCCGTGCCATATCGATCGCCTTAACATAGATGCACGCAGCGTCAACAGAGACAATCAGTTTATCAGTCTTGTGGATGGGGTGGGATTCGATGAACTCGACTGGC
>JAIDSW010000026.1 GCA_029061025.1 Duncaniella sp.
GCCTTTCTCGTCGGTGAGCTCGCCTCGGCCGGTGCCGATGAGAAACACGGTGGCATACTCCACCGGCTCACCCGTGCCCGAATCGGGCACGACTCCGTGGATGCGGGTAGAGGTAAACGGCCTTACCGCTCCCGACATGGAAAGGGCTGTGAAAAATAGCAGGAAAAGATATATGGTGTTTTTTCGTAAATTCATTACTACATGAAAAAATCGTACCTTTGTGCAAAGTTACAAAAAAAGTATAATGGCTACGGAGATAGAACGAAAATTTCTTGTCACTGACAGCAGTTACCGCGTCATGGCGGTGGAAAAGAAAGTGATAGCGCAGGCCTACCTGTCGCGGCAGATCGATGCCACGGTGAGGGTGCGCAGGAGCGGTGACCGCGGATTTCTCACGGTGAAAAGCCGCAACCGTGGAGCTGCCCGCGGCGAGTGGGAATATGAGATACCGCTGCAAGATGCCGAGGAGATGGCCGCGCTTGCCGGCGGCTGGAGCATAGAAAAGACTCGCTACATGGTGCCGCATGATGTCCACGTGTGGGAGGTGGATGAGTTTCACGGCCGCCATGAGGGTCTCGTGGTAGCCGAGGTGGAGCTTGGGGCTGAGGATGAGGCGATAGAGTTGCCTCCCTTTGCAGGGGCGGAGGTGACCGGCGACCCTGCCTATTACAACTCCACGCTGGCAGCGAAGTAGCCTTGACAGGGACATTCACGACCCGTCGTGTCACACATGACTGTGACGCGACGGGTCGCGGATAATAGTAGGACAGATGCTTTTACGCAAGCGAAACGATAAGTTCCTTGCCGTCTTCGCTTTCATTGAACACGAGCTTGCCTTCGCGGGCGAGCCATCCGAGTGCAGCGTAAAGATCTTTTTCGGTCTTTGCTTTGGTGATTTTCTTGAGTTGCTTTACGCCGAGAGCATCGGCTTCATTGAGAGCGACCCATACGTTTCCGGCGAGAGTGCCGATAGTTTCAGTGTTCATCTCAGTAGTATTTAATTGTTTTGAAATGTTACGGATTCAGTGTAACAGCGGCGTCATTTTCGCCCTGCGGCTGCAATGAATCGCAGCTGATTACATTAACCCTTTATTTGTCAACAAATTCAGTCGGCAAAATGTTCGCCGACTGAAAATGCCTTATGAGATTATCTATCTAATATAGCTTATTTTACAAGGAGAGCCTTGACGGTTTCGGTCACATCGGTGACATCTTTGCCGGTGTAGACGGGGATTACGTTTTCAAAGATGAAAGTGTAACCGCCTTCTTCACCTACTGACTGGATAGCCTTCATCACCTTTTCCTGCAGGGGAGCCATGAGCTGCTGCTGCTGGCGCTGGAGGTCCTGATCGGCAGTCTGACGGAACTGCTGGATCTTGTTTTCAAGTTCCTGCATTTCCTGAGTGCGGCGATCCTTGATGGTCTGGGGAGTGTTGGGATCATTGGAGAGGGTCTGGAATTCCTCGAATTTCTTCTGGAATTCGCTAGTGAGCTTGTTGAATTCTTCCTGATAAGAGTTGCTTGATGCCTGAAGCTGATCGTTGATCTGCTTGATTTCGGGCATTGACTCCATGAGAGCCTGAGTGTTGATTACGCCGTATTTCTGGGCGAAGACAGTCATGGGGAGAGCTATAAGGATAGCGATAAGTATTCTCTTTAACATGATGTTTAGGTTGATATGGTGGTTTTTTAAGTTTGTTAATTATATGTTGTTAAAATTACAACGCAAAAATAGTGCTTTTATTTTGAATATCCAAGTTTTTCGAGTACCTCGTTGGATACATCGATGCGCGGCGAGGCGAAAATTATGTCGCTTGACGACGCGCGGTCAAAGATGCACTGGTATCCGCGCTCCTCGCTGAGTTTCTTTATTGCGTTGTACACATCGTCCTGGATAGGCTTCATGAGCGACTGGCGCTTCTTGTAAAGCTCGCCTTCAGGTCCGAAATATTTCTGGCGGAGCGTGGCGGCCTCCTTTTCCTTGGCCACGATTTCTTCTTCTTTTTTCTTTTTCTGGTCGTCGGTCAGGAACACCATTTCGGTCTGGTAGTTCTTAAACATGGTCTCGGCTTCCTTGGCCACATTCTCCACCTCTTTCTGCCAGCGGAGCGAGAGCTGGTTGAGCTGCTCGTTGGCCATCTCGTAGGCCGGTACGTTGCGCAGTATGTAGTCGAGGTCGACGAGGGCGAATTTCTGAGCCGATGCACTCATGAACGATGCCACTGCTATAAGGGCGGCTATGATGTATTTTTTCATATGCGGTTATAATAAGATTTTTAAAATTGACTTTACTACATTAGACGCTTGCGGAGCCAAAAGGTTTAAAACTCTTGTCCGAGAATAAAGTGGAAGTGGCTTCCGCCGCGCTCGCCGAATACCTTGTCGAAACCGTAGGCCCAGTCGATACCCATAAGTCCCACCATCGGGAGCATGATGCGCACACCGAGGCCGGCACTTCGCTTGAGGTTGAAGGGATTGAACTGTTTTACCTCGGTCCAAGCGTTACCGCCCTCTACGAATGCCAGACCGTAGATAGTGGTGGTGGGCTGGAGCAGGAAGGGGAAGTGGAGTTCCATACCCAGGCGGGTATAGGCGTAACCTTCGCGGGTGAAGGGGGTGAGTGAGCCGTTGTCGTAACCGCGCAGGGCTATGGTCTCTTGGGCGTAGGTGTAGGAGCCCGACATACCGTCGCCACCCACGTAGAAGGTCTCGAAGGGCGACTTGAGGTACTTGTTGTAGCTGCCGAGTATACCGGCGTCGGCGCGTGTCATGAGCACGAGCGTGTGTGACCCGTTGGGATTGGTGAGCGGGGTGTAGGTGCGGGAGCGGAACTTGAGCTTCCAGTATTCGATCCACTTGTATTTCTCCTTCTTGGCTTCGGTGGTGTTTTCCTCGGAGAGTTTCTTCCAGTTTTTCTTGCCGAAGAGCGAAGCGGGAGGAGTGAGGTGGAGCGACAGAGAGAAGTCTGAACCGGTACGGGTATAGATGGGGTTGTCGGTAGAATTTCGGGCGAGGGTCAGACCGAGCACGAAGGCGTTTGACGTACCGTTGTTCATGTAATAGAGGTATTCCCAGTTTTTGAGGTAATACCAGTTGTAGGTCAGCTCGGCCTGGAACTGGAAATAGTCGTCGGGCCAGCGCAGACGCTTTCCGAAGCCTACCGACACGCCTATCATCTGAAGGAGTTTGTTGGGGTCGTAGGCATTTTCGAGCGATGACTGATAGTAGTCGTTGGCACCGGCGTAGCTGCCGCCGTAGGAGTACATGTAGGGATTGTACATGTAGCGCGAGTTGTAGAACGATGAGTTCACGCCGGTCTGGCGGCTGTAGTAGGCCGATACCGAAAGGGCGTTGGGGCGCTTGCCGCCAAACCACGGGTCGAGAAACGATATCGAGTAAGCCTGATAGTAGCGGGCGTTGGTCTGCGCCGAGATGGTGAGCTGTTGGCCTTCACCCTGGGGTATGATGCCGCGGTAGCTCGACGGATAGAAAAGATTCTTGATAGAGAAGTTGGTGAACTTGATGGCCACCTTGCCTATGATACCGGTCTGTCCCCATCCGAGCGAGAATTCAAACTGGTCGTTGCTCTTCGACTCGAGGTTGAAGATGATGTCGACCGTACCGTTGTCCTCGTTGGGCTCGGGGTGAATGTCCATATTCTCGGGGTTGAAGTGGCCGGTCTGGGCGATTTCGCGGTAGGAGCGCATAAGGTCGCTCTTGGAGAACAGTTCGCCGGGGCGCACGAACAGCTCGCGGCGGATAACCTTTTCGTAAAGACGGTCGTTACCGTTGATCACTACATTGTTGATGCGCGCCTGCGGGCCTTCGATCACGCGCAGCTCTATGTCGACCGAGTCGCCGCGCACGTTTTTCTCGATAGGTACTATGTTGGAGAACAGGTATCCGTTGTCGAGATAGGCGTTTGATACGGCATCCTCGTCGGTCGAGAGGCGCTTTTCGAGCTGAGTCTGGTTGTAGACCTGTCCTTTCTCGAATCCGAGCACCTGCGAGAGCCAGTCAGACGAGTAGACGGTGTTGCCCACCCACGTAATATCGTTGATGTAGTATTTCTTGCCTTCGTCGACGGTGATGTAAACGTCGACGTGGTTTTCATCGTAGGGCACCACGGTGTCCGACACGATTACGGCGTCGCGGTAGCCTTTCTCGTTGTATTTCTGAATGATGCGCACAAGGTCGTCTTCATATTCATCCTCCACATACTTTTTTGACGAGAATATGTTCTTGATTCGCGACGAGAAAATGTCGGAAAACTTCGACTGCTCGTGGATTTTCTTCATGGCACCCTTCACGGCGTTGTCGCTCAGCACCTCGTTGCCCTCGATGTAGATTTTGTGAACCTTCACCTTGTCGTTTTTGAGCACGTTGATGTCCACTATGGCATGGTTGGGCTCTGAGAGGTCATCTACGAGAGTCACCTTCACCACGGCGTTGCCGAAACCCTTTTTGGAATAGTAGCTCTTGACGATCGCCTCCACGCGGTTGAGCTGGTTGGGGGTGATCTGATTGCCGTTGATGAGGTTGAGCATCTCCTCAAGGTCTTTTTTCTCGCCGCTCTTCACGCCTGAGTATCTTACCGACGATATGCGTGGCTGCTGGCGGAGATTGATCGACAGCCACACCTTGTCGCCGGCGATTTTATCCACGGCGATCTTTACATTCGAGAAAAGCTGCTGGCGCCATATACCCTTGGCGGCATCGGTGAGCGCTTCGCCCGGTATCTCGATGCGGTCGCCTACCTTGAGGCCGGTGTAGTTGAGTATCACATAGTCGAGATAGTTGTCGGCACCCTTGATTTCTATACCGGCTATGGTGTAGGTCTTGGGGATGCCCGAATATACTATCGTGGGATTATATATGGTATCGACCGGTGTCTGCGCCCTGAGATGAGCGGGACACGAGGCCACGATGACCATGGCGATGAGAGCAAGCAGAGATAAGACTGTTTTATGCATTGGACTGCTGTGAAGAATGTGATGCAGAGGTTTTTAACTGGTCGGAAGTGAGGCCGAAACGGCGCTCGCGGGAGTTGAACGACAATATGGCGTTGCGGAAGTCGTCGGCCGAGAAGTCGGGCCAATATGTGGGGGTGACGAATATTTCGGCGTAGGCTATCTGCCAGAGCAGAAAGTTGGAAACGCGGAAGTCGCCGCCGGTGCGTATGAGCAGGTCAGGGTCGGGCATGCCGGCTGTGGTGAGCGATGCGGCGAAAGTATCATCGTCGATCGACTCGGGATCGATGTCGCCCTTGGCTGCCAGCTCGGCCAGACGGCGTGCGGCCGCCGTGATTTCCCAGCGTGCCGAATAGCTGAGCGCCAGGGTGAGCACGAGGCCGGTGCAATGAGCGGTGTCGGCCATGCAGCGGCGGAGTCGGTCGAGCGCTTCCTCGGGCAGACGGGAGAAATCGCCTATCATGTTGAGGCGCACGTTGTTTTTTATCAGGTCGGGCGTCTCGCGCTCTATGGCTATCACTATCAGATGCATGAGGGCATCGACTTCGGCCTGCGGGCGATTCCAGTTTTCGGTGGAAAATGTATAGAGCGTGAGATACTTCACTCCGGCCTGCGATGCGGCCTCGGTGATGCGGCGCACGGTATTGACACCTTCCACGTGACCCTCGCTGCGGTCGAGGCCGCGGGCGCGGGCCCAGCGGCCGTTGCCGTCCATGATTATCGCTACATGGGCGGGAACTGCGGGTGCGGGCTTATTATTGTCGATATTGTCGGTCATGATTCTGTGATTGGCATTATTGCTTGGAGATCAGTCGATACGGTGGCAGGTTACGCACCGCCGGCCGAACTCATAGGATATGGAGAGAGTTATAGCTGAATACCAGTCGGTATTCTTTAGGAATGAGCTTTTTATCATATACAGGTCGGTGAGCTCACGGGAGTCGACCTTGTCACCGAACACCTTGGTCATCGAAAATTCGAGCCCGAGGTTGAGGCGATGTTTCAGCTTGAATTTCAGGCCGAAAGCCATGGGGATATTGAAGGCTGCAAAGGTATCGCCACCGGTGGATGAGAGCGTGCCGCCCACGCCCACCGCTATATAGGGCGACAGCCTGCGCAGCTGCTTGTAGCCTTCGCCTATACCGTAGTTGAAGAAGTTGAATTCAAAGCGGCATCCGAGGTCATAGACCGTTGACTTGAAGTCATATACGGCACCTTCGGGAAGATAGTTGTCCCAATCGGCCGTCGAGCCGCTCAGAGTGCTCAGCCCGAGCATGCCTCTAATGGCAAAACGGGTATTGATAAGATAGCGGAACGATGCGTTGGCCGTAACGCCGGGATGCTTGAAAAGGTTGCTTTCGTTGGCATCGCCCAGATAACCGCTCATGCCCAATCCGGCGCCGAGGTCAAACTTGTATTCCTCCACCTGAGCCTGCGCCTGCGCCATGACGGCCTCTCCGCGGCACAGGCCGAGGATTACCGCAATGAGTGCTATGACTGTGTGGCTGAGGTGTTTCACGCTGTATATTCAGGAAGTTTTATCAGTATACGGGAACAAATGTGAACCGGTTGATGACGCCGCGCCACAGCTGATTGTAGATGTGGCCGCTGTCGTCGTGACCGCCAAACATATATATGTAGGGGCACTCCCACTCGGTGATGGGCGCTGTAGCGCGCGATAATGTACCTTCGGGGCGGAGCTGCATCATCATGGGCAGGGGGAGTGATGACCAGTCGGTGGCGGTTGACAGGTCGAGCTTGCGCGAGCTGACGATGAGCTGCACGCCGCCTCGGTTGCCGATGGCCTCGGGCAGATCCATGTAAGTGGCGGCTTCTGACCAGGTGATGCCTTCGTCATAGGATATGCTCACTATGTCGTCCACCTTTCCCGAAGCATCCTGGCCTCCTATAGCGAGGATAGCGTTGCGCACGGTGAATGTCCATGACTTGGTGTTGACGTCGACGGTGGGATAGCGGCATATGGCGATAGCTTCGCCGGGGAATACCGCGCGGGTGGAAATGCGTGCCCACGATGTGCCGTCGTAGCCCCATGTGTCGCCCGTGCATTTGCCCGAGGCGAGACGTCCGCCGAGCATGAATGATATGGGCGAGAAGCTCCAGCGGCTGTCGAGTGAAAGCATGTTGCTGGTGCCGCTCACGGGCATTTCGGCCGGCAGGGGTGTCACGGTTGAGGCGGGGTAGGTGAGGAGTGAATATGTGCCGTCGGTATTACGCACGTTTCCGAGCACTCGTCCGTCGGCATCATATATGCCGTAGATATAATTCATCTTTGTGCCGGTGGATGTCCATTGAGGATCGGAGGCCGAGGTGGCGGAGTAGAGCATCCCGTCGGCTATTATGTAGAGAGCGTCGGCGGAGGCGGTGAATGATTCAACCGATGCGCCGGCAGGAAGGGTGACGGTGGAGCCTCTCCACACGTTGCCGTAGAGATCAGTGGAGGTGGAAAGTGCGGCCTCGTTGCCCGAGGTGGTCAGGCACAGAGCCTCGTCGCCGCGGCTCACCGCCTTAACGGCGTCGGGCGCATCGAAGGGCGTCGGGAGATATTGCATGGCTTGCGGAGCCCAGAAAAGAGTGTCGGGTTCTACGGCATACACGTTGACTTTCACCGTGTAGTCGCGTGTGGTGAGACCGTCGCCCGATGTGACTGAGAGTTTCACGGGGCCGGCGGCGAAGTTTATGCTGTCGTTGGGCGACGACAGGTAGCTCACCGTGGTATCACGGTCAGGGCCGTAGATGCGGTAGGTGAGATTTA
>JAIDSW010000260.1 GCA_029061025.1 Duncaniella sp.
TCTCCACCATCTTCACTCGGGGAATGTAGGATATGATGATCTCGGCGAAGTCGGGCTGGCCGGTCTTGGGGCAAAGAGAAGTGAATTCGGGGCAGTTGAAAGTCACCACGTATTCATTCCCGGGGTGCTTGTTGTCAAAAGTCTCGAGAATCTCGGGACAATATGATGTGGGATATTTCGTGGCTGACTCCCCGAGGAGAGTCACGCCTGCAAGCTCGGAAGAATTGCGCATAATGATATATTACAGTTTATTACTGCAAAATTAATCATTTTCCCGGCAATGGCAAAATCGGAGATAGTATGTATATATTAGGCTGTGTCATAACAGGCTTTTGAAAAAATCGGTATAAGCGTCAGTAGGAAGCTGAGTTATTAGTAGCCCGGGGCGCCGTAGTATTGCGAAGGCGCCCCGGGTAAAAGGTGGTGATCCAATAGGCGCCCGATAGGTCGCCGAATAAAAAAGCAAATCAACAGGTTAAACAATCGGCGGCCTTGCGGGCGCCAACATTGAGAGTCCCATAGCCGGCGACGCCTCCGCATAGCTACGGCGGCGCCGGTTACGAGTAAATCAGCGTCCTGTGGACGCTTTTTTTGACACAGCCTCAGGGATTGTGCTTATGCCCGTGTTACTCGCCGGCGGGGGCAAGCTGCACGGTGAAATGGCGCATGAGGGGCGCTTCCCAAGTGATTTTCACGCCACGGGTGATCTCGTTGCGGCGGTCGTAGATGTTTTTCAGTGCCACGGCCACTACGTTCATGTGATTGTCAGTATAAGTGCGGCGGGGGATGGCAAGACGAAGCAGGTCGAGACCTCCGAAACGATTTTCTCGTGTCACGGGATCACGGTCGGCAAGGATATATCCGATCTCGCAACCGCGTATGCCTGCCTCGCGATATAGTTCGACGGTGAGTGTCTGTGCGGGGAATTCTTCTTTGGGCACGTTGGTGAGAATCTTGCCGGCATCCACAAAGATGGCATGACCGCCGGCCGGACGCTGGTAGGGTATGCCGAATTCATCAAGACGCTTGGCAAGATATTCCACCTGATGAATGCGGGAGTGGAGGTTGTCAAACTCAGTGTTTTCGTCAAGTCCCACGGCAAGCGCTTCCATGTCGCGCCCGTTCATACCGCCATAGGTGAGGTAGCCTTCAAAGGGTATGGAGTATAATTTAGCGCCCTCGGCCCAGTCTTCGTGGCGTGTAGCGATAAATCCGCCCATATTTACGATAGCGTCTTTCTTTGCCGACATGGTCATGCCGTCGGCGAGGTCAAACATCTCGCGCACGATTTCTTTGATCGACTTATCGGCATAGCCTTCTTCGCGGGTCTTGATGAAATAAGCGTTTTCAGCGAAGCGGGCCGAGTCAAATATCACTCTCACGCCGTGACGGTCGGCAACCTCGCGCACTGCCTTGAGATTTTCCATCGACACGGGCTGGCCACCGGCGGTGTTGTTGGTGATGGTGACGATTACGAAAGGCACTTTACCTTTGTTTTCCTCAAGCACGCGATCGAGTTTTTTCACATCCACATTTCCTTTAAACGGATGCTCAAGCTGAGTGTCTTTAGCCGCGTCGATAGTGCAATCTACTGCGGCAGCCTTGCGACTTTCGATATGTCCTTTGGTGGTATCGAAATGAGAGTTGCCCGGCACCACGTCACCCTCCTTCACGAGAGCGCTGAACAGCACATTTTCAGCTGCGCGTCCCTGATGAGTGGGGATTACGATGGGAAAACCGGTTAGGCGCTCTATGGTGTCGCGCATCTTGAAAAACGAGCGGGCGCCGGCATAACTTTCGTCACCCATCATCATCGCGCTCCACTGGCGGTCGCTCATAGCGCCGGTGCCGGAGTCGGTAAGAAGGTCGATATAAACCTGTTCGGCCGGAAGTTGAAACACATTATAGTGTGCATCCTTGATCCACTGCTCACGCTCCTCGCGGGTGCTTTTCCTGATGGGTTCCACCATCTTTATGCGCCATGATTCGGCAAAAGGTAATTCCATGGTAAAAAGT
>JAIDSW010000261.1 GCA_029061025.1 Duncaniella sp.
GTATACGGCCAGTGCAAAGCGTGGATCGACTGTGGACTTCATCACCGCGAAGTGAGTCGCGACCTGAAGTGGGGCGTGCCCGTGCCTGTGGAGGGCGCCGAAGGCAAGGTGCTCTACGTGTGGTTCGACGCTCCCATCGGCTACATCTCCAACACCAAGGAACTGCTGCCCGACTCGTGGGAAAAATACTGGAAAGATCCCGAAACCCGCATCATCAACTTCATAGGCAAGGACAATATCGTGTTCCACTGCATCGTGTTCCCCGCCATGCTCATGGCCTACGGCGACGGCTTCCAGCTGCCCGAGAATGTGCCTGCCAATGAGTTTCTCAACCTCGAGGGCGACAAGATATCGACCTCGCGCAACTGGGCGGTGTGGCTCCACGAGTATCTCAAGGAATTTCCCGGCAAGCAGGACGTGCTCCGCTACGTGCTGACCGCCAATGCTCCCGAGACCAAGGATAACGACTTCACATGGGCCGATTTCCAGGCTCGCAACAATAATGAACTCGTGGCCGTGCTCGGCAACTTCGTGAACCGCGCCGTGGTGCTCACCCATAAGTATTTCGGAGGCATCATTCCCGCTCCCGGCGCCGACACTCCCGCCGAGACAGAGCTGTGGGCTGAAGTTGCCCGACTGAAAGAGGCCGTCAGCGAAAGTCTCGACAACTTCCGCTTCCGCGAGGCGCTCAAGGAAGCTATGGATATGGCTCGCGCCGGCAACAAGTACCTTCAGGACACCGAGCCGTGGAAAGTGGCCAAGACCGACATGGCCCGCACCGCTACAATACTCTACAACGCGCTGAATCTCTGCGCCAACCTGGCTATCGTGTTCGAGCCGTTCCTCCCCTTCTCGGCCGACCGTCTCGCAAAGATGGTGGGACTCAAGCAGATGAGCTGGGAGATACTCGGCGACCGCGCGCTGCTTCAGGCTGCCGAGCCTGTGGCTCCTGCCGAGCTCCTCTTTGACAAGATCGAGGATGAGGCCGTGGCCGCTCAGCTCAAAAAACTCGCCGACGCCCGCGAGGCCAATAAGATTGCCGCATGGCGTCCCGAGCCTCAGGCCGCCGATGTCGACATAGACACCTTCGGTCTCTGCGACCTGCGCGTGGGTACCGTGGTGGAATGCGAGAAAGTACCCAAGGCCGACAAGCTGCTCCGCTTCCTCATCGACGACGGCATGGAAAAGCGTACCATCGTGTCGGGCATCGCCAAATTCTACAACCCCGAGGAACTCGTGGGTCGTCAGGTGTGCTTCATTGCCAATCTTCCGCCCCGCAAGCTGCGCGGTATCACCTCTCAGGGCATGATACTCTCGGTGGTGAACTCCGACGGCTCGCTCGTGCTGCTCCAGCCCTCGGCTGAGGTGGCGCCCGGCTCCAAGATAGGATAACACTCCCACCCTCATAATACTCTCTCGCCATGTCAGCGCAACCACGCATCCTCATTATCTACACCGGAGGCACTATCGGGATGATTGAAAATCCCGAGACGAAAGCCCTGCAGCCATTTGATTTCACACATCTGATCGACAATGTGCCCAAAATCAAGATGCTCGACTTCCGTATCGACAACATCCAGTTTGTCCCCATCGATTCAAGCGACATGGACCAGCACGGATGGGCGCAGATTGCCACGGCCATACGCGACAATTACGACAGCTACGATGGTTTCGTGGTGCTTCACGGCACCGACACTATGGCCTACACGGCATCGGCGCTGTCGTTTATGCTCGGCAATCTTCACAAGCCTGTAATCATCACAGGCTCGCAGCTGCCTATAGGCGAGGTGCGCACCGACGGAGAGGAAAACCTCATCACCGCGCTCCAGATTGCCGCCGCCCGCAACGGTGCGGGCGAGCCAATGGTGCAGGAGGTTGCGATACTCTTTGAAAACTATCTGTGGCGCGGCAACCGCTCCACCAAGATGAGCGCCGACAATTTCAACGCTTTCAAGAGCAACAACTATCCGCGACTGGCGCGCATAGGCCTCGGCATCAACTACGAGGAAGACCATCTGCTGCGCCACAAGGCGCAGCAGCCACTCGACGTGCGCACGGTGATGGACACCGCCGTGATGTTCATAGAGCTCAACCCCGGCATGACACCGGCCACGCTGCGGCATCTGCTCGCCACGCCGGGTATAAAGGGTATAGTGCTGCGCACGTTCGGCGCCGGCAACGGTCCGACGGCCGATTGGTTTCTCGACGAGATACGTGCCGCCGTTGACCGCGGCATCGTGATCGTCAACGTGACTCAGTGTGTCAACGGCGGAGTGCACTCCAAGCGCTACGTATCGGGCGACCGCCTGCTTTCGGCCGGCGTAATCTCGGGCCACGACATGACCTCCGAGGCCGCCATCACTAAGCTGATGTATCTGTTCGGACTCGGCCTCACCCCCGCCAAAGTCGCCTGCCGCATCGAAGAAAACATCTGCGGCGAAATCACCGTCTGAACCTCGGCATCTGATTTCCCCATCAGAAAATGCTCTCCCGGGAGAGCATTTTTATTGAAAAATGCTCTTTACAAAGAGCATTTTTTTGTATATGAACGACATTGGACAACAGCTATATCGTTGCAGATGATATGGAAACCGGTACGGGCAACAAAATTCCGATGTGGATTCTGGGCTTTTTGTACTGATGCGGAGCATGGGGCTAAATAAGCCTGTGTCAAAATCCAATGGATTTCTTCAGGGGGAACTGAGTTCTCTTCGTTGGTATTAGACCAATTGTATCACATTGATTTCCAGTTCCTGTAGGGACGCACACTCGGGTGCGTCCGGCAGAACTAAAGGGTAATTTTCATCGCCATAGTCTACGCCGGACGCCCGGTGACCAATTCTGCACCTACATGAGTGATTATTACCGATTTATGAGTTGCATGTATGGAGCGGGGGTCGCCGACCCCCGCCGCAGCGACAAAACGCATCAGCCGAGTCAAGTTACATTTTTGCAATTGTGGCGGGGGTCGCCGACCCCCGCTCCATATCAATACTCCAATACATAAAAAAGCAAGGCTGCGGCATAGATTGTTACGCCGCAGCCTCGTCAAAAAAATCGGTAGAAGTCAGAGTGGTTATCTCACCACAACTTTTTCAGTCTGTGTGCCCTGGCGGCGGATGTAGAGGCCGGGGGCGGGAGTGCCGTTCACGCGGATACCCTGAAGATTGTAGTACTCGACGGGAGCATCGGTTACATTCATCTCAACTTCGGCAATACCGCTGGGCGAGCTGAGTGTATAGCCTGAGAATAATGCGAATGTCTGATCGTCGGCAATATCGGCATCGACCATCAGCATCACCCAACCCTTATTCTGCAGTTCATCGGGCAGAGTGTAGGTAGCCGAAGTCCAGCCGGCATTGTCAAAGGGCAGTTCGGCTATGAGCACCGGCTCATCCATACCGTAAGCCTGACCGAGCAGACGCATCTGAGCGGCAGCTATGCCACCCCAGTAGTTGAATGTAATCTGAGCGTCGTTGATGCCGGCAGTTGAGAATTTGGGTAGTCCCACCATAGCCTTGAGATCAGTCTGACCGTCGACAGTGTAACCCATCATAGCCAGGTTGCCGTCCACGGCGAATATGGGCGAAAGTATCGACGCGGGATTGCCGGGCATCCAGTAGGTGCCGTTATATTCATCGGAAGGACGCATGATGACGGTATTGTTCTCGGTAACTTCGTTGTCGAGATTATTTACCCAAGGCAACTTGACGGGGTCACCGATCGAGAAACCAGTACCTACTATGTGGTAGCTGATACCGGCTGCATTGTGAGCCATCACGCCGAGCGTGGTATAGAACATCTCCGTGCCGGCAGGCATGGTGAGGGTGTACTCGGTCTGATCCCAGCCTACTTCGTCGAGATATACCCATGAAGCATCGTAGTAGTAAACCTCGTAGTAGAACGAATCGCCTATAGCGCCCTCTTCCTCACCCTCGGTGGGGGGAGTCCACGTAAGTTTCACGGTGAGGTTATCCTCGCTCAGTTCGGCTTTGAAATTGTTGACGATATAGGGGCGCACTACGCCTGTATATACCAGCGCCGTCTCAGCTTTACCCACACGGCCGTCGACCGAGCAGGTAACCTTGATATTGTTGTAATTCTGCGCAGTCTCGATTTCCACGGTCTGGAGCGAACCGGGAGCACCGGTCACCTGCGTGGAAGCCACGGGAGTGTTCTGAGCCGATGAGCTGCCCGGCACGGTAGCTTCCGAAGCCACCTCGGCAGTGATCACGGTAGCGGCATCGAGCATGCGGCCGTCAGCTGTAGTGAGAGGCATCTTGAACGATACGGTAGCCGTCAGCGCGCCGTTGGCACCGGCAGTAGCCTGAAGATCGGTGACACCGGTGGGCACGTCGGCATCGCGGTCGCTGAGAGATATGTCGATATCCGATACGTGGAACGATACCGTCTTCGTCACGGCATGAATACCTATGTAATATACACCGGGCTCGGGCACGGCAAAGAATTCCTCGAGAATATCGCCGAGCATGTGCAGGCAGTGTGACTCGGGAATGATCACTCGGGTCATGGCCTCGACGGTGGGAGCAGTACCGATGCACACCTCATAAGTGCCGCGGGTATCGCTGTCGTGTACCAGACCTATCTCCATTTCAAATCGGTAGGCCTTGGCGGTATTGTCGAAATTGATCGGAGGAAGTATGAGCCAGTCATCGCCGTTGTAACCTGAGGCAAATGCGGGGAAGCCCATCTCGTCGGCAGTGATGAAGCGCCATGTATCTTCCACGCCGCTCTCATACTTGTGTCCGTCGACGTTGATTGTGGTCATCAGTTCAATATCCTTAGGCTCGGGACGGAAGTGGATCGGGCATTTAAGCGGTTCGCCGTAAGTGATGAAGTTGGACACGGCGGCCTCGGAAGTCTTGGAGTCGTAAGTTGCGGTGACCTCAGCCGTATAGCTGGTGAAGGGCTCGCCCTCGGGCAGCGTGTATTCGAGCGAAGTTTCGGAAGTGGTGCCCAGCACGGTGCCGTTGAGCTTGACAGTGTAGGTCAGGGCATCATAATCCACATATCCACCGTGGACTGACGCCGCCGGTGCGGTCCAGGTCACTTTCGTCTCAGTCAGGTGCGCATCCGTGGGGGCAACGGGAGTATCCGAGCCTACCCAGCGGTGGAGCACCGAAGCTGCACTCTTGAGATTGCCTTTGGAGGCTACGAGCGAGAAGGTGCGGTTACCGTTGGCGACATCGGTAAGATCAACCGTAATTGCCGATCCAGCTGCGGCAGTGCCGGTGGAATATTTCACACCGTCGACAAGCATGGTCCAGTCGAGATCGCCGCTCAGGGTCTCACCGCCCTGGGTCTTTGAGGGCATTGTGCCGCTGAGCGTGCCGCTGAGCGATGCGCCGGTGAAGTCGCAGCTATTGATCACAGGCATTGCGGGCGCGCCTTCAGCAGCGTTGGGCTCGGTAGTGAGCAGAAACGCATATATCTCCGCCCCGGCACTCTTGCTCAACACTTCGGCCTTCTTATCGGCGATATTGAGTGATATAAATGCGGTGGATACATTGTTATAATAAGCATTCCACAGTATGGCGTTGAGCGACGGCACGTAGACCATACCGGTGATGACCCGTGTGTTCAGGCCGGGGATCTGCGAAGCCACGTTGAACACGTCGGTCTGCGCGCCCTCGGCATCGATCTGCACGAGCTTGCCGGCAGTGGTGATACCGTAGAAAAGGTCGTCTTGCTCGTTGTAACACAGCGACACGCACACATTGTCGAAGCTGACACTTTTCACTGATTTCACGTTGGTGAATCCGTCGGCATCGGCCACAGTGTAAGAGAATCCTTCGCCGTTGACATCGTAGCCGTAGCCGTACACCTTATCGTCGAGTGTGCGGTAGGCCGAGGTCAGAAGCACCGGGAGCATGCCGTCGGCTTCGTCGCTCAGGTCAATGTATTCGTTACGTACGATTTCACCCGTCGACAGGTCAAATTCCGTGTAGGCGTAGGCCATGAAAGCAGTCTCAAACTTATAGCCGTCGAGGGCGCACACACGGCCGTCGCGATACCAGCCGGTATACACGCCCCATGCATTTGCCGTGAGGTAATCCTGCCACATGAATGTGCCGGAATCAGTCTTGCCGGGGTCGATGCTGTAGAAGCCGTTTTCCTTACCCACAAGATTAGTGTTGTTGAGATAGCCGAAGATCGTAGCGCCGTCAGCAGCCACATTCATCGGGGCAAAGCTCACCGGTGCGGGTGCGCTCTTCATGAGCGGAGCCTTCACAAACTCTTGAGTTCCCTGATTCAGCACCGGCAGTTTGGTCGTCTGCAACTCTGGATGCGTGAAAAGGCTTTCGGCCTCGGGAACTTTTACGCCGGCCGTCACCGCAATTGCGGCAGCCGCAGCCAGCGAAAGAAACAGTTGTTTTTTCATCAGATTATTATAATTGTTTTTTTCTCGTCAGGTGATAAATATTTCCTTATTACCACAAAGTTAATATAAAATCCATGATTTATCACTATATTTGCATATTAGATTTTCAGATTTAATACATAAAACGCTATAATTTCATCATACATTTCTGATTTATTATGAAGATTTTTCGCACGTTAGCCGTCGCAATGGCGGCACTTGCCGTGCCGGCAGCCATGGCTCTTAAACCGGGCTCACCGTCGGTAAGCATGAGTTTTGTAATCGAAGACAACACGGGTAAAGTGGTGGGTACGGTCACCGCTCCCGAGAAAGACAGCGATTGGCAGGCTCTTCCTGAAGACACACGCATGACGGTTACCGTCACCCGCTCGTGCTACAGCATCTCGGAGAGCGACATACCGGTGGTGACGTTCACCGACATGGCTCCCGGCCAGCAGGCACAGTTCACCGACGACGCAGTTCCCGCATGGCAATACGGAAATAACTACACATACACCCCGGCAGCCTACATAGGCGACGAGCGCAACCCGTATTCCTACGGCGGCTCGGTCACTCCCGGTCTGCAATTCTCGTTTGCCTACCAGTCATTCAAGGTCACGCCCGCTGTGGACGGAAAATCGGTTGAGCTGACTGCTGTCGTTCCGTCGACTCTCAGCAACGGCGAACCTTTGCCAGTGCCTGTAAAGGCTATGGAATTTTACCGCGGCTACGAGGGTAACGAGCTCGTGACCTCAGTGGAGAATCCTGAACCGGGGTCTACCGTGACAGTTACCGACAATAATCCCCACGAGAACACCACCACCATCTATATGGTGCGTGCCGTCACTGACTTCGGATCTGCCCAGACTACCGAAAGATGCTTCGTGGGATTCGACGTGCCTTACTCTCCCTATCCCATCGCGGCTGAATACCATGACGGCGGTATCCGTGTATACTGGACTGCTCCCGACCGCGGCGCCAACTGGGGCGCGATTGACCCGGCCGAGACCGTCTACAACGTATTCCGCTGCTGGGGAAGCGGCGAAAACAACCGTGAACTCATTGCCGAGGGTATCAAGGAGACGGAATATGTCGACTACGGTACAGGCATGGAATTTCCCCGCGCAGTGCGCTATGAGGTACAGGCTGCCAATAATATAGGTCCTGGCGAGTCAGGCTACAGTTCTTATGACTATTCACTGATTATCGGTCCTGAATATGAGCTTCCCTTCGTGGAGACTTTTGACGGAGGCGCTGATAAGATGTGGTCGTATACCAACTCTTCTTACTACGCACGCATGTATCTGTCAGATGTGGCCGACTACGGCGACGGTATCACCGTTGAGCCCCACTCGGGAGCCGGTCTGATCTACGTAAACTACTCCGAATACCGCGCCCCGTCGGGCAGCGTCAACACCATGACGTCTTATAAAATCAATCTGTCGGAAACCGCCACACCGGTATTGAGCTACTGGTACTATGCCATCCCCGGCAATGATGTATATATCGACCTTCAGCTGTCGACCGACGGCACGGAGTTCACCTCTGTTTCAAAAAATCTCATCTCTCTCGATGCCGACGCTCCCGGATGGAAGAAAGTGCTAATTCCCCTCGAAGGCTATGCCGGCAAGAGCGCTGTCTTCGTGCGTTTCGTAACCGGATTCAGCGACACGCCCTCTTCGGCCATTATCGACGATATCGTGATAGCTGACTACCGCAGCGTAGGAGCAATCACTACCGAGAGTGATCCCGAAAACCGCACCATCACTCTCACCTGGGCCGATCCGGGCAGCGAATATGCACCTTGTGTAGGTTTCACAGGATATGTCAATGGCGTCAGCGTCGGCAATGTCACCTCTCCCTGGGTCTACGAGGCTCCTGAATATGACACCGTCTACAGGTTCTGCATCGAAGCGCTCTATGATGGCGTGAAAGTTGCCGACAGCGAGTCGGTGACCGCGCAGGTAAAAGCTCCCGAAGTTACAGAATTCACCATCGACGACTATACATTCGTGGTCGACAAGGAGCAGCTGGCACCTACCGTATGGATCAAGGCCTACACAGGCAGCAAGACATTCCTCACCGTTACCGGCAGCGTGTATTATCGCGAAGTGGCCTACGACGTCACCAAGATACTCGAAGGCGCATTCCGCGGCAATGAAAAAGTAGTGTCGCTGGTGATTCCCGAAAATATCACCACTGTGGGTGAAGAAGCGTTTGCAGGATGCACCAAGCTAATGGCTGCGACCATAGGTGCAGGCGTCACCGAGATAGAATCGCGCGCCTTTGCAGGATGCTCGGCGCTCAATCAGGTCATTTTCATGCCTGTTGTCCCCCCCGTGGTTGCTGCTGATGCTTTCGACGGCATCGCTCCCGACTGCAAGGGTACAGCACCTGAAGGTACAGCCGAGGCCTACGCCGCCACCGCCGGGCTGGGCGGTATTGACTTCGGTGTCAGCGGCATCACTGAAATCGTAATCGACTCGGCAGCCCGCATCGAATACTACGACCTCAACGGTCGCCGCATCGATGCTCCCGCACCCGGCAGCTGCGTCATAGTACGCCTCACCGGCCGCGACGGCTCGATACGCACCGCCAAGATCATGGTGAAGTAAACTTCACATACCATCTCAAATAAACGGTCGCCGGTTCAGCAGTGAATCGGCGACCGCATTTTTAATCCATTGAATTACAGCGCCGTAGGGACGCGATTCATCGCGTCCGCGGTGAAAACATGAAATAAAAAATGCATTCTCCCCGCAGCGCATAATTCGTATCATGTATTAGAGCCTGCACCCCTCCGGGGTGTATAAGCCTGAGTAACCGCAACGACGCTACTATAATCCTCTTACGTCTCTCCGGAAAAAACGCCGGCAATAATATGGAGCGGGGGTCGCAGACCCCCCCTCCATACACGCCCGGTAACACAACAAACCCCGGATGACTCTTCACCCGGGGTTGATGCGTTGCGGTGGTATGATTTACCTCGGGGGGCGGCCGCCGCCGGGGCCGCCGGGACCACCGAAGCCGCGACCGGGACCGCCGGGGCCCATGTCGCCGCCGTCAACCGACGGGGTATTGCCTTTTCCGAATGTATTGAACTTCCACGTGAGCGTCACCATAAAGTAGCGTGTGAGCGAGTTATATTCGATGTCGTCGATATAGTTGGCCGTCACGTTGCGGCGTATGTTGGAGGTCTGGTTGAGGAGGTCGTGCACCTTCAGGGCGATGGTGAGCGACTTGTCGCGCAGCACCTGCTGGGAAATGGAAGCATTCCACATCAGGGTCTTGGTGTCATATCCGGCCGCCATTCCGGTGGTGGCTGAGTAGCGCAGATCGGTCTGAAGGTTGAAACCCCATGAGGTATAATATGTACCGTCGAATCGTCCGCCGTAGCTGTGCACGGTCTGATTGCGCTGCTGCGGCAGCGAGTTCTTGGTGAGCTGCAGGCGGTATTCGGGACGCAGCTCCAGCTCGAAGTGGTCAGGGCGGAATGTGATGCCGGGGCTTTCCATTACGGTGAATGACAGCGAGTTGTTGCGCGCGCCATTGTTGAAACCTACGTTGTGGTTAACGTTGGCGAAGATATGATTGGAGATGTTCCACTTCTTGTTGCGCAGCGGCTGGTTAAACATGTTCATCAACCGGGCTGACCACACACCGTTGACGTTGGTATATGTAGTGGTGCGCACTGCCGTTACGGGATCGACCGTGGTGAGCGACACGATGGAGTTCTGAGTGAACGAGCCGTTAAGCATGAGCATTATCGAGCGCTGGCTGTCGGCATTATAATCCTGGAAACGGAGATTAAAGTTATGGGTGAACGAGGGATCGAGGTCAGGATTACCCTGCTTGATGTTCATGGGGTCGGAAATATCGGCCACGGGCTGCAGCTGGGTCATGCTCGGCTGTGAAGAACGGCCGCGGTAGAATACCTGAAATGATGACTGCTTGTCGAGCTTGTAGCGCAGACGCAGATAGGGAGCATAGTTCCACACCCAGCGCGTGGGAATGGTCTTGGCGTCGTCGATAAGATTCTCACTCTTCGACATCTGCGGCACAAACTGCAATCCGCCCTCGAAGTTGAGCTTCTTGCCCGATTTCTTGTAACCTACCTGCACGCTCTGGTTTGACGACTCGTTGCGAAACGAGTTGGAGTAATCAGGATTGGGTTCCGCGCCCAGTGGCGGGAGCACGCCTTCATATCCGTCGGGCAGGTCGTAGGTGAGCTTGTCGGCATTGTTCCAGCGGTAGTTGAAGCGGTAGGCGAATACGAGGGCATGGCCTTTCTCGGGATCGCCGAGGGGCTCGGTATAGGTGACGCGGGCGTTGACGCTGTTGCTCCATGTGTGGTTGTTGCCATACTGGTCGAGCTTTATATCATCGTTCATCACATCCTCCTCGGTGGGCATATACTCGGAGTTGTATATGGTATTGGAGATGGATTTCTCGGTCTCGCGCACATTTGACATCTGATACTGGGCGCTTATCGAGAACGAGCGGCCTTTTTTCTCCTTAAACGAGTGGGAGTAGATCAAGCGACCCGATGCCTCCCACGAGTTGCCGCGCGAGCGGTCTACATTGTCGGCGGTATACACCTCGCGCATGGAGCGGTCGAGATACTGCGACCACTCGTCGTTGAAGGAATTGTTGTGGTTAAACGAGAAATTCGGGCGGAATTCGAGTGTATTATACTCATTCGGCTTCCAGAGCATGCGGAACTGGCCGCTAACATTGTTGCCCCGGTTGCGGGAATACTTTGTGGAGTTGGTATAGGTGGAATAGTCCTCGAAAAGTTCCTGACGATTCTGTCGGGTGTCGGAAATATTGTCGGTATTGGTGAAGATCACATTACCGCCCACGCGGAATATCTCGCCGTTGCCCACGTTGAAATTCAAGCCGGCGGCACGCGACACGGTGATACCGTTGTCGCCTCCGAAGCGGCGGAAACGTCCGCCATTGGAATCGGTGAAGCCCATCTCATTGATATTATTGAGATTTCCCAGGAAGGTGAGCTGGTTTCCGTTCCAGAAGCGGTTGATGTTAAACGACCCTGCATATCGGTCGTCGGTTCCGTAGCCGCCTGTCACCGTGCCAAACCATCCCTGATTCATCCCCTTCTTCACCGAGAGGTTAATCACCGTCTCGTCCTCGCCGTCGTCCACACCCGTCAGGCGCGCTTCGTCGCTCTTGCGGTCGACCACCTGGAGCTTGTCGATCATCGAGGCGGGAAGGTTCTTGGATGCCACCTTGGGGTCATCGGCGAAAAACTCCTTGCCGTCGACAAGAATTTTCGATATGGTCTTGCCGTTGGCTGTAATGGAGCCGTCAGAGCCCACCTCCACACCGGGCAGACGCTTGAGAAGGTCCTCGACCACGGCATTGGGCTGAGTGCGGTAAGAGTCGGCGTTATATTCCACCGTGTCCTCCATCACCTTTATGGGAGTCTTTACGGCCACTACCTGCACCTCGCTCAGCAGCGTGGATGATTCCTTCAGTTTAATCTCGCCGAGCCGCAGGTTTTTCGTCCCCACGGTCACGGGAGCCTCATAATCGGCATACCCGATATAGGCTATCGACAGTATGTATTTCCCGGCATTGACGTCGGTGAAGCGGAAACGGCCGTCGTCGTCGGTGGTGACACCTTTTACGAAAGCACTGTCGCGCGCCGCAAGCAGCTTCACGGCCGCCTCTGTAAGCGGCTCGGCGGTATCGGCGTCGATCACCTTGCCGGTGACGTTGAGAGCCGACGCAAGCGCAGGCAGCAGCCACGCAAGCATAAGGAGGAGGATTTTTTTCCCTGCAAGTCTCATATCTGTTTTGTTGTGTTGAGCGGAATGGAATGTAAATTATGAGTCAACTCAATAATCTGACTGCAAAGTTACGCATAGGTTTAAAACATTTCCAAAATATCAGGGCTATAATCGACATTCAGGCCTATTTATCCGACGAATCAGCATGCCGGCTTCAATCAAAGTTTCGTAAAGTCGAAGTTTTTCGCTACATTTGCGGTCACAAACTTTACTAAACATGGATCAGGATCTGAAAAAGCAGCTTACCGCCGACCCCGACGGCCTGCTAACCTACGAATACATAGCCAATCACATAGGCGCCTGCGACGATATAATGGACGAACTTGTCGATAACATGATTCTTGTCGACAATTCGGGCCAGTTCACCGTAAGCTCGGCCCGCTATCTCAGCGCCATCGACGCTGAAAAATACCGCCACGCCATCAGCCGCCTTATCGCCGGCGCCATCGAGAAAGACCGCGAGCGCCGCTACATAGGCGACCTGCTGCCCGCCATATGGGGCGCTGATTATGAAGCGCGCGCCGACGAGCTCTCGGCTGCCGACGATAATTTCCGCCGCATCTACAAGCGTCTGTTCCCTTCGTCGACCATCTAACCAGCGATACAATGCGCAAAATTTTTCTGATAATCACCGTTTTGCTTGCAGCCGTGTGCCTGCACGCAGCTACCCCCAACAGTAACAATATGACCACTCCCAACACCACCAAAGACGCCCGCGTGCTCATCCACACCACCATGGGCGACATCACCGTGGCTCTCTACGGCGACACCCCTCTGCATCGCGACAATTTCCTCCGCCTCGCCCGCGAGGGATATTATGACGGCGTGCTTTTTCACCGCGTTATCAAAAACTTCATGATCCAGACCGGTGACCCCGACTCAAAGACCGCCGCACCCGGCGATATGCTCGGCGCCGGTGGTCCTGACTACACCATAGCCGCTGAAATAGTGTATCCCCGCCACTTCCACAAGCGCGGCGCACTCGCGGCAGCCCGCACCGGCGACAATGTGAATCCCGAGCGCCGCTCGTCGGGCAGCCAGTTTTACATCGTGACCGGCAACGTATACTCCGAAGGTCAGATGAAGAGCCTTGAGCATAACCTTGAGATGCAGAATCTCCAGAATATTTTCAACGACCTCGCCCGACAGCACAACGACACCATCATGGCAATGCGCCGCAACCGTGACCGCGAAGGCCTGATGGCCCTGCAGGAAAAACTCGCTGCCGAGGCTGAGAAAATCGGTGCCGAGAATCCCGTGAAGCTCACTCCGGAACAGATCGAGATCTATACCACTACAGGCGGTGCTCCCCATCTCGACGGCACTTATACCGTGTTTGGCGAAGTCACCGAGGGTCTTGACGTGGTGGAGAAAATCGAGAATGTCCCCACCGGCAGCGCCGACCGTCCTACAGAGGATGTGAAAATCATCTCAATGGAGATACTTGATGAATAACTCGTCATTCACCCTCGGCAACGGTCTGAGGGTAATACATAATTACGATCCGGCCACCGCCATGGTGGCCGTTGACGTGCTATATAATGTGGGTGCGCGCGACGAGAATCCCCATCTCACAGGCATGGCGCACCTTTTCGAGCACCTGATGTTTGCCGGCTCGGAAAACGTGGCTGACTACGATGGCGCGCTCGAGCGAGTGGGTGGCATAAGCAACGCATGGACCTCCAACGATTTCACCAATTTTTATGATGTGGCTCCCGCCGCCAATGCCGAGACTCTTTTCTGGCTCGAAAGCGACCGCATGCTGTCGCTTTCATTCTCGCAGAAATCGCTCGACGTGCAGCGCAGCGTGGTGATCGAGGAGTTTAAGCAGACTCATCTCAACCGCCCCTACGGCGACCTGTCACATCATCTGCGTGCGATGCTCTACACCGTTCACCCCTACCGCTACCCTACGATAGGCAAGGAAATCGACCACCTGCGCCGTGTGACGCTCGACGATCTGAAGCAATTCTACTTCTCTCACTACGCGCCCAACAATGCCGTGCTCGCCGTGAGCGGCAATCTCACGCTCGACAAAGTAAGGGAGCTTGCCGAAAAATGGTTTGGCTCGATTCCGCGACGCGACATCACGCCCCGCACATATCCCTCCGAACCGCCCATTATGTCTCCGCGCATAGAGCGACTGAGGCGCGACGTGCCACGCGCTATGATCACGGTAGCTTTTCCCATGCCGGGATATGGACAGCCTGGATATATCGAGTGTGACCTCATCACCGACATTCTCGCCAACGGACGCTCATCGCGCTTCTACCGCGAGCTCGTGATGCAGGGCGACCTTTTCAGCGATGCCGACGCCTCGATTTCAGGCTCCGACGAACCGGGATTCCTTATGCTCAACGGGCGCCTCAACCGCAGCGACGATACCTCTGTGGCCGAGGCCCGGAGGATACTCACCGAGGCGGCGTGCACTCTCGCGCAGCCGGGCAACGTGACCGGGCATGAACTCACTCGGGCTGTAAACCGATTTGAGAGCCAGTCGACATTCTCGTCGATGAACTTTCTCAACAAGGCTCAGACTCTTGCCATGGCCGAAATGCACGGCGAAGACATAAACTCCATAGTGCCCGCCTACCGCCGCGTGACCACCGCCGACATCACCTCCACCGCCACCCGCATCCTCGCCCCCTCCCGCTCCGCCACCATCGAATACCTCCCGCGGGAATCGAATATGATCCCCAATAAAATTTAGCTTTCGCGATCCCATACCCAGCCTTACTACTTGAAAATTTATGGCCAAAATATTTGTTCAAAATACCAATATTTCAATAATATCAGTAAATGGAGATGATTATATTTCTTTGACTGATTTAGCTCGACATAAAAGTGACGAGCCTAATGCTGTGATTGCTAATTGGATGCGAAACCGCAATACTATTGAGTATCTCGGTATATGGGAACAACTATACAACCCCGAGTTTAAACCCACCGAATTCGAGGGGTTTAGAACTCAAGCCGGATTGAATGCGTTCACTCTTTCCCCTAAAAAATGGATCGAATCGACCGATGCTATCGGAATAATTGCAAAATCAGGACGTTACGGCGGCACATACGCTCACAAAGATATTGCATTCAAGTTTGCAAGTTGGATTTCAGTAGAATTTGAATTATACATAGTCAAAGAGTTTCAGCGTCTTAAAACTGAGGAACAAAAACTGTTCGGTTGGACGGCCAAACGCGAACTTGCAAAAATAAACTACCGTATTCACACTGACGCTATAAAAGAAAACCTGATTCCGGCAGAGGTTTCCCCGGCACAGGCAAGTATCATTTATGCTAATGAAGCCGACGTACTTAATGTAGCGATGTTCGGCATAACAGCCAAGCAATGGCGCGAGGCTCACCCGGAGTTAAAAGGCAATATACGAGACCACGCCACCATAAACGAACTAATCTGCCTGTCGAATATGGAAAATCTAAATGCCGTTTTCATCGGACAGGGAATGACACAAAGAGATCGTCTCATAAAACTTAACCAAATTGCAATTCATCAGATGAGCATATTGGAAAGTGACTCCAACGATATAAAACTGCTTAAATAAAAGAGCGAGAACAAACAATCCATTTACAAAAACTGCCAATATTGGCAGTTTTTGTAAATGAAAACAATCAAACACCTAACTATCAACTCTGTAGGGGCGCTCGCTCGGGTGAATCCGGCCGTGCAAAATACCTTACTGCTCTACCGGGGAAAAGGTAATTCCCAATATCGGTGCAATGCGTGTGACGAGAGGGGGGAGAACCGAAAAAAGTCCGGCAAGCCTTCGCGGCCTGACGGACTTTACTACCTTGGATTAATTGTACCTTATTGTTTCAAGTAGATTTCTTTCAGAAGTGGCTGGAGCCGTCGAAGCAATGGGTGCACACCTTGCACTTGGGCAGGCCGATAGCCTCGATGAGATCCTCGATGGTATTGAATTTCAAGGATGTGAGGCCGAAATGCTGACGCATACGCTCCACGAGCGCATTGTATTCAGGCGAGCCTGTAGTGGTGTAGGCTTCGAGATTCTTGTTGGGGTCGCCTTCCATTTCCTCGATAAGGCGGCGGGTGAGAAGTTCCATATCACTCTTTGACGATGTGAAGCCCACATAGCGGCATCCATAGATGAGCGGGGGACAGGCGATGCGCATGTGCACCTCCTTGGCGCCGCAATCATAGAGCACTTTCACATTATCGTTGAGCTGCGTGCCGCGCACTATCGAGTCATCGCAGAAGAGAGCGCGCTGTCCCTTGAGCAGAGCCTTGTTGGGCACAAGTTTCATCTTAGCCACAAGGTCGCGCATCGACTGGTCGGCCGGCATGAAGCTTCGGGGCCAGGTGGGGGTATATTTTGAAATCAGGCGACGGTAAGGCACACCTTTTCCGGCAGCATAGCCCAGAGCCATGCCTACGCCCGAATCAGGTATACCGCAAGCGCAGTCCACTTCGTTTTCATCGCTCAGCGCCATCTTGAAGCCCGACTTGAAACGCACGTCCTCCACATTGGCGCCCTCGTAGGTAGAGGTAGGGAAGCCGTAATAAACCCAAAGGAATGCACAAATCTGCATTTCCTTGCCCGGAGGCGTAAGCTGGCGCACCTCGTCGGCGGTCACCTCCACCACTTCACCCGGGCCGAGATCACGCACCACCTCATAATCGAGATTGGGTAATGAGGTCGATTCCGAGCACAGAGCATAAGCTCCATTCTTGTGGCCGAGGATGATGGGCGTGCGGCCGAGGCGGTCGCGGGCGGCGATGATAGAGTTCTCGGTAAGGATGAGCATGGAGCAAGAGCCCTTGATCTTGTCATATACATGCTTGATACCTTCCTCGAAAGTCTTTCCGCGGGTGATGAGCAGAGCTATCAGCTCGGTCTGATTAGTGTAGCCCGAACTTAGTTCGGCAAAATGTTTTCCGTCCTCAAGCAGTTCCTTCTCAAGCTCGTCGAGGTTGCATATCTTGGCGATAGTCACGATTGCAAACCGTCCTAAATGAGAATTGATAATGATAGGCTGTGGATCGGTGTCGCTGATTACGCCTATTCCCATATTCCCTTTGAACTTTGACAGCTCTTTCTCGAATTTCGTGCGGAAATAGGTGCTCTCCAGACTGTGGATGGAGCGACAGAACTTTTTTTCGACGTTGTCGAAGGTGGCCATGCCACCGCGACGGGTACCAAGGTGTGAATTATAGTCCACACCATAAAACAGGTCATTGCGGCAAGCATCCTTGGATGCTACTCCGAAAAATCCTCCCATAGTTATGTGTAAAAATTAAAAATTTTAAGGCGCAAAGTTAGACAAAAAATCCGACAAATTCACCAATAGAGAACAAAAATTTTTAACAAAATTATACAACTATGATTGTCAGAATTTTACCGATTACTCTTCAAGCAGGCGAGCATATATTTTGTCCAATTGCTCCACCACACTGTCGATCGAATAGGCTGCCGCCTTACTTCGGGAACTCTTTCCCATAGCGCTTCGTACAGTAGGATTTGCCACAACATCCGTGATTGCATCCGTAAGAGCGGTAATATCACCGGGCTCTATAAGATAACCGTTGTCTCCATCTTCAACTATTGAAGGTATACCTCCCACGCGCGAAGCTATAATTGGCATCTCCCATGCCATACATTCGAGAATCGACACGGGCAGCCCCTCAAAATACGACGGCAACACGAAGCAATGGCACATTTCGAGCAGCTTCCGCTTTTCATCGCCCGACACCCAACCTTCGAGCACAACATTATCGTCAAGGCCCTCGCTGCTTATCATCGACTGCAACTTATCCTCTTCGCTTCCGGCTCCGGCAATGTGCAGCACAACTCTGTCGCGCACCTCAGGCTTAAGCTGCGCCATTGCCTTGACGAGATCAACCACACCCTTAGCTTTTATATTATCCAAAACTCCCAGATAAAGCAGGTGAATCTTTTCGGGATCAGCCTCGCGTTCCACTTGAGCCGGATAATTCACCGGATTCGGTACCAAATCAAGATTCTTAATGCCATGAGACGAAAAAAAGTCATACCACTGATCAGAAAGACATATCACCTCGTCGCAATAATTCAGTGAACGGGCAATACCTTCGGGATCGGTATTGAAATAGTCCGCAAATCGTCCGCTGTGCACATGCATCACCACCTTGCGACCAAGGCGCCGAGCCAGGCGGGCGAAATACATCTTGCGGCGGAAGCTGGCTCCCGACGCCGAGTGTATATGCACTATCTTTATGGAGGGATGAGTGAGAAGCAGCCATGCCGCGCTGGCATAGCCTCCGATAAAATCAACTATCTTGCGGGCAGCCGACCCGCCATGATAGCTGGCCACGAAGTGCGCCCCGGGCATAGTTGACGCATAGGCTTTCAGCACCTCGTCCATGCCGCCGCGCGACCGCGGACCGACGAATAATATTTTCTCACTTTTAGTCATAACTGTCGGCAAAGATAACCAAAAATTATGAGATGCAGTCATCACGCATCTACATATTTCACTTTCAGCCTGAAGCCTTGCCACAGGCTCCGGCAATAAAAATCATGCAAAATGTTGCAATTTTGATGCATCATTAACTTTTTTTTGGGTAATTGCGGAAAAATATCTATATTCGTGGAATTAAATCCAGACCATGACAAAGCGTGCCATGAACGGTTCTGATTATCGGAATTAATTAACATCTACATATACCTATTCATTACTATTTTAACATGAGCTATCTCAAGTTTGATAAAAACCTCATGATTAATCTGGAGCAGTCTCTACCGAAGGAGATTCTCCGCACTAATCAGTCGGGCGCCTATCACTGCACCACGATAGTAGACTGCAACACCCGCAAGCAGCACGGCCTCCTGGTGGTGCCTGTACCGGAGCTGGGTAACTCCTGGCATGTACTGCTGTCGTCGCTCGATGTGACCGTATACCAGCACGGCGCTCCGTTCAATCTCGCTCTCCACCGCTACAGCGGAGGCGTGATGAATCCCAACGGACATAAATATATCCGTGAATTTGACTGTGACAACGTGCCCCGCACCACTTACCGCGTGGGTGGCGTGATTCTCACCAAGGATAAGATTTTCAGCTCCAAGGAAAACCGCATTCTCATTCGCTATACTCTCGTCGACGCCCACTCGGCCACTACCCTGCGCTTCCGCCCCATTCTCGCTTTCCGCGAAGCCAATGAGCTGTGTGTGGCCAACGACGCCCTCAATCCCACCATTCCCGAGGTTGCCAACGGCGTGAGCGCATGCCTCTACAACGGCTACCCCACCCTCTACATGCAATTCTCCCGCAAGCCACAGTGGACCTACGATCCCCACTGGTACAACGGATTTGAATACGTAAAGGATCTGGAGCGCGGCGTGCCCTACACCGAAGATCTGTGGGTACCCGGCTATTTCGACATTCCCATCAAGAAAGGTGAGTCGATCATCTTCTCGGCCGGACTTTCGGAAGTATCTCCCCGCTCGCTCACGAGCATGTATGAGAAGGAAATCACTCAGCGCACATGCCGCAACTCGTTTTTCAACTGCCTGAAAAACGCCGTGAAGCAGTGCTACCTCGACGAGCCCGACGGCATGTATCTTCTCTCGGGTTATCCCTGGGGCAAGATTCTCGCCCGCAACACTTTCATGGCACTTCCCGGCGCCACCATCGCCATCAATCATAAGGAAGACTTCGAGCGCATAGCCGACTCAGGCATCAAGGCTCTCCGCGATTACTTTGAAAACGGCAATATGCACGACCGTCTGCTCGGCATCGACCTGCCCGACGTTCCGCTGTGGGCAGTGTGGGCTCTCCAGCAGTATTCCAAAGCCTACGGCAAGGAGGAGACCCGCAAGCGCTACATGCCTGTCATCAAGGAAATCCTCGACTATATCCTCGACAACCGCCATCCCCGCATGAAGGTTGACGGCGACGGCATGGTGTGGATCGAAGGCACCGAGCGCCCGCTGTCGTGGATGAATGCCGCTCTGGGAGGCCGTCCCATCGTGCCCCGCACCGGCTATCTTGTGGAGTTCAATGCGCTGTGGTACAACGCCCTGATGTTTGCCACCAAGCTTGCCGAGGATGATCCCAAGGCTGCCGCCGACGCCGCCCGCTGGAAAGAGACGGCCGAAAAGATGGCACCGAAATATGTCAGCACCTTCCTCAACGACTACGGTTATCTTTACGACTATGTAGCCGGCACCTACGCCGACCCGTCGGTGCGTCCCAACATGGCCGTCGCCATAGGCCTTGACTACTCGCCGCTCGACCGTCGCCAGCGCAAGGGAGTGCTCGATGTAGTTACCCGCGAGCTCCTCACGCCCAAGGGCCTCCGCACGCTTTCGCCCAAGAGCTACGGCTACCGTCCCTTCTACCTCGGCTCGCCCGAGGAGCGCGAGATGGCTCTCCACAACGGCCCCGTGCGCCCGTGGCTCATGGGATTCTATGCCGACGCTTACCTCAAGGTATTCGGCGCAAGCGGCGTGGGCTACATTGACCGCATGCTCATAGGCTTCGAGGACGATCTGAGCCAGGGTTGCATCGGCTCGCTGTCGCAGCTCTACGACGCCAACCCGCCTTTCAACGGCCGAGGCGCCATAAGCCACGTCACCAATGTGGCCGAAGTGCTCCGCACGCTCACCACGCTCAAGAAATTCAACATGGACTAATCACTCTCTCATTTCCTGACATATGAAAGCTTTAATGTTCGGATGGGAATTCCCACCTCATATCCTCGGCGGACTCGGAACCGCCAGCTACGGTCTCACTAAGGGAATGTGGGAGTGTGGCGACATGGACATTACATTTGTTATCCCCAAGCCCTTCGGCGACGAAGAGAAGCACTTCGCCAACATCATAGGCATGTCGCAGGTGCCCATCGCATGGCGCGACGTCGACCGCGACTATGTGGAGCAGCGCATCGGCAAACTCATGAGTCCCGACCTCTACTATCGTCTGCGCGACCATATCTATGCCGACTTCAACTACATGCGCACCAACGATCTGGGTTGCCTCGAATTTTCGGGCCGCTACCCCGACAATCTCGTGGAGGAAATCAACAATTACTCGATATGCGCCGGCGTCATCGCCCGCACCCTCGACTTCGACATCATCCACTCCCACGACTGGCTCACCTATCCCGCCGGCATCCATGCCAAGCAGGTTACCGGCAAGCCTCTGGTGATACATGTTCACGCCACGGAGTTTGACCGCTCGCGAGGGAAACCCAATCCCACCGTGTTCGGCATCGAAAAAGACGGCATGAACAATGCCGACCATATCATCACCGTGTCCAATCTCACCCGCGACACCGTGATCAACAATTACGGCATCGACCCGGCCAAAGTCACCACCGTGCACAACGCCGTGACTCCGCTCACCCCCGAGCAGATGGACGTTCACCCCACCAAGCCCAAGGAAAAGGTAGTCACCTTCCTGGGTCGAATCACCATGCAGAAAGGACCCGAATATTTCGTGGAAGCCGCAGCCAAGGTGCTCAAGAACAATCACAACGTGCGCTTCGTGATGGCCGGCAGCGGCGACATGATGGACAAGATGATCAATCTCGCAGCCGAGCGCGGTATCGCCGACCGCTTCCATTTCCCCGGCTTCCAGAAAGGCAAGCAGGTATATGAGATGCTCAAGGCGTCAGACGTCTACGTGATGCCCTCGGTATCGGAGCCCTTCGGTATCTCGCCCCTGGAGGCAATGCAGATGGGAGTGCCCTCGATCATCTCCAAGCAGAGTGGTTGCGCCGAGATTCTCAACAACGTCATCAAGACCGACTACTGGGATATCGACGCCATGGCCGACGCCATCAACTCCATCGTCACCTACCCCGCGATGTACAATCAGCTCCGCGAGGACGGTCTGGCCGAGGTCAACCAGATCACCTTGGACAATGCCGGAAAGAAAGGAATCGACATCTAAACCAAAGTCATCACCAAATAACCCTAAACATCCACCCGGTGGCTCGGTCACCACATATATATATCCAACGCAATCATGAAAGCAATTTGTTTCTATTTTCAGTTTCATCAGCCATTCCGACTGAAAAGATACCGCTTCTTCGATATAGGCAACGATCATTACTACTACGATGACTTTGCCAACGACGACATAATCACCCGCATCGCCCAGCGCAGCTACATCCCCGCAGCCGAGACCCTGCTGCAGATGATCGAGGAGAGCAAGGGCAAGTTCAAGTGTGCCATCTCGGTCACAGGTACCGCTCTGGAGCAGTTTGAGCAGTATGTACCCGAGTTTATCGACCTGCTCAAGAAGCTCGCCGATACCGGTTGCGTGGAATTCCTCGCCGAGACCAACAGCCACTCGCTCGCGTCGCTCACCGACCCCGAGGAATTTGCCCTCCAGGTAAGAAACCACGACATGAAGATCGAGCGTCTTTTCGGTCAGAAAACCAAGGTGCTCCGCAACACCGAGCTCATCTACTGCGACGAAATGGCTCCCCAGATTCTGGGCATGGGCTACAAGGGCGTGATCACCGAAGGCGCCAAGCACATCCTCGGATGGAAGTCGCCCAACTATGTATATTGCGCCGCTTCAGCTCCCAAGCTCAAGATTCTGCTGAAAAACGACAAGTTCAGCGACGACATCTCGCTCCGCTTCAGCAATCCCCAGTGGGATCAGTATCCCCTCAACGCCGATACCTATATCAACTGGATCGCCGACACCCCCGCCGAGGAGCAGATCATCAACCTCTTCATGAACATGGAGGTATTCGGTGATTTCCAGCCCCGCGAGACAGGTATATTCCAGTTCCTCGCCGCTCTGCCCCGCTTCGCTCAGGAAAGAGGCGTGGAATTCTGGACGCCCTCTACCGCCATCGCCAAGCTGAAACCCGTAGCCGAGCTTTCAGTCATGCACCCCATCTCTTGGTCCGACGAAGCCCGCGACACCTCGGCATGGCTCGGCAACAAGCTCCAGAACGAGGCTTTCAACAAGCTCTACTCGGTGGCTGAGCGCGTGCGTCTGTGCGACGACCGCCGCCTGAAACTCGACTGGGAACGCCTGCAGTCGGCTGACCACTTCTTCTATATGTCGACCAAGCATATGGCCGACGGCACAGCCCACGCAGCATTCTCGCCCTACGAGACTCCATTCCAGGCGTTCACCAACTACATGAACGTACTTGCCGATTTCATCGTCCGCGTTGAAGAGCAGTATCCCCTCTCTATCGAAAACGAAGAGCTCAACGCCCTGCTAACCACCATCCGCAATCAGGCTGCCGAAATCGAAGCCCTCACAAAGGAAACCGAGTCGATGCGCAAGAATATCGAGCACTTCAACGACGAGCTCAAGGCAGCTCCCGCCGTAGAAGCTCCCGCTGAAAAGACCGAAAAGAAGGCTGAAAAGAAGGCTGAAAAGAAGGCCGAGAAAAAGCCTGCCGCAAAGAAAACTCCCGCAAAGAAAGCTGAGAAAGCAGCCAAAAAGCCTGCCGCCAAAAAGCCCGCGAAAAAGGAGGCCGCTACTGAAAAACCTGAAGGAGAAACAAAGTAACATAACATCCAATCCCACCCGTGAGGGCCTGCCGTAACCGACAGGCTCTCATTTTACGCTAATGAACCGAAAAGTAATATTCATCACCGGCGGCTCCACCGGTATAGGCGCGGCATCGGTAAGACTCTTTGCCGAGCGAGGCTGGAATGTATCGTTCATGGATATAGACAGCGAGGAGGCCGCCCGGCTCATCGCCTCAACCGGCCATGACGGGCAAATACTGTTCACGCAGGGCAACACCCGCTCGCGCTCCGACATCGATGCGGCCGTCGACGCTACCATAGCCCGCTGGGGAAGGCTCGACAGCGTGTTTGCCAACGCCGGAATCCACCGCCGCAACACGCTGCTCGACATCACCGACGAGGAGCTCGACCTGATGATCGACACCAACATCCGCGGCACCGTCAATACCCTTCGCGCGGCCGTTCCCCGCATTATCGCATCGGGAGGCGGCACGGTGGTGATCAATGTCAGCGACCAGTGGTATGTGGGCAAGCCCCACAGCTTCGGCTACGGACTCACCAAAGGCGCGCTCGGACAGATCACCCGCTCGCTCGCCCTCGATCTGGGACCGCAGGGAGTGAGAGTCAACGCCGTGTGTGCCGGCACAGTACGCACCCCGCTCGTCGATAATCTTTTCAAGAAATATGAAGCCGAAGGTCGCGGCTCAGCCCGTGAGTTTTGGGAGGAAGAAAATGCTCTTTACATGCGTGGCCGCGTGGGCGAGCCCGACGAGATAGCGCGCCTTGTATATTTCCTCGCCTCCGACGAATCCTCATTCTGCACAGGCGGTCATTTTCTCGCCGACGGCGGCCTGGTAGCCGGCTGATATATCATAATTACTAATTCTCAACACCATTAACTTATGAAAAAATACTCTCTATTTTTTGCCGTCGTGACCATGCTCGTCGCGCTCGCATCATGTGACTCCTCCGACCGTTTCGATGTCGGCCTTTACTCGGTAGCCGTTCCCACCGGATTCGCACCCGAGGAGATCGACACCTCGGTAGAATCAATCAATAGCGTACAGCTCACTACGCTCGATGATAAGAACACTGTGGTGATCCTCGCTTTCCCGTTTGAAGGCAACGATGAAATCGTGCTTTATAATCAGACTGTCGGCGGTGCCAATCCCGCACTTGTGCATATGACTTACCCCTCGGGCGGTGTCAACAAATTTAATTTCGGCGACCGCTCGGGCAGCGAGATAGAGCTGTCGGGCATAATCGAAGGACTGAATGTCACCGGCAAGGCATATTGTTTCGTAACCGGTGGCTGCACATTTTTCGTCTACAGCCTCGCCACTGATGGCACCGACTACGACACTGACCGCAAAATCATCGAAAGCATCAAGGTCAACGAAAAGGCTATGGAGGAATTTGACTCCGAAAAGCGCGTAGACACAGTGGCTGATCTCGCCCGATTGAACCTCCCCGTGAGCGTTGACGAAATAACCACATGGACTGATGTAAAGGTGAATCATGCTGACAAAGAGCTTGTGCTTGTGATGACCCTTGGCGGCACTGCCGAGGATTATGGCAACGTAAGCGATACCTTTGCCGGCATGCACGACGGCATGGCTGCAAATCTTAAAGCCAACCGCGAGACCGACTGGCTCATCGTCGTGCCCTCCGACGAAGGCTACACACTCGGCTACGATTACATCACCTCCGACGGCACCCTGCTCGGTACCCTCCGCTTCACCCCCGAGGAACTTAAATAAGGTTTTAGGGTTTAGGTTTTAGGTTTTAGGGGGGCGCACCCTAAGACAAAATTGTTTACTTTCTTCTCAAGCCCTAAAACCTACCACCTAATCCCTCACCCCTAACCCCTAAAACCTAAAACCTAATCCCTAAAACCTGAAAAAAAATTATTACCTTTGTAGCGTAGCTTCATATTTCTACTCATTGATATGACATATTCGCAAGACGATTTCGATGCAGCTCTCTCGGCGCTCAGGCGCGGGGGCGTGATACTCTACCCTACCGACACGGTGTGGGGTATAGGGTGTGACGCCACCGATGAAGAGGCCGTCGAGCGGATATTCCGTATCAAGCGGCGTGCCGATAGCAAGGCCATGCTTTCGCTCATCGACTGCGCTGAAGCTCTTGAAGGCTACGTTGACCCCGAGGCCGCGTCTGCATCCATAAAGGTCATTGATCCCGCGCGGCCTACCACAGTGATTTACCCGAAGGTAAGAAACATAGCTGCGCCACTGGTGGCCGATGACGGCTCGGCCGGATTCCGCATAAGCCGTGAGGAATTCTCGCGCGAGCTGTGCCGGCAGCTCGGTCGTCCGGTAGTGTCAACCTCAGCCAACATCAGCGGCCGCCCTGCTCCGGCATCTTTCTCGGAGATTGATGACGAGATCAAGGCTGCGATGGACTATGTGGTGATACACGGCAGAGAAAGTGACGGCTTGGCAACCCCGTCGCGCATCGTAAAACTGAATCCCGACGGCACGGTAGCCGTGATACGCCCATGAATGCCGCTACACTCCGACTCCGCAAGTGTGGCCGCGCGCTCCACACCATCTTCCTGAGCTTTCTGCTCTGGCGGCAACGTCATGTCAAGGAGCGCACGCTGGTGATGATACTCGCCCTTTTCGTGGGTATCGCATGCGGATTCGCAGCGCTTATTCTTAAATCGCTCATCCATGTGATTGCCACGTTTCTCACGAGCCATCTCGCCGTGGCGACGGGCAACTGGCTGCTGCTCGTGTATCCCCTGGCGGGTATCATGATCACGAGCATGTATGTGCGCTACGTGGTGCGCGACAACATCTCCCACGGTGTCACGCGCGTGCTCTATGCCATTTCACAAAACAAAAGCCGCCTCAAGCCGCACAACATTTACACTTCGGTCATAGCCTCGTCGATCACCATAGGTTTCGGCGGATCGGTGGGAGCCGAAGGCCCTATCGTATACACCGGTGCCGCGATAGGCTCCAATATAGGCCGCGTGTTCCGCCTGTCGCCGCGCATCCTCATGATACTCGTGGGATGTGGCGCCGCCGCCGGTATAGCCGGCATATTCAAGGCACCCATAGCGGGAATGCTTTTCACGCTTGAGGTGCTGATGATCGACCTTACCACCGTGTCGGTCATGCCGCTTCTTATCTCGTCGATAAGCGCCGCCACGGTAGCCTATGTGTTCACGGGCTATACACCCGAATTCTCGTTTATGCAGAGCGAGATATTCCTTACCCAACGAATACCGTTCGTGATACTTCTCGGGCTCTTCCTCGGATTCGTGTCGCTCTACTTCACCCGCGTCACCGGCTTTATGGAAGGTGTTTTCAAGCGCATAAAGTCAGTGTGGGGCAAGATACTTGCCGGTGGCACCATCATAGCCCTGCTCGTGTTTCTTTTCCCGCCGCTCTACGGCGAGGGATATTCCTCAATCACCGCGCTCATCAACGGCCACACGGCCGAGATAGTCGACCGCTCGATCTTCTACAGCGACCGCGACGACGTGTGGTTTATCATCTTCTTCGTGAGCGCCATAGTGCTTTTCAAGGCATTCGCCACCTCGGCCACCAACGGCGCCGGCGGTGTCGGCGGTACATTTGCGCCGTCGCTCTACGTGGGCGCGATGGCCGGATTCCTTTTCGCCTACACCATCAATGCGATATTCGACCTCGACCTTTCGACCAAAAACTATGCGCTCATGGGCATGGCCGGAGTGATGAGCGGCGTAATGCACGCCCCGCTGATGGGCATCTTCCTCACGGCCGAAATGACGGGCGGCTACCAGCTGTTTCTCCCGCTGCTGATAGTCTCGACCATATCCTACGGCACCATACGCATCTTCGAGCCCTACAGCATCTACACCCGACGCCTCGCCCGCCAGGGCAAACTGCTCACCCACCACAAAGACCGCGCCGTGCTCACCCTGCTTAAGATGGACAATGTGATCGAGACCGACTTCGTGCCCGTGCATCCCAAGATGAATCTGAAGCAGATGGTCGACGCTATCTCGCGCAGCTCGCGCAACCTGTTTCCGGTGCTGAACTCCGACGGCACACTGATGGGAGTGGTAATACTCGACGAAATCCGCAACATAATGTTCCGCCCCGATTTGTACAAGCGCATGTATGTCAACCAGTTCATGTCCATGCCGCCGGTGAAGATCGAAGTTGGCCAGAGCATGGAGAGCGTGATGAAGGCATTTGACGACACCGGCGCCTGGAATCTGCCCGTGGTCGAAAACGGCAAATATGTAGGCTTCGTCTCAAAATCTAAGATCTTCAACTCCTACCGCCGCGTCCTCCGCCACTACTGCGAGGATTGATATTATTCAGGATTGACTCTATTTAAACCGCATTATTATTGCAACGATAAAATCTTTATCGTAACGTAAATTTGCCGTTGTAATTACGAACTTTTATTTAATCAATATGAAAGTATCGAAAAAACAACCGTCGATAACCTCCCTGACTGCTGATGGGGGTCGTAAATCTGCGCAGTCGATAAAGCTCCAAGCTGTAAAAGCTGAAGACCGCGTGAAACTTCGCATCAGTTCATATCAATATCTTCTTCCGTAACTTTGTCAGCGGAATATTATTCTCCATCATTCGTAATGCGAAGCAGAGACATATACTCGCATCGCATTACAGATATATGGACATTCAGGTCTTTAAATAACTGATATGCACCATTTGTGAAAGCCGGCAATAATTTCCGCAAGCTTTTTTTCTCTCGGAAAATTTGGAAATGTGAACCCTAAGGAGTATCTTTGTGTTATAAAAGCAAAGGCAGGGCGAGAGAGCCCGAGCCAAAATTGAAAATACCACGCCGCATCAAAGCAGATTGGGAAACTCTACAAGTTTTATCGAAATACCGAGACAAGCTTAGCCGACCAATGGCGGGCCTCATCCCCGAGAGGGGAGGCCACCGTGCCCGGAGGATTACAAAGGCCGGCGAGCACTCAAATCCTGTCATTCGGAGTTTCACCACATTCTTTGGTGCGGTGATTTTTGTATCCGTCTGAACACTATCGCCGCGGCATTTGTTAAAAAAGTATATCTCACTTTTTAACATATCATTATGCTCTGCGATATTATCCCCACCCACACCGTTGCCGTATGGCTGCTCGAGACTATCTACAAGGCGCTCGACATGCTCGGCCTGAAACATGACAAGACGACCGAAGAAGTCATCTACGTAGCCGTAATAGTGCTTATCGCGCTTGCTATCGGCTGGGTGCTCAAGCTTGCGATAGTGTGGCTCGTAAGAAAAATCATCGCCGTGAAGCGACCCAACACGGCGGCACTGCTTACACAATATCACGTATTCACGCGCACCTCGCGGGTGATTCCGCCGCTGGTAATCCTTACGCTCCTGCCGTTTGCATTCACGAGCACCTCAAAGCTGCTCGACATATGCGAGCGACTGCTGTGGGCCTATACAATAATCGTGTTCACCATCGCCGTCACGTCGATAGTGACCCTTGCATGGGTTGGCTACAATAACAAGCGCAACACTCGCAACCTGCCGCTCAACGGTGTGCTCAACACCATCGTGGGCGTGATATGGATCATCTCGGCGATAGTGGTGGTATCGGTGATCATCGATAAATCACCCGCCATGCTGCTTACCGGTCTCGGTGCTTTTGCGGCAGCATTGATGCTGGTGTTCAAAGACAGTATCCTCGGCTTCGTGGCGGGCATACAGCTGTCACAAAACGACATGCTGCGCGTGGGCGACTGGATCGTGGTGCCATCGACGATTGCCAACGGTATAGTGGTCGACGTGTCGCTCTCGGCTGTCAAGGTGCAGAACTGGGACAACACCATCGTCACCTTGCCTCCCTACACGCTTATATCCACATCGTTTCAAAACTGGCGCGGAATGACCGAAAGCGGCTGCCGGCAGATAGCCCGCTCCATACTCGTCGACGCCAACTCGATACTTCCTTTGGCTTCGGACAAGACAGATGAACTTGTCGCACGCTATCCGCTGCTGAAACCGTGGGTCGACAAGACCCGTGCCGCAGGTCACGACACATTTGACCCCGGGCTGGCAACCGTCAACGGTTCGCTTGAGACGAATCTCGGTCTGCTCCGTGCTTATCTGTGCGCTTATCTGCTGCAAAGTCCGTCGTTTGACCACAACAATCAGATTCTCGTGCGCACGCTCGCGCCTACACCCGAAGGCGTGCCCCTGCAGATATGGGCATACACCTCCACCACTGCCTTTACCGCTTACGAGGCAATACAGAGCGCTCTCTTTGAGCACATAATCGCCGTAGCCCCCGACTTCGGGCTGGAGATATACAACGAGGAGAGCGGCAAGGATGCAATCTCGACCGTCACCGTCGATATGTTGCCTCCATCATCAGCATCAACCACCGATTCCTCAACTCAAACAAACGCAAAGCAATGAAACGCATCAACCGACTCATAGCCGCGGCAGCATTGATAATCGCCGCCGTAATACCCGCCCGCGCCCAGTATTTCCAGCTCGCCTCACAGGTGCGCGACCTTATCACCCCCGCTCTCACCGGCGGCTCGGCCTACAAGGGATTTGTGGAGGCATCGGTGCTCGCGGGCATAGGCACTAACCGCGTCACTTTCTATGGCATCTCCACCACACAGGGCTACCAGTATCGCCCGTGGTTCTTCATGGGCGCCGGTGTAGGCATAGACGTGGCCACGGCCGTATTGCCTACCGACATTCAGGGCGACGTGGTACGTCCGCCATATTTCGGACACTCCACGGCCTCAACCAAAGCCATGATTCCGCTGTTCTCTGATTTCCGATTCAACATCGGCAAGGCATCAGGAACATCGGCCTACATCGATCTCAAATTAGGTGCCACATGGCTCATAGGCGGCAGCTATCTTGAGTTGGCCGAGAAATGCCTCGGCTCGTCGGCACAATTCTATTTCAAGCCCTCGGTGGGAGTACGCATCCCGGTGAGCACCACCACATCAAAGCGCGCCATAGACATCGGCCTGACCTACCAGCTCATCACCTCCGACCGCAACTACGCCCCCTACTCCTCCACCGTGTCGCTCAACAACATCGGCATCACGCTGGCCTATGAGTGGTAAGGGCTGCAGACAATAATAACTTTTTTAATCTATGACAAGCCAAGCATTTTTAGAACTAAAAAGTTCTAAAAATACTTGGCTGTTGATATAAAAAACCTTATCTTTGCCACATGAACCAGAGTGAGAATCAAAATCCGGATATTCGAGTAATACTCAGGACTCCTGAGTTTGATGAATTCTACGGGTCACTGCCTCAACAAGTAAAGGAAAAGTTCCAATACGTATTCAAGGTATTGTAAAGTGTATATAATATTTCTACAAAATTTGTCAAGCATCTTGAAGGGACTGAATTATATGAGATGAGAGTATCATCAGGTTCAAATGAATACAGGAGCATATTATTTGCAATAGACCACAGCAATGTCATTCAGTCGACAAGAGTAATACTTTTAAACGGCTTTCTAAAAAAGTCGACTAAGGATTACAAGAAACAAATAAACATTGCCATCAAAATATTAAATAATTTACAGTCATGATAAAGTTAGATGAAGCCAAATTATCAAAACTGCCTACTACAAATCAACTCCTCGATGAGCAATATGGAGCAAACGGCACTAAAGAGCGTGAAGAATTCAACGCAAAGGCTTTGGCATGGTATTACGGCTCACTTCTGCGCGACCGAAGAAAAGAATTAAAACTCACACAGCGCCAGGTTGCTGAAAGGATAGGCAGAGAGCAAACATATATCGCTCGCGTCGAACGTGGAAAAACTGACATTCAGATGTCAAGTTTTTTTCGGATCGCATCAGTGCTCGGTATTCAGTTCACGGCTTCGTTTGTATAATTGATATGGGATTATTTAATTTTCTCCGCAAGATTTTCTTCCCGCTTGCCGATGACGGGACTTCGCCCAAAGATACCGACAGAAAACCTGAGCGCGAACGTGTGCGTTCAGAAATTGACACCGACACTGCAATTCTCTTGAGGCGTAAGGATAGAATAGAACGTGCAGAACGTGAAAAACGGTTGCGGGCAATTGAAGATAGGATAAGAAACAACCCTGGCCACCGACGCAGGATCTATCGCTATAGCGACGATAACTATTATCACGACTCCTACGATGATCACCTCCACGATACTGACGACTTCGAAGATGATTATTGAACAGAGTTAATAACAAGAGAGCTGCTCGGACACTTCTGACATGTCAGACTTGTCTGACAGCTCTGAAAATATATCGGCCGGGGGAGGTTGTGATTTTTTCGCGGAGGGCGGGGAGAATACCGCGAATATTTATTAAATTTGCGGTCGGTAAAAATTTCAGCCGATTTCTTACATAATGACCCGTCAATATGATTATCTGGTGATAGGTTCCGGCATCGCCGGAATGAGTTTCGCCCTTAAAGTGGCCCGTCACGGCCGCGTAGCCCTTATATGCAAAACCACTCTCGATGAAGCCAATACCGCGCTGGCTCAGGGCGGCGTGGCTTCGGTGACAAATCTTGAGGTTGACGATTTCGACAAGCATATCCACGACACTATGGTGGCCGGCGACTGGCTGTCGGACCCCGCAGCCGTGGAGCTTGTGGTGAAAAACGCTCCCGCGCAGATACGCGAGCTCATCAACTGGGGTGTGGATTTCGACCGCAACGACAAGGGCGATTTCGACCTTCACCGCGAGGGCGGTCACTCTGAATTCCGCAGACTCCATCAGGCCGCCAACACCGGCGACGAGATACAGCAGTCGCTCATTGAGGCGGTGCGCAAGGGTGACAACATCGACATATGCGAGCATCACTTCGC